>NZ_AP026972.1:1200000-1534273 GCF_027924105.1 Polynucleobacter sp. KF022
TCGCTTAATGGCGAAAGTTGCTGAAGGCAAAGTAGAGCTCAAATTGAACGCCACTCTTGATGAAGTGCTTGGCGATGAAAAAGGTGTTACTGGTGTGCGCATTAAGAAACAAGATGGCAGCACTGAAGAGATTGCTGTGACTGGCGCCTTTATCGCCATTGGTCACAAGCCAAACACTGAACTTTTTGTTGGTCAGCTCGATATGAACAATGGCTACCTCAAGACCCAATCAGGACTTGAAGGCAATGCTACTGCCACCAATATCCCTGGCGTGTTTGCGGCTGGCGATGTACAAGATCACATCTACCGTCAAGCAATTACTAGTGCTGGTACAGGTTGTATGGCTGCACTTGATGCGCAGCGTTACTTAGAAACATTGGAATAAGTCTCTAAACTTTTAATAATAAAAATGCCTAGCAATGCTAGGCATTTTTATTAGGATATTTTTTCTAAACCCAATTTTCAAGGGCAAGGTTAGGGACTCTTTTAAATTCGGATAGATTATTTGTTACCAGGGTTAAACCATGACTTCTAGCATGAGCCGCAATATGAATATCATTTACTCCAATAGGCTTACCCTTGCTCTCCAAGAATGCCTTAATTTGACCATAATGCTGAGTTGCATTTATGTCATAAGGTAAAACTTCCAAATGACTTACAAAGTCTTCAATGTTATTAAGATTACTTTCAACCTGTTGACTCTTTTCTGCGCCATACATCAACTCCGCCAACGTAATTGTTGATATTGCCATTCGGTTTGCATTTTTATTGAAGATCTTAAGCACTTCCAGCGGCTTTCCCTTCATTACATAAATAACAAGATTGGTATCTAGCAAGTACTTAAGCATTAGAGAGGCTCTCTATCTCTTTGCTCTTGAGAGCCTCTTTCATTCATAAAATCATCACTTACACGGGCATCGCCCAAAAAGTAGTTGTCCCACATGTTTTCAATTGGGGCAATTATTCTCTCCCGACCCTTTGCGCGAACATTAACCTTTCGAACATTTTCTGGCAGCCGCATTTCTGCAGGCAATCTCACCGCCTGAGTACGGTTGTTGGTAAACACTGTTGAAATAGCCAAAATTTCACCCTCCATCTGTATATAGCAATTGTATATTGCACTTAGCATAATTTCAACCCCTTAAGAGGAAACCTTGTCTATACGGAGCTTCGGAGAGCCTCCATTTAGCATCTCCCACTCCAGGTCATCTTCACTTTCATGCGCCATGATTTGCATCTCTGTAACGAGATTTAATGCCTCACCATCAACAAAACCCTTTGGAAAGGTTTTGGGATTTGTAACATCTACGCGTACTTTAATTAATTGAATTTTTTGCATGCGTTAAATAATAATTAAAGCAATGACCGCAATATCAAAATGGCGATACCAATAAAAAACGCCTAGCATTGCTAGGCGTTTTTGTTTATTGCAGCCTGATTGCTTAACGTGAGACCACTGGCAACAATGGCACGATGAGCAATGCCACGATGTTGATGATCTTAATCAGCGGATTAACAGCAGGACCCGCAGTATCTTTGTAAGGGTCACCTACGGTGTCGCCAGTTACTGCGGCTTTGTGAGCCTCAGAACCTTTGCCACCAAAGTTTCCTTCTTCAATGTATTTCTTCGCATTGTCCCAAGCGCCACCACCGGTACACATCGAGATTGCTACAAATAAGCCAGTCACGATCGTACCCATGAGTAAGCCGCCCAATGCAGCAGGTCCTAGCAAGAGACCCACTACGATTGGGGCAACCACTGGCAAGAGTGAAGGAATGATCATCTCTTTAATTGCTGCTGAGGTGAGCATATCTACAGCTTTGCCGTACTCTGGCTTAGCAGTACCTTCCATGATTCCAGGGATGTCTCGGAACTGACGACGCACTTCCTCGACCACTGCACCAGCGCAACGACCAACCGCTTCCATGGCCATCGCACCAAACAAGTAAGGAATCATGCCGCCGATAAAGAGACCAATGATCACCATGTGGTTTGACAGATCAAATGACACTTGCTGACCAATACCCTCTAAGGCATGGGTGTAGTCAGCAAACAGCACGAGTGATGCTAGACCCGCCGAACCAATCGCATAACCTTTGGTAACTGCTTTAGTAGTGTTGCCAACCGCATCCAATGGATCGGTAATGTCACGTACCGATTGAGGTAAACCTGCCATCTCTGCAATACCACCAGCGTTATCGGTAATTGGGCCGTAGGCATCCAGTGCAACCACAATACCTGCCATCGACAACATCGCAGTTGCCGCAATCGCAATGCCGTACAAACCAGCTAACCAATACGCT
Organism: Polynucleobacter sp. KF022; assembly: GCF_027924105.1. Lineage (NCBI taxonomy): Bacteria > Pseudomonadati > Pseudomonadota > Betaproteobacteria > Burkholderiales > Burkholderiaceae > Polynucleobacter > Polynucleobacter sp. KF022. Next base: position 1,202,305 of record NZ_AP026972.1, read on the forward strand.
GCAAAAATCGCAGCGCATACAAATAGCACTGGATAAGCAGTCGACTTCATGGAAATGCCTAAACCAGCAATGATGTTAGTACCATGACCCTTAGTAGACGCTTCAGCAATATGTTGTACTGGTTTGAACTGGGTGCCAGTGTAGTACTCAGTAATCCATACCAAACCTGCTGTTAACAACAAGCCCACCACTGTTGAGCCAAACAAGCGCCATTGGCTGCCCGGAATTCCTAAGGCATCATCCGGCATGATGAAGTTAGTTACAAAGTAGAAGGCAATCAATGACAAGCCGCCAGCAATGATCAAGCCTTTATATAAGGCTGGCATGACATTCTTCATGCCTGGCGTTGCTTTTACAAATGAGCAACCGATGATGGAGGCAATGATTGAAACGCCGCCAAGTAGTAGCGGATAAACAATCGCAGCAACTGGTGCACCAGCAACCATGAGCGAACCTAAAACCATGGTTGCAATTAAAGTTACGGCATACGTTTCAAATAAGTCTGCTGCCATACCTGCGCAGTCACCCACGTTATCGCCTACGTTGTCAGCAATCACTGCAGGATTGCGTGGATCATCCTCTGGAATACCTGCTTCCACCTTACCTACTAAATCAGCGCCAACGTCAGCACCTTTAGTAAAGATGCCACCACCTAAACGTGCAAAGATGGAAATTAATGATGAGCCGAATGCCAAACCAATCAACGGATGTAATACCGAAGAGAGGTCTTGTCCTGCGCCAATCGATACCAGGAACATAAAGAACAAGCCGACGCCCAAGAGGCCAAGACCCACCACCAACATGCCGGTAATGGCACCACCTTTAAATGCCACATTAAGCGCTTCGTTCATTCCCTTGGTAGCAGCTTCTGCAGTGCGAACGTTTGCTCGTACCGAGACATTCATACCGATAAAGCCACAGGCACCAGAGAGAACAGCACCAATCACAAAGCCTATGGCAGTTGCAAAATCCAGAAAGAGCGCCATGAGGATAGTAAGAACCACCCCAACAATGGCGATCGTCTTATATTGACGTGACAAATAGGCCGCCGCACCCTGCTGAATCGCCTCCGCAATTTCTTGCATCTTGGCATTACCCGTACTTTGCTTCAAGATCCAGCCGCGCATCACAAATCCGTAAATTACGGCTAGGACACCGCACGCCAAGGCAAAATACAAGCCTAAAGTGACATTACTCATGCTTGAACTCCCTAAAGTTAATCATTTGTTAATCTTTATTGATTTGCATATCCTGCACTTAGGTAGACCTGGTTCCCGAAAGCTTTAAACTATGGTCTTTAAGTATTACCAGTATGTAACAGAATCACCCCTGCGCCCCCTCTATAGGATCAGGGTATTTACTAATCACTATTCGGAGTATTTATGAGTCTCGACAACGTCAAGCCAGGTAAAAAGATCCCTGAAAGCTTTAACGTCATTATTGAAATCCCAATGAACGCGGATCCAATCAAATATGAAGTAGATAAAGAGAGTGGCGCAATTTTCGTTGACCGTTTTATGGGCACTGCAATGCACTACCCATGTAACTATGGTTACATCAATAAAACCATCGCTGGTGATGGCGACCCTGTTGACGTTCTCGTGATTACTCCTTTCCCATTGATCCCAGGTGTGGTTGTTAGCTGCCGCGCAATTGGTGTTTTACAAATGGAAGATGAAGGCGGTCAAGACGCGAAATTGTTGGCTGTTCCAGAAGACAAAATTTTGCCTATCTACACTCACTGGCAAAAACCAGAGGATATCAATCCTTTGCGCTTAAACCAAATTCAACACTTCTTCGAGCACTACAAAGATCTCGAGCCAGGTAAGTGGGTAAAAGTGAAGGGTTGGGGTGGTATTGCAGAAGCTCATCAAGAAATTCTTGAGGGCATCGAACGCTATAACAAAGAGAACAAGTAATTTTTTAAATTATTGATAGGCTTTGTGAATCGGAGTGAGCGCACAGAAAATTGCTTTGGCCCAAATCAACCCATTACTGGGTGATTTGGCTGGCAACGCGCAGCTAATTCACAAGGCCGCTCTTGAAGCCTATTCTCAAGGCGCCAAACTCGTAGTAACCCCCGAGCTTTCGCTCACCGGCTATCCCCCAGAAGACCTATTACTCCGCCCTGCTTTTATTGAAGCAGCGCAGGAGCAGCTTGAAATCTTAATGAAAGAGCTTGCTCAGCACTCTGGTCTGACCGTTATCGTGGGTCACCCCAAAAAGACATCCGCTGGCTTGCAAAACTATGCGTCCGTTTTACAAGACGGCAAAGTGATTGCAGGCTATGCGAAACAAGAATTGCCTAACCATGAAGTCTTTGACGAAGTGCGTTACTTCGTTCCTGGCAATCAAGCTTGTGTATTTGAATGCGAAGGCATTCGTTACGGATTAATTCTGTGTGAGGATGCCTGGCATGCTGGTCCGGCTAAGCAAGCGCATGCTGCTGGAGCACAAGTACTACTCGTGCCGAATGCATCTCCGTATCACTTGAAAAAAGAAGCGCTACGTATTGATGTATTGCGCGGCCATATTGCCCAAACCAAAATGCCGCTGGTCTATGTCAATGCCGTTGGCGGACAAGATGAATTGGTTTTTGATGGTGGCTCATTTGCTTTAAATAACCAAGGTGAAGTTGTGATGGCTATGCCCCAGTTTGAAACTGGCTTAGGCATTGTTGCAACCACCGCATCCGGTGAATTAGAAAAGGGGTTAATTACCCCACCCCAGTCTGTTGAGGCGCAGGCCTATCAAGCACTGGTCTTGGGTGTTCGTGACTACGTCACTAAAAATCGCTTCCCTGGCGTGATTATTGGCCTATCTGGCGGCGTGGACTCAGCATTAGTTCTAGCAATTGCTGTAGACGCTTTAGGTGCCGACAAAGTGCGCACCGTCATGATGGCCTCACGCTATACCGCGGACATTTCCTGGATCGATGCGCGGGAGATGGCACAGAACCTAGGCGTGCAATACGATGAGATTCCAATCAGCGGACCGGTTGATGCTTTAGAGACTTCTCTAGCCGAACAATTTAAAGGTTTAAAAGTAGACGCTACTGAAGAGAACATTCAGGCACGTGTGCGCGGCACACTGCTCATGGCGCTGTCTAATAAAACCGGTCGACTCGTTTTAACCACTGGTAACAAAAGTGAAATGGCAGTTGGGTACTGCACGCTCTACGGAGATATGGCTGGTGGCTTTGCAGTCATTAAAGACATTGCCAAGACTTTGGTGTATCGCTTATGCGCCTATCGCAATAGTATTAAGCCCATCATTCCGGAGCGTATTTTGACTCGCGCCCCTTCAGCAGAATTACGCCCTGACCAAAAAGATCAAGATAGCCTGCCTTCCTATGAAGTATTAGATGGCATCGTTGAACGCTACATGGAGCAAAACCAATCCATCGCCCAGATTATTGCCGCAGGCTTTGATGCGGAGAGTGTCGAAAAGGTTACGCGCCTTATTAAGCTCAATGAATACAAACGTCGCCAAGCACCCCCAGGGGTCCGCGTAACAACCCGTGCTTTTGGCCGGGATTGGCGTTACCCAATCACATCGCAATTTAGAGCCTAGAGCCCAAAAACAGCCCAATTTTGGCAAGCTATTGAAGTTCTAGGTATGATTACTGCATTAGGGGGAATAAATGAAATTAATTACATCCATCATTAAGCCGTTCAAACTCGATGAAGTCCGTGAATCCTTGGCTGAAGTAGGCGTTACCGGTCTGACCGTGACTGAAGTTAAAGGTTTTGGCCGTCAAAAAGGTCATACCGAACTCTATCGTGGTGCTGAATATGTAGTCGACTTTTTGCCTAAGGTAAAAGTAGAAGCTGTAGTTGCTGATGACCGCGTAGAGGCTGCTATCGAAGCCATTACTAAAGCGGCGCGCACTGGCAAGATTGGTGACGGAAAGATTTTCGTTACTGCAGTTGAGCAAGTGATTCGTATTCGCACTGGCGAGACCGATAACGCAGCTGTTTAACGCTCGACTAAATGCATTATCCAAACCAGCGGCTTCATTAGCCGCTGTTTTTATTTGGATTAACGGAATTGAGAGTCTGTAGTGGTAGATGGAGCTACAGACTGAACAATTTCAGCGGACTCCAAAATAATGGTCTTGCTACTTGTATTGCCAGTGCGCACCTTCGCGCCTTGGTAATACAAATCTACTTGATTTAATCCACCAGTTAAGACTTTAAACGGTGGCTTGCCATACACGCTGGCTCCAACACCAGGCTCAAGCATTTTGTTTTGAGTTTTACCGGTAGCATCCACCACACAAACCGTTTGTGCAGTCTTGGATTGCAAATACACCATATCGCCCGCTTTTTTAGGTGCGTCTGGTTTGTAATTGAGAGCAGAAGCATCGGCAGGTGGGCACTCAGCTGAAACGGCTGCCGCTACAGGCTGAGTAGCCGGAGCAGGAACAGCGGTTGCGGGCTGGGCAGCTGGTGCAGGCTCAGTAGGCGCGCTTGCTGGCGGCGTCTCTGGCGCAACTTCTTGAATGATGACCACTTCTTCTTTAACTGGCTCAGGGAAGAATAGCGGACGTAAGTTCACCACAGAAAAAATCAATGCCGCAGCAATTGCTAATAACAGGATGATCTTCTTTTTTGAGCTCACTGGCACTTTTGATTTGACGCTGTAATCAAAGGCGCTTTGTGAAATATTGATAGCACTGACTTTTTGAGTTTTTGAATCCTCAACTATTGCTTGAGTTGTGGGCGTAACTTCTTTTTCTTTTGCCGTCATTGCTTTTTGCTCTGGCACAGAGGTTTTTGTCTCCTCCTGCAATTTTTCTTCTACTTCAGCTGGCTTAACGGGTTGCGCTACTCCAGAAAAATCAAATGCCTCTTCTGGAGTGAGCTTTAATAAAACAGCAACTTTTTTTGCTGCCGTGATTTTGTTTTGTAGCCCATAAAAACTAGTTATCTCGCCATTTTCGATTTGCTCAATTTGGCGAACCGAGAAGCAGGACATTCCCGATAAATCCTTCGTGCTTAAGCCTAGACCTTCTCTTGCTCTAGTAAATGCTTCTCCGCGAATTTCTGGAAGTTTTGTTGGTAGATGTGCCAAGTCAGGTATCTTATGATTGTGTACGATTCCATATTACCCCAATCAATTACATTTGTAAGTCATTAATAAACATAGACTTTCTGTGTCAATAAAGCTCATTTAATATTGCATCGCAACAATTACATTCGTGAGCGTCAATTGCCCACTGATACGTTTGACGGCTGGCTAATCGATCTCACGGCACAATAGAGCCTTTAGACACAAACCTTTTCTGGAGTAATAAGCATGAAACGCCTAAATGAACGCTCGCGCATGGTCACCGAAGGGGTCGCTCGAGCACCTAACCGTTCGATGTATTACGCAATGGGTTACGAAGAAAAGGATTTCGTAAAGCCAATGGTTGGCGTTGCGAATGGTCACTCCACGATTACTCCTTGTAATAGTGGCTTGCAAAAATTAGCCGATGCAGCAGTTGAAGCTCTCGAAGCAGCAGGCGCAAAAGCACAAGTATTCGGTACTCCAACAGTTTCTGATGGTATTGGTATGGGCACTGAGGGTATGAAATACTCTCTCGTCTCACGCGAGGTAATTGCTGACAGTATTGAAGTTTGTGTCAATGGTCTTTGGCAAGATGGTGTAGTTGTTATCGGTGGTTGCGATAAAAATATGCCAGGCGGCATGATGGCTTTGGCTCGCACTAACGTTCCCGGCATTTATGTTTATGGCGGCACCATCAAGCCAGGTCATTACAAGGGCAAAGAGCTCAATATTGTTTCTGCATTTGAAGCGGTGGGTGAATTTACTTCTGGTCGACTCAGCGAAGAAGATTTAAAAGGCGTTGAGCAGCATGCTTGTCCAGGCAGCGGATCATGTGGCGGCATGTATACAGCGAACACCATGAGCTCTTCCTTTGAAGCTTTGGGTATGAGCCTGCCCTACTCCTCCACGATGGCTAACGTTGATGCCGAGAAGGTTACAAGCGCAGCTGAATCAGCGCGTGTCTTAGTTGAAGCGGTTAAAAATAACCTGCGTCCACGCGACATCATCACTAAGAAATCTATTGAGAACGCTGTGAGCGTCATCATGGCTGTTGGTGGTTCTACGAATGCGGTATTGCATTTCTTGGCCATTACTAGTGCAGCTGAGATCGACTGGACTATTGATGACTTCGAACGTATTCGCAAGCGCGTTCCTGTAATTGTGGATATGAAACCATCTGGCACTTACCTAGCAACCGATTTACATCAAGCCGGCGGCATTCCACAAGTGATGAAGATTTTGCTCGACGGTGGATTACTCCACGGTGATTGCATGACCATCACTGGTAAGACAATTGCTGAAGTACTGAAAGATGTTCCTTCCGTGCCACGCGCCGATCAGAAAGTGATTCGTACTTTAGACAATCCTTTGTACAAGCAAGGTCACTTGGCCATTCTCAAAGGTAACATCTCTCCTGAGGGTTGCGTTGCGAAGATTACTGGCTTGAAGAATCCATCTATTACCGGTCCAGCACGTGTCTTTGATTCTGAAGATGACGCGATGGCAGCCATCATGGCCCAAAAGATTAAAGATGGTGATGTGGTGGTGATTCGTTATGAGGGCCCTAAAGGTGGGCCTGGTATGCGTGAAATGCTTGCCCCTACCTCCGCCCTGGTTGGCCAAGGCTTAGGCGAGTCAGTTGGCCTCATTACCGATGGTCGCTTCTCTGGTGGTACATGGGGCATGGTAGTTGGCCACGTAGCGCCTGAAGCGTATGTCGGCGGCACAATCGCCCTTATCAATGAAGGCGACTCCGTCACTATTGATGCCCACAAACTACTCATTCAACTCAATGTAGATGAGGCTGAGATCGCCAAGCGTCGTGCAGCGTGGAAGCAACCTAAACCACGTTACACCCGCGGTCTGCTCGCAAAATACGCAAGTCTTGCAAGTAGTGCTAGCAAAGGTGCGGTAACGGATTTGGACTTAAAAATATAAGTTGTTTAGCCAAAGAAAAAGCCCCTAAGTAAAACTAGGGGCTTTTTTATTACTTCAGCAATACTGCTGGATCTTAATGCTTCATTGCACCTGGATTACCCATCGCATTTACAGGCATTTTTACTTCAACTTCGCCAGCTTTAGCAAATTTGAGTTTGACCGGAACAGTTTCACCAGCAGTCAATGGTGCCTTAATGTTCATAAACATAAGGTGCAAGCCACCTGGCTTCAACTCCACAGCGCCGCCAGCAGGTACAGCGATATCTTTTACCTGACGCATTTTCATGACGTTGCCATCCATCGCCATTTCGTGCAATTGCACTTCACCAGCAACTGGTGAGCTTGCAGAAACGAGTTGATCAGCAGCGCCTTTGTTTTCAATCTTCATAAATCCGCCAGCAGCCTGCTGCCCTGGAACAGTAGCGCGGGTATAAGCGTTCTCGATTTGTACGCTACCGACTTTAGCGTTTTGGGCGTGAGCTGAAAAACTCAAGCCTAAGGCTATTCCAGCAAAAGCACATAAACTAATTAATCGTTTTGATTTCATTTCTATTCTCCTGGTAATTTACAAATAACAAACTGAATTAGGGTCTTACTATCAAAGCATTTTGCAACTTTTGAAAATCAATTAATCCTGTTTTACGACTAGCCTTGCCACTTTTATCGATGACGATAGTTGTAGGGGTCTCACCATGCCATTTAGAGTCAATCTCGTAACGCAGGCGCTCATCAAATGGAGCGGCCACATAAAAGTTATTAGCTTTTTCTAATCCCGCTTTATTCAACATCCTCTTGATTGAGTCAACCGATACATCATCCACCTGAATAAAAATTACCCTAGCAGTAGGATTGTTTTTTACAAAGCTCCCCCACTGCGGCATCTCCTTTACGCAGGCTGGACAAGTCACACCCCAAAAATGAATTGCCAAAGGCGCGCCATTAGTGGTCTTCACCAATGCATTCCAATCTCCAGCCTGATATGGCTTGAGTGTGCCAGTATCTGCCAGCACTATATTGGTCATTAATAAACTTAATACCCAGGTGATCCAAAACTTTTTCATTAATTACGCCCAATATTCATTAATTGATAACCGTCATCACGCGTTAACCAGGATAGAAAAACTTCATTACCTCGCGCTAACAATAGCGGATGATCGCTATATCCTGCTGTGCTTGCCAGTATTTTAGGTGAGCCCCAAGTACTGCCATCATCAGTAGACTCTTTTAAGTACACAGACGACTTCTTGCCATCGAATTCTTTCCATACGATCCACACATGTTGGCCCATAGCGAGCAAATATGGTCTTGCAACATTCGCACCTTCAGCACCGATACGACTAGGCTTTGAGTAAGTGGCACCTTGATTACTAGAGTTGGCATAAAAGACACCAACACGCTTACTACCCTGGGTATACCAAGCCACATGGAATTTTCCGGATCCCGAAATAGCAATGGAAGGACCATGATGTGGACAAGCGTCTGTTTTCCAATCATCATCGGCAACTCTCCGGACGGGGCCTGCTCCACTGTCTAAAATGACTTGGGAGGCCTGATCTCTTATGCCGCCAGAGAAGATAGCTCGATAGACGATAGCTGGCTGACTTTGAGTGTCTAAGGCTCCCCCAATTCGGCAGCACTCACAAGCACTCTCGTTTGCAAAACGCTCAGCCTGAAATGTCTTTCCACCGTCTTGAGAGAAGGAATAGGCTATCGATCCGCCTAGACGCCTCTCACCACCCTGCTTAGCTGCAGCGACAAGGCGTTTATCAATCCAAGAGATAAAAATATTGCCATTAGGCTTTATGAGCACCGATGGGAAACGCTGGCTTGAACTGTCACTTACCAAAGATGTAGGCTGTGTAAATGTGTTGCCACCATCCAGAGATCTGGCAGTATTGATTTGCGCATTCCAATGGGAGTCTTTAAAAAAGCTGTAAGCCAAAAAGACATTGTTTTCTCTATCCACAACAATTTGTGGCCGAGCATCACTACCTGTATCCAATGACTTGCCATGCTCAGCAATACTGACAGGTGTTGAGAATGTTTTACCCAAATCATTGGATTGAGCAACGGACACAACTCCGTTAGCAGTCCATGCCAATAACAACTTCCCATCAGCAGCAAAAAATGGGGTAGCTGCATTTGCGCACTCCAAACTACTACCCTGGCAGGTCATATCCTTTTTTGTAGAGCTTGTCATGCCAGAGGAATGATCCATCTGCGCCTGCACATACCCTACGGCACCTAGCCCACTCAAAAAAAGTGTACAAAGTAGTGCTAGGCGTCTAAATGGGGAATGTATTTGCATCATGATTAAAAGATGATACGTCCACCGACAGAAATAGACTGTGGCATACCCTGCGTGTAGGATGTACTGCTGCCTCCAGTACCAAATGTGATGTATTGGCGATTAAATAAGTTCACAGCAGAAGCATAGATAGTTGCGTTTTTTGTCACCTCATAGTTAGCACGTAACCCCACTACCGTATAAGAGGCGACCGGTAGAGTATTTGAGGTATTCAACCAAGAACTACCCACATAACGGACTGTAGCAGTCAAACTAGCCTGTGGCAGAGGGTAATAGGTTAAGCCACCGCCAAGAATGTTCTGCGGAACCCCACCAACCTGTTTGCCTGTTGGGTCACTTGTAGCACTGTTTGTTAACTTAGTGCTAGTAAATGCGTAATTAGCATCTGTTGTCCACTTAGAGTTAATGTCATGATGAAACTGGAATTCAATACCCTGACTCAGCAAATTTTGGTTGTTGGTGTAATAACTAATATTCGTTGAATTACAAATACCAACGCCCGACCCACCAACTAGTGGATTACCGGTTGTAGCGCCACAAAGACTCTTAGCTAAAGCAACATCAGATGCGCTTTTTGAGGAGAGACTATAAGTTGCTACAGCATTTTGAATGTAATTATTAAATCCCGTTAATTGCGCAAAGCCACCACTCCAGCGATAGTCGGTGCCGACCTCGTAACCCGTCATAGTTTCTGGAGTTAGATTGGGATTAGCAAAGCTATAACCGCTAGATGAGCCATAAGAACGCAACGTATTATTCATACCAGGCGCATGAAATGCCTGATAGGCAGCAGAACGTAAATCCCAATTGTTGCTCATCTTATATAACAAGCCCAAGGTAGGACTCAATTGCGTCTTGCTTTGGTTGGGTACATTTTGATATGAAGGGTTTGCACCATTTGAGCCTGCGTTGTAGTTGGTTGGAGTTTGGCTATTCCATTGATCCACGCGAGCGGCTAGAGTTGTTTCGAGCGGAAATGATTCTGCTTTAGATTTCAATTGCCCCATCAAGCCATAGAAATTCTGCTGACCTTGGCCATAGTTAACGGCTTGAACAGCGCCAGTAGTACTCAAGTTATTTGTTTGATTGGAGCCGGCAATATTGCGAGCATCAACACCCACTACATATTGATCAATTAAACCTGTCACCTCTTTGGTAAATTGTGCCGAAGCACCTACAGTACTGTATGGATCCTTGTAGTTTGCATTGATATATGGGTAGTTATAAGGAGCCGTTGCACCCCTTGTACCTCGAAGGCTGGTTGTAGATCCGTTTTGCTTATTGAAATTTGTATTCTCATAGAAAAAGTTCGCATCCACTTTAGACCTGTCGTCAAGGCGAGTAGTTACTCCTCCAGCTACGTCAGTTTCTTGCGTTAAATTGGTTGCAAAGGCATAGCCCGAAGATAGGTCAGACATAGTGTGATAACCAAGTCTAAAGAAACCATTGGTATCCTGCGTCGGCTTAAAGTAGCCCTGCAACCTGACGTTAGAGTTATGAGAGGAAGCATTGCTCTGGCCATTTTTAATATTGTTTGGAGATGCCGGAGCAATGGTTGCAATATTTTGATAGCCATCGGTACCAAAATAGTCGGCTGAGAATCGCAATTGCAAGGCTTCTGAAGCCATTAAATCTTTGGATGCAGCCACATTGCCAGTACCAAAAGTACCAATACTTGCAGAAACTTCTTGCTGACTATTCATCGGGGTTTTCGTCTTAATGTTGATCACACCACCCATGCCATAGTTACCCCACAGGCTAGATACGCCACCGCGGATAAACTCAACAGAGTCAATTGAGGACATCGGCACCAAATTCCACTGTACTGTTCCATAGAAAGCATCATTAGCAGGTAACCCATCAACTAACACCAAAGTTCTGGCGTTCCCGAGACCGCGCACGTTAATGCTTTGACCTGTTGGATCCTTTTGGTAATAAGGCTGATCATTCAAAATCACGCCTGGAACATTCTTCAGAATCTGATCAATCGTCTGATCCGGCGCAACTTCTAAGGCTTCCTTAGTCAGAACTGTTGTGTTCAAAGGAATTTCATCCAACGGCGTACCAGAGCGAGTCGCCGTTACAGTGACACTCTTTAACTTTTGATCGTAATCAGGTGGTGGTGCAATTTGCGCCTGGGCACCGATGGAAATAAATACTGACCCAAACAACATGCATACGCATGCACTAATTTTTTTCTGCTTGAACAACATGTACTACTCCACTTGATAATGCTGCAACGTATTGAATGAATCGTTGCCAACTGCATAGCTAGGCTATGCCCTAATATTTAATTAGGCGTTTACTGGTGGAGCTGCTGAAGGAGGCGTTACCCAAACTGCGAGTGGTTTAGGTGATTGATAGAAAAGCTGTGGCAGCAACGCTAAAGTTTGCGGCGCTTGGAATGTGAGATTGGTATTAAAGGCTGGTGTAATGCTATTTTGAGCTACGCAATATGGACATGGCTGAGCTTGCTCCGCTACCTCTTGCTCATCACCCTGCACATTGATTTGCAGCTTGCTGCCATCAATCGAACAAATCTCCATCGCAAAACCTTGACCATGTTTCGCAAGCGAGACTGCTTGTGATACTGCTGGCGCAAGCGCACTCATTGCGATTGCAAAAGCAGCAATCCAGTGAATGAGGCGATTTTTATGGAAATTCATGATGGGAGAATTTTATCGGAATTTTCACTTTGGCATGAAAAAAGGGGCTGACGCCCCTTTTCCCTTTGAAATCGCTATTGCTAGCGGATTTTCTTAAACTGCAGCAGCCTTTTTCTTGCCTACAAACTTGCCAATCAATGGCCAGAAGAGGAGCAATAAAGCCAAAGATGTAATACCGCCAACCAATGGGTTAGAGAAGAAAATATCTAAGCTACCCTGTGAGAACAGCATGGACTGACGGAAGGAGTCTTCTGCACGGTCACCCAATACCAAGGCCAAGACCATTGGCGCCATTGGGTAGTCCAGCTTCTTAAAGACATAACCGAGAACACCGAAGCCCATCATCAACCAAACGTCAAACATGGCGTTGTGAACCGTGTATGCACCCACCGCACAAATCACAATAATGACTGGTGCAATGATTGAGAACGGAATTCTCAAGATAGAGGCAAACAGTGGCACGCAAGTTAATACAACAAACAAGCCAGCCAAGTTACCTAAATACATACTAGCGATCAAGCCCCAAACAAAGTCTGGCTTCTCTACGAAAAGCAAAGGACCAGGTTGCAAGCCCCAGATCAACAAGCCACCGAGCAATACCGCTGCTGTTGGTGAACCTGGAATACCGAGTGACAACATTGGGAGAAGTGCTGCAGTACCAGCAGCGTGAGCTGCAGTTTCTGGAGCAACAATACCTTCCATCTTGCCGGTACCGAACTTATCACCTTCTTTAGATACACGCTTAGCAACGCCGTAAGCCATGAAGGATGCAGGTGTTGCACCGCCTGGAGTAATACCCATCCAGCATCCAATTAAGCAGCTGCGTAATGAAGTAGCCCAGTACTTAGGCAATTGCTTCCAAGTTTCCCAAACCACTTTGCCGCGAATCTTCGCTGCCGCACCCTGGAATGCTAAGCCTTCTTCCATTGACAAGAGAATCTCACCGATACCGAACAAACCGATCACAGCGATCAAGAAGTCAAAGCCGCGCATCAATTCTGGGTTACCGAATGTCAAGCGCAATTGGCCTGTAACGGTATCCATACCAACGGTAGCCAAAGCAAAACCTAACATCATTGCTGAAATGGTCTTAAATGGCGATCCTTTGTTCATACCGACGAAACTACAGAAGGTGAGCAGGTAGACCGAGAAGAATTCTGGCGGACCGAATTGGAGTGCAAACTTCGCAACCAATGGTGCCAAGAAGGTAATCATCACAATCGCAAAGAAAGCGCCTACGAATGAAGATGTGAAGGCTGCAGTCAATGCTTCACCAGCTTTACCATTACGGGCCATTGGATAACCGTCAAAGGTTGTCGCAACGGACCACGGCTCACCAGGAATATTAAAGAGCACCGATGTAATCGCTCCGCCGAATAACGCGCCCCAGTAAATACAAGAGAGCATGATGATCGCGGATGTTGGTGGCATTGTGAATGTCAACGGCAACAGAATCGCAATACCGTTTGCACCACCTAAACCTGGCAACACACCGATGATCACACCGAGCGTTACACCAACCAACATTAACAGCAAGTTAAAGGGTGTCATTGCAACGGCAAAGCCGTTGAATAGAGCGCTAATTTCTTCCAACTTGAACTCCTTATTTAATCTTTTTTAATAGTTATTCTTTTTTATTGCACACCCAAGAACTCGAGAGGGTTGAACCAGGAGCCATGTGGCAATGGAACTTGGAACCAGTACTCAAACATGAGGTAGAGGGCAGCGCTCACGCCAACAGACACAGCAACAGCCTTCCAAATTGGATACTTGCCTAACCACACCATAAAGATGGCGATGTAGAGAGCAGCAGAAACATAAATACCAATCAGTTGCACGCCCAATACAAACACAGTCGCTGGCAGAAGCACGGCCATAACTTGCTTTAATGGCTCGCTATCGACAAATGACTCTGTTTTCTTTTTCTTGTTAACAATCGCAGCTTGGTAAAGAGTGACTGTGCTTGAAAGCAAAATAATCAAGCTAATGTAGAAAGGGAAATATCCCGCTTCTGGACCATCCGCACCCCAGCTAGCACCCAATTTCAAACTACCGACCATTACTGTCAGGCCAATCGCAAGGAATACGAGCGCAGTGATGATATCCATCGCTCTTACGCTGATCGCTGATTCTTGATTTGAATTATTTGTATGTTCAGACATTTTTATATTTTTAATAAAGTTGATTAACGCACTTACTTAAAAAATGGGACCCCCTACTGGAGGTCCCATCTTGTTCTAACAAAATTACTTAGCTAAGAATCCTGCTTCGGACATCAATTGCTTATGCAAAGCTTCATTCAATGTGAGCCAGTTTCTAAATTCTTTACCGGTCATGAATGTTTGATTGAATGCACCATCAGCCATGAACTTCTTCCACTCTGGTGTAGCGCGAACTTTCTTGAACAAGTCGATGTAGAAATCCACTTGATCTTGAGTTACACCAGGAGCCATAAAGATGCCACGCAACATGACATAGTCAGTTGGAACGCCTGCTTCTTTACAAGTTGGTACGTCGTACCATGATTGAGTATCAGTAACCTTCTCTTTGTATGGCATACGTGTGTCATCAAATACGCACAATGCACGTAATTTATTTGCACGCCATTGAGCAACTGCTTCAATTGGATTGTTCACAGAAGAATCAATGTGGTTACCAACCAACTGAACCGCAACGTCGCCACCCCCTTTGAATGGGATGTAAGTGAACTTAGCGCCAGTTGCTTTTTCAATCGCTACAGTAATGATCTGGTCTTCAGACTTAGAACCAGTGCCACCCATTTTGAACTTGCCACCCGCTGCTTTAGCAGCATCGATATACTCTTTGGCAGTCTTGTATGGCTTGTCAGCGTTGTCCCACAAAACAAATTGGTCAAGTGCCAACATCGCTACTGGCGTGATGTCTTGCCAATTGAATGGAACACCAGTAGCCAAAGGAGTAGTAAACAAGTTGGAGAGCGTAATCACGATCTTATTTGGATCGCCCTTCGCTTCTTTCATTGCCAAGAAACCTTCAGCACCAGCACCTGCACCCTTGTTCACAGGAATAACAGCCTGCTTCATCAAGTTGTTTTTAGTAATGATGCCTTGGATCATGCGAGCCATTTGGTCAGCGCCACCGCCAGGACCAGCTGGAATAATGAACTCAACAGGCTTGGTTGGCTCCCATGCAGCGAATGCAGGAGATATGCCTGCAACACCAAGGGCTAATGCTGTAGAAATCAAAGCACCTTTTAACTTCATCTTCATAAGATATGTCTCCAAAAAAATGGTTAACCAATTAAATTTGGCTTATTTGTTGTGTGAATGATTTTTAAACAAGATGTGCCAGTAAAACTTGACTGCCATCAATAATTTCGCAAACGATTCACATGGGCTTCTGAAATCTAGTAGAAACCCTGATAACTCAAGCCAAAGACCGTAGACAGTGTACTTACATCAGGGATAAAAAACTGCATTTAATGCACGAAAAATGCACATTTTTAAAAGGTCTTTGATGCAAATTATTGTTAAGGGTTTTCCCTTAATTATGACCGCAGAATGCTGCTGCTTAACGGAAGCGATCTAGCAGTTTTTTACTGACTTTATCCAGCTGTGTGGAGTCTTTGATGAGGAACTGCAAGCCATTGGAGTCGGCGATGAGCAATGTATTGCCAGCAATCCTGCGAATGTCCTCTTCACCTTTGAGACGGATTCGCGTTGGACCGCGATCAGTTTCGATATCCCAAATGCTTGGTGTAGCAAAGGTGGAGACCTTGGTAATTTTTTCAATAACGGGCATGAACTCACGCTCAGCCAACTCTTCTTCGATTAATCCGAGCTCCGCTTCAGAAATGGCAGCCATGTTTGGAAACCAACAAAGCTCTTTACCAGATTGATTCATGATGGCGATGCCAGCACCAGGCGCGGTTATTGGAAAGGCTCTGACAGGATGGACGTCAATATGACGCTCACCTTTGTTATCAATAAAGACCAGGCGACCTAGCGCATCACGCTCTAGTTGATGAGTGGATTGATTGATTTGGGTCATACCCCACCCCCAATTTTCTTAGCCATTTCTTCTAGCTTCTCTTCTTGCTGCTCTGCTTGTTCTTCTTCCAAGCTTTCACCAATAGCGCCGCCTTCAACCAACTCTGCTGCATGGCGTAGCTGAGCTTGGTACAAAGTGTAATAAGCGCCCTGCGCTTCCATTAACTGCTCGTGAGAACCAATTTCAACAATCTCGCCTTTATCTAAAACGACTAAGCGATCTGCCTTTCTCAAGGTGGAGAGACGGTGTGCAATCGCAATCGTGGTGCGACCTTTGACCAAATTATCTAATGCGCGCTGAATTTCTTTTTCAGTGGTGGTATCTACAGATGATGTCGCCTCATCCAAAATCAAAATACTTGGATTAATTAACAAAGCACGTGCGATTGAAATACGCTGACGTTCACCGCCAGATAAAGACTGGCCACGCTCACCAACCAGGGAGTCATAGCCTAATGGCAGACGCAGAATAAATTCATGGGCGTGCGCTGCGCGTGCTGCTTCAATAATTTCTTCACGAGTGGCATCTGGTTTACCGTAGGCAATATTCTCGGCAATCGTGCCAAAGAATAAAAATGGCTCTTGTAATACCAAACCAATACGTTTGCGATAGTCGGCAATGGCGATGCTGCGAATATCGCGCCCATCCAATGAAACAGAGCCGGAGCTCACATCATAGAAGCGACAAATCAAGTTCACTAATGTACTTTTGCCTGAGCCGCTGTGCCCTACTAAGCCGATCATTTCACCGGGGGCAATATCCAAGTCAATACCTTTAGTGACGGCACGATTGCCGTAGCGGAAACCCACACCACGCATCGAGATACGGCCCTTGACTTCACCCAAAGGAGCCGGGTTGATAGGCTCCGGAACACTAGAGACGTGATCGAGAATGTCAAAAATACGCTTTGCGCCCGCAGCTGCTTTTTGTGTGTGCGAAACAATGCGGCTCATCGAATCGAGACGAATATAAAAACGTCCGATGTATGCCAAGAATGCAATCAAAACACCAACTGTTACCTTCTGATGCGCTACTTGCCAAATACCAAAGCCCCACACCACCAACAAACCCGTTTCCGTTAGTAGTGTCACCGTGGGAGAGAACAAGCCCCAGACGCGATTCACGCGATCGTTAATTTGCAGATTATGTTTATTGGAATCTACAAAGCGTTTAAGTTCACGATCCTCTTGCGCAAACGCTTTCACAACACGAATACCTGGAATCGTGTCAGCAAGAATGTTAGTCACTTCAGACCAGATGCGATCAATCTTTTCAAAGCCAAAACGCAAACGATCACGCACTACATGAATCATCCAAACGATAAATGGCAATGGCGCCAAAGTAACTAAGGCCAACAAAGGATCAATCGATACCAAGATCGCTGCCGTCATGGTGATCATCAACACATCGGTTGCAAAATCGAGCGCATATAGGGATAGGAACACACAGATGCGATCGGTCTCGGCGCCAATACGTGCAATCAAATCACCTGTACGTTTGCCGCCAAAATATTCCAATGAGAGTTTAAGTAAATGCTCAAAAGTAGTATTTCTTAAGTCAGCGCCAATACGCTCACTCACTAAAGCAAGTAAATACGTTTTCCACCAACCCAATCCCCATGCAACGATCGCAGCGCCAAACAAAGCCAAGAGATACATACTGGCCAAATGAAAATCGATCGGGTTGCCCTTCTCATATGGGATCAACACGTGATCCATTAACGGCATCGTGAGATAAGGTGGGATTAATGTTGCGCCTGTCGACAGTAGAGTCAGCACAAAGCCGAGAAGCAATTGTTTTTTATAGGGACGCGCAAAACGCCAGAGCTTAAATAAAGTCCAAGTGGATGGCGGAGCATCATCTTCCGGATCGCACGTTGGGCAACTCTCAGAGTTTGCTGGTTTAGGACTTAAGCAAACCGGGCAGACCTGTTTGTCGTACTCACTCACCTCGCCATTGCTAATTTCTTCGCCACGATTGAGCTGCCTAAAACTGGATTGCAAGCGAAGGACTTGGGGATTCACAGCTAAGGTGAAATTCCAAGACTTGAGTAACTTATCGGCAGTTTCTAGCCTTAGATGCCCTACTCCTGCATGATCACCATGGACTAAATGGGCGCCTTCACCCAATTGCCAAGACTCAAATACCCTGCCATCCGTCCAAAACAGCCCCTGATCGCTCAGCAAAAGTAGGCTTTTTTCAAAGCGCAAATCCGCATCGAGATCGAGCTCAACCCATGCCAGTAGGGCATCGGGACTCTTCACCGGGGATTGTTGATTCGCTAAAACAGCCTCCCAGGGGCTTGGCAGCACGGGGGCAAAAGGTAAGATTTGTGGCTTCATTGACCTTAAAAGTATAGTGGAGCTGAATTATTTAGATTTATTGCTCCTGTCAACTTTAGGGGGTCAAAAGCCGTTAAATTATCTAAATAGGCCTTTTTATGTATTTTTGCTAATTTTGTGAGTTTTTCAATAACTACTAGAAACAGAGAGACTGTCTGACGCGTCAACGCCAAAACCCCTGGCGACGTCCATCGCAACACTGCATATGCCCCAATTACTAGATAAATCCATCGAGATTCTGAGCGTTAAGCATCTCCGTGGCCCCAATATGTGGACCTACCATCCCGTTATAGAGGTATGGGTCGATATTGGCGATTTAGAGGACTACCCCTCTAATCTCATTCCTGGCTTTTATGACCGACTTGTTAAAGCAATGCCAAGCCTGGTTGAACATCGTTGCAGCTATGGTGAAACTGGCGGATTCTTAAAGCGCGTTGAAGAAGGCACTTGGCCTGCTCACATCATGGAGCACCTGACGCTTGAGTTACAAAATTTAGCCGGCATTCCTGGCGGTTTTGGCAAAGCACGTGATGGAGATCGTCGCGGTGTTTATAAAGTGATGGTGAGTGCAATCAATGAAGAGGTGACCCTCACTGCTCTCAAATATGCACGTGACCTCTATCTGGCTTTGGCACAAGACAACATCGATTGTGCTGCTCTAGTGCAAACCATCATCGAAAATTTACGCGATCTTGGGGACGATCTTTTACTAGGTCCTAGTACCGCTTGCATTGTGAATGCAGCAGAAGAGCGTGGCATTCCATCGATTCGTTTATCTGAAGGCAACTTAGTTCAATTGGGCTATGGCGCCAAACAACGTCGTATCTGGACTGCTGAGACTGATCAAACAAGTGCGATTGCAGAAACTATCTCTCGCGATAAAGATTTAACCAAGAGCTTGCTGCGCAGTGCTGGTGTACCAACCCCTGAAGGCAGAACCGTTACTAGTCCTGACGACGCCTGGGAAGCTGCTCAAGATATTGGCTTACCGGTGGTGGTGAAACCAATCGACGGCAATCATGGTCGCGGTGTATTTATTAATCTTTATACCCAACAAGAAATTGAAGCAGCCTACGCGGTTGCGATTGATGAAGGTAGTGAAGTTTTAGTTGAGCGCCATATTGTTGGTGATGAACATCGCCTACTCGTGGTTGGCAATAAAGTAGTTGCTGCTGCAAAAGGCGAGACAGTTTGGGTTACTGGCGATGGTAAGCATACTGTTTATGAGCTCATTCAAATTCAGATTAACTCTGATCCACGTCGCGGCACTGCTGAAGAGCATCCTTTGAATCCTGTTCGAATTGACTCTGCAGTAGAGCTTGAACTGGTACGCCAACAACTAACTGGCGACAGCGTTCCCGCTATTGATCAAAAAGTATTGATTCAAAGTAACGGTAATGTTGCATTTGATGTCACAGACTTAATCCACCCCGATGTTGCTAGCCAAGTAGCTTTAGCCGCTCGTGTCGTTGGTCTAGAAATCGCAGGCGTTGATTTGGTTGCACAAGACATTAGCAAGCCATTGGCCGACCAAAATGCTGCTATTGTTGAAGTCAATGCTGGCCCTGGCCTGCTGATGCACTTAAAACCTGCTAGCGGCAAACCTCAACCAGTTGGCAAAGAGATTGCGGATCACCTCTTTCCTCCTGGCACCGACTTCCGCATCCCAGTAGTAGGTGTTTGTGGCGAGCGCGGCAAAACGCCTGTCGCTGAAATGATTGCGCACTTCTTGCGCCTAACCAATGTCTATGTTGGCCTATCTTGCAGCAAGGGATTATTTTTTGGCAATCGCGCCATACCGAATTCCAACGCATCCAATTGGGAGAATGCCCGTCGCACACTTCTGAATCGGGCAGTAGAAGCGGTGGTTATTGAGAACAATCACTTATCAATGCTGATCGAAGGCTTAGCCTACGATCGCTGCCAAGTTGGCGTGGTACTCAATGTAGATCCGAAAGCTAACTTCCCGCAGTATGCGATTTACGACGAGGATCAAGTCTTTAGCATCGTTCGCACACAGGTTGATGTAGTGCTACCCAATGGTACAGCGGTGCTAAATGCAGATGATGTAATGTGCGTGCAAATGGCAGAGCTTTGCGATGGTGATGTCATCTTCTTTAGTGAAAATCCAGACTCTGAGATTATCAAAAATCATTTACTGAATGGCGGACGTGCAGTAACGATTGGCAAACAGCAAATTACCCTGAAATCCGCTAAGTTGGATCAAAAATCAATCCCTGTACCGCGTCACTCAGAAGCAAACAACTCTACTCCTTGGAAGACTATGAACTTGGGCGCAGCGATTGCGGCTGCCTGGGCTTTAGATATTCCGTTTAACGTTATCGAAGCAGGTGCAGAAACTTTTGTACCTGACGCTACTACTGCTACAGGGGCTTAATTGGAAATTACCCGTATTCGCATGTTGCGCGGCCCAAATTTATGGAGTCGCCACACTGCTTTAGAAGCCATTGTTTCTTGTGATGCATCTGAGCGGTCTATAGATTCTATTCCCCAGTTTGAAACTAAGATTCGTGAACGCTTTCCACAGCTCGGTAGTATGCGTCGTGGTGGCCACAATGAAGTGCTATCCCTTGCGCATGCTCTTGAGCACGCTGCTCTTGGCCTTCAAGCTCAAGCAGGTTGTCCAGTTACCTTTAGTCGCACAGTACAAACGATCGATGTTGGCGTCTATCAAGTGGTGGTTGAATACATAGAAGAAGTCGTTGGTCGAATGGCTTTCGACTTTGGCTTTGCTTTAATTCAAGCAACACTGAACGACGCACCCTTTGATCTAGCTGCAGCCCTCTCCGAATTAGAAGCACTTTATGAAGACGTCCGTTTGGGGCCCAGCACTGGATCCATCGTCGATGCTGCCGTACAGCGCAATATCCCCTATCGCCGTATGACCGAAGGCAGCATGGTGCAATTTGGTTGGGGCAGCAAACAAAAACGTATTCAAGCTGCAGAAACCAGCGATACCAGTGCAATTGCAGAAGCTATTGCACAAGACAAAGAGCTCACTAAGAATTTACTCGCCGCTGCTGGCGTATCAGTACCTATTGGTGAGGTAGTAACAACTGCGGATGATGCTTGGCGTGCCGCTCAAAAAATTGGTGGCGCCATTGTTTTAAAACCAAAAGATGGCAATCAAGGTAAAGGTGTCGTTGCCAACATTCAGACTGAAGAAGAAGTGCGCGCTGGCTTTATCGTGACCCAAGCCTTTGGTCGTGAAACCATTGTTGAACGCTATCTGCCAGGCGCAGACTACCGCTTGCTAGTAGTAGGCAATCGTCTTTCTGCTGCTGCACGCCGCGAACCCGCCCAGGTGGTTGGTGACGGCACGCATACCGTTGCCGAATTAGTTGAAATAGAAAACAAAAATCCATTGCGCGGTGATGGTCATGCTACCGCTCTGACAAAGATTCGTTTTGATGACATTGCCCTAGCCCATTTAGCAAGCTCTGGCCTTACCCCACAACATGTTCCCAAAACTGGTGAGCGAGTTTTACTGCGCAACAACGCCAACCTGAGTACCGGCGGCACCGCAACGGATGTGACTGACGATGTTCATCCTGATGTTGCTGCAAGCGCTGTTGCAGCTGCTCAAATGATTGGGCTTGATATTGCTGGCGTAGACATTCTTTGTGAGTCCATCTATAAACCGCTGGAACAGCAAGGTGGTGGCATTGTGGAAGTGAACGCTGCACCTGGTTTGCGTATGCACCTCAAACCATCCTATGGCAAAGGTCGTCCTGTTGGCGAAGACATCGTCAATATGATGTTCCCTCCAGGTGAAGATGGACGCATTCCCGTAGTTGCAGTTACTGGCACTAATGGTAAAACCACTACCGTTCGCCTAATCTCTCATTTATTAAATGAAACTGGGTTACGCGTTGGTATGACTGGTACAGATGGTGTTTATATCAACCATCGCTTAATCGACACCGGTGATTGCAGCGGTCCGAAGAGCGCCCGTAACGTCCTAATGCATCCCGATGTGGATGCAGCAGTATTGGAGACTGCACGTGGCGGTATGCTTCGTGAGGGTCTTGGTTTTGATCGCTGCGAAGTTGCGGTTGTCACCAATATTGGCGAAGGTGATCACCTAGGCCTCAATTACATTACCAGTGTGGAAGATTTAGCCATTCTCAAGCGAGTCATTGTTCAAAACGTTGCCCCTACTGGTGCTGCAGTTCTCAATGCTGCTGATCCAATGGTTGCAAAGATGGGTGACAAATGTGCTGGGCGAGTTATTTTCTTTGCCCAAAACCAGCATCATCCGGTCATTGCAGCGCATCGCGCTAAGAATAAAAAAGTAATTTACTTTGATGGTACTTATATAGTTGCCTCTAAGGGTTCACGCGTGATGTTCCGCTTCCCTGTCAGCGAGATTCCATTGACTCAAAATGGTGTTCTTGGTTTCCAGGTAGAAAATGTGATGGCCTCTATTGGTGCCGCCTGGGCTCTAGACTTGGATGCGGAAAAGATTGCTCGAGGGCTGCATAGCTTTGAGAGCAATGCCAATTCTGTGCCAGGACGCTTTAACCAATTCCAACACAATGGCGCAACCGTCATTGCTGACTATGGTCACAATCCTGATGCAATGCGTGCTTTAACCAGCGCTATTGAAGCGATGAAGCCGAATAAGAGTCATGTGGTGATTAGCGGTGCAGGCGATCGTCGCGATGAAGATATTCGTGACCTCACTCGCATCCTAGGCAATGCTTTTGATAACGTCATCCTCTATCAAGATGCCTGCCAGCGTGGGCGTGAAGATGGCGAAGTATTAAAGCTACTGCAAGAAGGTCTAGTTGGAGCTACTAAGGCAAAGCAAATCAAGGAAATTCATGGTGAATTTAAAGCCATTGATACCGCTCTAGAAGATCTATCTGCTGGCGATATCTGCCTCATCCTCATTGATCAAGTAGAAGAATCGCTTGCCTACCTCAAAGAAAAGGTAAAGCCTTAAAGGCATTTGCTCTCTCAAATTAATTCCAAGTAAAAACCCCAATCAGTTGATTGGGGTTTTTACTTGGAGAAGTTGATCTACTTATGAGTGATAGTGCTGAATACGATCGATCTCTTCTTTCGAACCCAACATCACAGAAACGCGCTCATGTAAATCGGTTGGCTGTAAATCCATAATGAGATCTGTACCATTGGTAGAAGCACCGCCCGCCTGCTCCACCAAGAAACTCATAGGGTTGGCTTCATACATCAAGCGTAACTTGCCAGGCTTATGTGGTTCACGTTGGTCCCATGGATACATAAATACTCCGCCACGGGATAGGACGCGATGCACATCAGCCACCATGGAGGCGATCCAACGCATATTGAAATCCTTATCGCGCGCACCACTCACGCCAGCAAGGCACTCTTCAACATAACGGCGTACTGGGTCAGCCCAGTGACGCATGTTGGACATGTTGATTGCAAACTCTTTAGTGGAGTGGGAAATTGTTACCGAATCCTTGATCAATAAAAACTCACCAGTAACTTTATTGAGCGTAAACATTACTACACCGTCGCCCAAGGTCAATGCCATGGTGGTTTGCGGACCATACACAACATAACCAGCAGCAACCTGATGGCGACCTGACAATAAGAAATCAGAAGTCTGTAATGGCGCATTAGGATCTTGCTTCTTCAGCACAGAAAAAATGGTCCCGATAGAAACGTTCACATCAATATTGGATGAGCCATCCAATGGATCGAACAGCAGCAAGTAATCGCCCGTACCGTTTACTGGTACTGGCAACTCCATCTCTTCAGAAGCCAAACCAGCAAGTGATTTGCAGCCCTTCACTCCATCAATCAGCAAATCATTTGCAATGATGTCGAGTTTTTGTTGGACTTCGCCTTGTACGTTGCCGGTACCTGCAGAGCCGAGCAAACCAATCAATGCGCCCTGAGCCACTTCATGACTCAGTGTTGAACAGGTATTGACTACTGCCGTCAGCAAATCTTGCAATCCAGCAGGAATAGCTGCGCCCGCAGGTTTTGCAGATGTTAAATACTGCTTGAAATTAATATGGGTACTTGAGGACAAAGATATTTCTCCAGTTTTTTGCCAAAGTGGTTTATTGGACTCTATTTTGCCTTGTTATTTAGGGGGCTAGTTACCTAGCGCCTTTCCTATCACCTCTCTCACATCTGGAGAGAGCGTCTGGCACGCCGAAACCCGCTCCAGAGCCGCTTTCATGCAATCTTGATAGGGTTGAGCAAATAAGCGCCAGCGATCCAGAGCTCTAGCAAGACGAGCCGCTACCTGAGGATTGATGGGATCAAGCGCTAAGACACTATCAGCCCAGAACTCATAGCCACTGCCGTCAGCCTGATGAAAACTTGCCGGGTTATTTGCACAGAAGGCATGAATGACGCTGCGTACTCGGTTGGGATTATTTAACTTAAACGCAGGATGTTCGCGCAGCTTCTTCACTTCTTCCAGCGTAGAGTCAAGACCATCAACTGGCGGACGGCTTGATTGCAAGCCAAACCACTTATCAATTACTAAAGCATCATTGGCGAATCGGTTGTAGAAATCAATTAAACAATCTTTGGCTGGTTTTGCGCCATGCACCACCAACGCAGCTAAAGCAGCGTAACGATCCGTCATATTGTCAGCAATTTGATACTGATTAGCGGCCATTGGCGCCCACACTCCAGGCGCCGCTTCAAGCAACATACTTAAAGACAAGTTCTTGAGTGCGCGCTTTCCAGAATCGACTCCATCTGACTTAAATGGTCCGGGTGTTTGCATCTGCTGATACAGCGCAGCCCACTCTAACTGGAGTTGCTTAGCAATTTCTCTGCGGAAGGCACGGCGTGCACTAAATATCTTCTGCGGATCCACGCTCGTACATTGCTCATACAAATAGGACTCCGCAGGTAGCGTCAGGGCTAGATCTTTAAAGGCTGAATCCAAGCTAGGATCAAGCAGGATATTGCGATAGGCCTCAATGAGTTGGGCATCTGGCAAGCGATTGTTCAGAATCATTTGCATTGCCAATTTTTGGCCTGCCTCCCAGCGATTAAATGCATCGTCATCGCTAGAGAATAGCGTCAGAAGATCGGCCTCAGACTGCTCAAAGTCCAAGTTGATTGGGGCTGAGAAATTGCGATTCATCGAGAGCACTGGTCGCTCTGTAATATTGTCAAAGGTCCATGTCTGACTATCTTGCGTCAACTCTAATAACTGTTCCGTCTGATCATTAGCTTTAGTAATTAAGCGCATCTTGAGCGGAATATGAAAAGGCTTCTTCTCTGGCTGACCGGGACTGGGTGCACAACTTTGCGTCAACGTGAGTTGGTACTGTTTTTTGGCGGCATCGTAATGCTCTTGCACCTTCACTCGTGGAGTCCCTGCTTGGCTATACCAATTCTTGAATTGAGTGAGGTCTTTGCCATTGGCATCGGCCATCGCCATCAAGAAATCATCGCAGGTCACTGCTTGACCGTCATGGCGCTTGAAATACAAATCCATGCCCTTACGGAAACCATCCCTACCAAGCAGGGTTTGGTACATCCGAACTACCTCAGAGCCCTTCTCATACACGGTAACGGTATAGAAGTTATTAATCTCTTGGTATTCATCAGGACGAATCGGATGCGCCATCGGACCCGCATCCTCTGGGAATTGGAGCTGACGTAGCAATCGAACATCTTCAATGCGTTTAACTGCCCTACCGGATTCGCTGCCCATTTGGTCTGCGGAAAACTCTTGGTCCCTAAATACCGTTAAACCTTCCTTCAGCGATAACTGAAACCAATCCTGACAAGTGACGCGATTACCAGTCCAGTTGTGGAAGTATTCATGTGCAACAACGCTTTCAATATTGGCAAAGTCAGCATCAGTAGCAGTTTCTGGTTGTGCAAGGACAAACTTGGTGTTGAATATGTTCAAACCCTTGTTTTCCATTGCGCCCATATTGAAATCACTAACAGCCACAATCATGAAGCGCTCTAAATCCAATTCCAAACCAAAGCGCTTCTCATCCCAGTGGATTGAAGCAATCAAAGAGTCCATGGCATGACGGGTTTTCTTCAAATCATGCGGCTCAACCCAAATCTGCAAGAGCTTCTTAGCACCACTGCTGGTCGTAATAGTCTCTTCAATACACTCCAACTTGCCTGCCACCAAGGCAAACAAGTACGAAGGTTTAGGAAACGGGTCTTCCCAGGTAGCGCTGTGCCAGCCATTTGGAAGTTTTTCTGTATTAATCAAGTTACCGTTAGATAACAAGACCGGGCACTCTGCTTCACGAGCACGTAGCGTTACTTTAAATCGTGCCATGACGTCTGGACGATCTAGGAAATAAGTAATCTTTCTAAAACCCTCTGCCTCACACTGCGTAAAGAAGTTGCCATTAGAAACGTACAAACCCATCAAGGTGGTATTTTTCTCGGGTACACAAACGCAAATAATTTCAACAACAAATTTTTCTTGACCTTCATTTGGTAAAGAATGAATAGTGAGTGTTTCTGGGGTTAATTCAAAATGACGATGAGCTTCGCCGTTAATCCGCAAGCTGACAAATTCAAGTTCATGCCCCATTAAGACGAGGGGCGCCCCTGGTTCAAAACTTTTACCTGGCAACACTTCAATTCGACTTTTAACAATCGTTCTAGATGGGTCTAAGGCAATATCGAGCTCGACCTGATCGAAGTTGTAAACAGGTGGGCGATATTCGAGCCGACGAAAGCTCTGTGAGAGATCAGTTTTCATCAGCCTATTTTAAGTCTACGATGACAGACGGGTATACCGACTAAATCAAGCCCAGATTAAGGTGGCAATCCCAATGGCAATAAAGGTAATGGCAGCTACCGCATGCACCCACTTGATAGGCATGCGCTTAGTGAATTTTTGGCCAATCCAGACCGCAGGCGCGTTTGCCAACATCATCCCCAATGTGGTGCCAATGGTTACCGAGACTACATCTTCATAACGGGCACCTAAGGCGATCGTCGCAATTTGCGTCTTATCGCCCATCTCGGCTAAAAAGAACAAACCTGTGGTTAGCAAAAATACTTGTAGGGCTTTGTCGGCGACTTTAGACCCAGATGCATCGTCAATGTGATCTGGTACTAATAACCATAAACCAATACCCAAGAAACTTAAACCTAAAATCCAGCGCATGACATCAGGCGATACTAGGGTCGTTAACCAATGGCCTAGCAAAGCAGCACACGCATGGTTAGCAATCGTAGCGATAAAGATTCCGGCGATGATCGCTAATGCTTGCTTTGGATAGCGGGCAGCAAGCATCAAAGAAAGTAATTGAGTTTTATCGCCCATCTCCGCCAAGGCTACCACCCCGGTAGAGAGCGCTAATGCTGAAAAATCCATGTATTCAGTAGGTCCAGTAAGTTTTGTAATGTTTAGTGCATTAGGGATAGTTTAAATCCCTGACCCACTGGACCTGCTTATTCCTACAAATGCGCTATGCCACAAATAATTCCTCAGCCAATGCGCAATCCAGCCCTTGGGCTAGCGCGACTGGCTTTGAAGTCAATACACCCTTGTGAACACTCAGGCCATTACGCAGATGATGATCAATAGAAAGCGCTTTCATCACCCCACGATTAGCCAAAGCCTCCACAAAGGGATAGGTCGCATTGGTTAGTGCAAAGGTAGATGTTCTGGCGACCGCACCTGGCATGTTGGCTACACAGTAGTGAATTACTCCATCCACTACAAATGTAGGATCTGCGTGAGTAGTGGGTTTGGAGGTTTCAAAACAACCACCTTGATCAATGGCTACATCAACCACCACCGATCCGGGCTTCATTTTTTTGATCATGTCATGCGTTACCAACTTCGGTGCTGCGCCACCAGGAAGCAATACTGCGCCAATCACGACATCAGCCTCACAAACTTCCTGCTCAATAAGCAAGCTATCTGAGTAAAAGGTTCGCACTCGATTGCCATAAAACATATCGATTTGACGCAGGCGTTCGATATCACGATCAAAGATACAAACATCGGCACCCATCCCCACTGCTATTTGCAATGCGTTACGACCCACTACTCCGCCGCCCAGAATCACAATTTTGGCTGGCGAGACGCCAGGCACCCCCGCCATCAATACACCCAGACCACCATTGGTTTTCTCTAAGTGCGTTGCAGCCGCTTGAATGGACATTCGACCAGCTACTTCACTCATAGGGGCCAATAAAGGCAGAGCACCATTCATTGAAGTAACCGTTTCATAGGCTATACAAGTTGCACCCGACTGCAACAAAGCTTTCGTTTGTTTAGGGTCTGGCGCCAGATGTAAATACGTGAACAGAATTTGATCTTCGCGCAACATGGCGCACTCTTGCGCCTGAGGCTCTTTCACTTTCACAATCATCTCCGCCTTATGGAATACTTCTGCCGCGCTATTGATTAAGCTAGCGCCAGCAAGCCGATAAGCCTCATCACTCAAGCCAATCTGCTCCCCTGCTCCTCGCTGCACTAGGACAGAATGTCCTTGCTTGCAAAGCCCACTTACGTTACCCGGTGTTAAGCCCACCCGAAACTCATTATTTTTTACCTCTTGAGGTACGCCAATAATCATTCTGATCTCCTATTATTTAAAGTCACGCTTACTTGCTGTTTTTCGATGTAGCCCTACGATATAAAACATCACGAGGTACACCCCCAATAAACACGGCCCCACTATGAGTGCGATCCGCGCATCCTCATGAAAGCCCATAAGCACTACCACTAAGCCAATAAATGCCAGAGCAAACCACGAGGAATAAGGCCACCAAGGAGCGCGATAGGCGAGCTCAGCTACTTGGGATTTTGATAAGGAGCGACGAAATTGAATTTGCGTAATCAGGATTGCAATCCAGACCATCAAGCCAATAAAAGTCACCGCAGCCATCATGTATTGAAAGGCTTTATCAGGCACGAAGTAATTCAGCACCACGCCTGTCATACAAACTGCAACCGTAGACATCACCGCACGATGTGGCACGCCCTGCTTTGAAAGTTTTGAGAAAGGTTTAGGGGCATAACCATTGGACGATAAGGAGTACAGCAGACGTCCGCCACTAAAGATGCCGGCATTACAAGAAGAAAGTGCGGCAGTAATCACGACGAAATTGATTAAGCCCGCAGCCTCACGCAAGCCTAATCTCTCAAACATCACTACAAATGGGCTACCTTGATGACCCACTTGATTCCAGGGGAAAATGGCCAAAATCACCAGAATGGCGCCCATATAAAAAATCAAGATGCGCCATGCTAAGGAATCAATTGCCATGGGAATTGTTTTTTGTGGATTCTCGGCCTCACCTGCAGATAGGCCAATCATCTCAATACCGACATAGGCAAACAAAACCATTTGCAAGGACAGCAACATACCGCTAATACCATTTGGAAAGAAGCCGCCGTGTTGCCATAGGTTACTTAAGCCTATAGGCTGCCAATCGTTGGTAAAGCCGAACAAGATGACTGAGCCACCAAGAGCAATCATCGCAACAATAGCCACTACCTTGATCAATGCAAACCAAAACTCAAACTCACCAAACACTTTTACTGCGATGAGATTGATTAGGCCCATCATCACAATTGAAGAAAGCGCCCAGACCCACTGCGGCGTTTCTGGAAACCATATTCCCATATAGATTCCCACTGCTGTGACTTCAGCGATACCGACCACAATCCAGTAGGTCCAATACCCCCAGCCCACCATATATCCAGCTAATGGGCCAACATAGGTATTGGCATAAGCCGCAAAAGAACCGGCTACAGGCTCGTGCACTGCCATCTCACCAAGTGTGCGCAGAACAATAAAGGCGACGATACCTGCCAATAAATAACCTAACAGAATGGATGGTCCAGCAATTTGAATTGCGCTTGCCGATCCAAGAAATAATCCAACGCCTATCGTTGAGCCCAAAGCCATTAAACGAATATGTCGTACTTTGAGATGGCGCTTTAAACCAGTTTGTTCAGTCTGCAAGAGAGACCTCCTTTCGAATTGTCATTGGCGACTTACCAACGAAGCAAAGTCTAGGGAGGAGTGGTGCCCAGCACTAGGGGATAAAAATTACTAAAGTGATTAATTGAATAAATCTACGCAGACAGAAATAAAAATGTCTTTCAAATCAATGGGCGGCTTTGCAATAAATAATTAGTGACTGCAAAAGAATCAGTAACTTCCTACAGGGAATCCCCTTAAGGATTGATGACGCGTTTTGAAAAAATTAGCTTGCCGCGATGAGATTGAGGATTTCTGCTGCTGCAGCCAAGCCACAAGCAGCAGTAACCATCACAGTGGAGCCGTAGCCAGAGCAGGCAAGGCCGCCGCTAGAGGCGCCAGCCCGCGGTTCGTGTGAGTAGATAGCACGAATGCCAATTTTTTTCTTAAGATTTCTGGAGAAACCATGATCCTGTCTAAGACCTTGGCGCACTTTTGCCAAAAGCGCATCTTGTTCTGTGCGCGATAGATCATCACAGCGTACTGAAGTAGGATCTGACTTTCCACCTGCGGCACCACACATGACTAAAGCGCGCTGATTTTTCACGGCCCAAACAGATAAAGCAATTTTGGTTTGCACAGAATCAGTGGCATCTAATACCAAGGCATTTTCTGGAATGAGCCGATCTAAATTTTCAGGCTCCAAAAAATCATCGCAAGAAGTGAGTTTGATTTCAGGATTAATTTGTAGAATACGCTGTGTCATTGCCTCAACTTTTGCCTTACCGTACTGCCCTTCTATGGCGTGCAACTGTCGGTTGGTATTGCTCTCAGCAATGTGGTCAAAGTCAATTAAAACCAAATGTCCGATACCGGTGCGTGCTAATGCCTCAGCGGCCCAGGAGCCAACCCCTCCTAAGCCAGCCACTACTACGGTTGCCTTTAGAAAGCGCTCACGCAGCTCTGGCCCGTAGAGTCTGGAGACCCCGCCAAAACGACGATTTTCTAAGCTGCCTTCTACCTTGTCTTCTGCCATAGCTTCTCTTTATACTGAATAAATGGACTCCATTGCTCAACTCCGCAAAAACTACACCTTTGGCCAGCTTTTAGAGACCGAGGTTCCTCGAGACCCTTTAGAGCTTTTTAAGCTCTGGTTTGAGCAAGCAATCAAGGCAGAGTGCCCAGAACCCAATTCCATGACGCTAGCAACTGCTGATCAAGCCGGAAATCCATCAGCTCGTATTGTCTTACTAAAAGGCGCTGACGAAAATGGCTTTACCTTCTTTACCAATTATGAAAGTCAAAAAGGTCGGGATTTAGCTATTCGCCCTCAGGCCGCCCTGCTGTTTCATTGGCACGAATTAGAGCGTCAAGTCCGTATTCAGGGCATTGTTGAGAAGGTCAGCGCCGCAGAGAGTGATGAGTACTTCCACTCGCGCCCTCCCGCCTCCAGAATCGGTGCATGGGCTTCGCCTCAAAGTACTGCAATACCTAACCGTGAATTTTTAGAAGAAGCAGAAAAACGCTTCAAAGCGGAATTTGGTGATAAACCACCTCGTCCAGAGCATTGGGGTGGATATCGCCTACGTCCAACTGAAATTGAATTCTGGCAAGGTCGCCCTTCTCGATTGCATGACCGCATGCACTACAAGCTAGATGGAAATCAGTGGCACGTAAATCGCCTAGCTCCTTAGTAATTTGACCTAGGAATACTGGGGCGAAATCAGCGATTTAAATTTCGCTCTGAATTTAGCAAGCTTAGGAGCTACTACGGCCATGCAATACCCTTGGTTGGGGTGTTGCTGAAAATAATTCTGGTGATAGTCTTCTGCTGGATAAATGATTGGTGCAGAATCAATCTGGGTCACCACAGGATTAGAGTAGATTTTTGCATCCTCCAACTCCTTCACTACTTCATGGGCAATCTTAGATTGGGTTTGACTGTGCGTAAAAATCACAGAGCGATATTGCGTTCCATGATCATTACCCTGATAGTTCAAGGTAGTGGGATCATGAATCACAAAGAAAATCTCCAGCAAATCTCGGAATGAAACCACTTGTGGATCAAATAGGATGTCAACGATTTCAGCGTGGCCCGATACGCCGGTGCAAACTGCCTCATAGCTTGGATTAGGTCTTGCGCCGCCAGCGTAACCAGAAACCACCGATTTCACCCCACTAATTTGCTGATAAACCGCCTCAAGACACCAAAAACAGCCTCCACCCAAGGTGGCGCGCTCTAGATCTGGGTCTTTTTTATTCATAGTCTGTTCCATGGCTTTATCCTAATGCCTTATTTCAATGCTTGCCAACTATTAATACACCATGAACCGCTTCACCATACAACTCGACGAAATTAAAGCAGCCTACGCCACAGAACCCAATCCGTCACTTGAAGTCCGATTGGAGCGCATTGGTCGAATTGAAAAGATGATCGAAGCAAACGAAGAAAAAATCTGTAAAGCCCTAGCTGCAGATTTTGGTGTGCGTCACTCCATTGAATCTCGCCTTACTGAATTTCAGATGGTTTACCAAGCCTGCAAATATACGCGTAAGCATCTAAAGGAATGGATGAAGCCTGTGCAAATGGAAACGCCCTCTTTTATGGGATCCTCAGAGGCTTGGATTGAAAGTCAGTCATTGGGCGTAGTTGGCATTATGAGTCCATGGAATTATCCAGTTCAGCTAGCGCTTATTCCAGCGATTGCCGCTTTTGCTGCCGGTAATCGCGTTTGGCTTAAACCATCCGAACGTAGCTCCCGTACCTCAGGATTTTTAGCAAGCTTGATTCAGGAATACTTTCACCCAAGTGAATTTTGCGTGAGTACCGGTGGCGTTGATGTGGCCGAACAATTTGCGGCTCTACCTTTTGCTCATCTCTTTTTTACAGGATCAGAATCCGTTGGCAAAAAAGTGATGCGTGCTGCCGCAGAAAATCTTACTCCCGTTACTTTGGAGTTGGGTGGCAAAACCCCAGCCATCATTGATGCATCAGCAAAACTCAAGGAAGCGGCCGCAGCGATTGTTTATGGAAAACTACTGAATAGTGGACAAACCTGTATTGCGCCTGACTATGTATTGATCGACCAAGCCAATCGCGATGGGTTCATCCAAGAGCTACAGACGGCGGCACAAGTGCAATTTAGTAACCCAGAAGAGCTCACTGGACCGATTGATGATGAACAATTGCAATACTGGCAACATTTGCTGGCTGATGCGCTCGATCGTGGCGCAAAAGCAGTCCCCTTGTTAAACAACCCGTCCGCAGGCGCCAGAAGATTTGAACCGGTCGCACTAGTCGATGTTCCGCCTGAGGCACGAGTATTGCATGAAGAAATTTTTGGTCCAATTTTGCCAATATTGACAGCTAACAATATTGTTGAAGCCATTCATTACATCAATAACAAACCGAGTCCTTTAGCTCTTTACTGGTTTGGTAAAGATAAAAAGAATATGCAGCGCGTTTTAGAAGAGACGCGTTCTGGTGGCGTGACCATCAATGACGTCCTATTGCATGCAACGGTAGAGTCACTTCCATTTGGCGGTGTTGGTGCTAGCGGTATCGGTTCCCATCACGGCAAAGCAGGCTTTGATACCTTTAGCCATCAAAAACCTATTCTTGAGGTGCGCGGCCTACTAGGTACGAATCTTCTCAAGGGCACTAAACCCGCTCGCCCTCCTTACGGCAAGAGCGCCGAGAGACTACTCAAGCGTCTTAGATAAAAAATTTAGATGTAAATCAATCGCGCTGCGAATCCAATAAATAGGAAGCCGGCTGTGATCCACAGCACGGCGGCAGAGCGAGGATGACTCTCAAAGTACTTTGAGAAAAATTGACCTGCACAAATCAGGCAGCCTAAATAGGTCATGCTCATAAGCTGCAAGACTGTCGCTAGATACAAAATGGTATGAGCTGGATGAGAAGCATCTGGACGGATAAATTGCGAGAAGAAGGCGATGAAGAAAAAAATTGCCTTTGGATTGGTTAACGACAAAGTTAATGCCGCCAACATAGGATGCAGTTGCATGAGTCTCACTTGAATTTCATAAGTCTTCGCACGCTGACCTACAGACCAACGCTGCACACCACTTCGCAATAAACCATACCCCATCCAAGCCAAATACAGCGCACCCGCAATACGCACCAGAGCGAAGACAATCGGGGAAGTCGTCAAGATGGATGCAGCACCTAATGCCACACCAATCATCAGTATCGAGTCCCCAACAAATATTCCGAGCGCACCCCAGGTGCCAGCGCGCCAACCCTTTTGCGCAGCTATCGTCAAAACATAAAGTGAATTAGGGCCTGGTAACAAAATAATGAGCAAAGTCCCAAGCAAGTAGCCTGAGAAATCAACAATGCCGGCATTCGCTGGCGATAAGAGACTGTAAGAGAGCCATTCCATCTCGATATCATAATTAATTCGGGAAAACCCTTGTAATCGGGCGATCAAACTGTCATAATGGGAGGCTTTTTTAAGCAATTTGATTCATCGCCCCCCAGCTCTATTTCAGCGTACCGTTTAGAAGTCATAAACACAGAAGTCACAAAACGCGCTGCCGCTTGTCTGATGGTCGATGCCTTTGACCATCGCACCCTTTAAAAACTATGGGTGCAACATACGGAGACATCCCTTAAAGGGGATGTGTAATAGCATGACTTTTTCTAAAGAAACTAAACACGAGCCGAAAGACTCAAAGAGCACTGGAAATGAATTCCAGAATTTCGCCCTAGCGGCATCACTTCTTAAAAACGTTGCTGAACTGGGTTTTACCCAAGCCACTTCTGTGCAAGCTCAGGTTATTCCTGCAGCCTTAGCCGGTGGTGACTTATTGGTCAGCAGCCAAACTGGTAGCGGCAAAACCGCAGCCTTTTTATTGCCTTTGATTAATCAACTCATCGAAGACAACCCGAACAACTCACCTGTACCAGGTCGCGCACAACCTAAAGTGTTAGTACTCTGCCCTACTCGCGAATTGGCTCAACAGGTTGCCGCTGATGCAGTGAACTTAGTTCGTGGCATGAAAGGTATCCGCATCGCAACCGTAATGGGCGGCATGCCTTATGGCAAGCAAATCCAAGCGTTGAAAGGTGCATTGTTGGTTGTTGCAACTCCGGGTCGCTTACTCGACTTGTGCGACAGCAAAGCAATTCGCTTAGATGATGTAAAACAACTCGTTATCGACGAAGCTGATCGCATGCTCGACATGGGATTTGCTGATGATCTCGAGGCTATTGATAAACGTTGCGCAGGCCGTAACCAAACTTTGATGTTCTCTGCAACTTTTGCGCCAAAGATTATGTCTTTAGCAAATGAGTTGACCACAGATGCCAAGCGTATTGAACTTGCTCACGCCGGTGAAAAGCACGCCAACATTGAACAGAAGTTGCATTGGGCCGATAGCATGTCACACAAGCATAAATTGCTTGAGCACATTTTGGCTGACGCCGATTTAGATCAAGCAGTTGTGTTTGCAAGCACTCAAGTTGAGAGCGAAAAAATTGCTGACACATTGCGTGCTAATGGCTACGAAGCAACTGCACTTCATGGTGCTATGCCTCAAGCTGTGCGCATGCGTCGTCTCGAGTCTTTACGCAAAGGTCACACCAAGATTTTGGTTGCGACTGACGTAGCGGCTCGCGGTATTGATGTGCCACGTATTAGCCACGTGATTAACTTTGGCTTACCAATGAAACCAGAAGACTATACGCATCGCATCGGTCGTACTGGTCGTGCAGGTCGCAATGGCGTAGCTATCACTTTGGTTGAACATCGTGATCGCGCCAAGATCCGTAATATCGAACGCTTCACACAGCAAGATATCGTTGCCTCAGTTATCGCTGGTCTTGAGCCACAAGCCAAGCCAAGCTTTGGTGGTGGTGGCGGTCGTCCTGGTGGCGGTCGCTCAGGCGGTGGCTTTGGTGGCAATCGCTCAGGTGGCGGTGGCGGTCGTTATGGCTCTGGCGCACGCTCAGAGTCTCGCTTTGGTGGCGGCGGTTCTGGTGGTAATGCTGGTGGCAGTCGCTCAGGTGATTCACGTCCAGCACGCTCTACTGACTCCCGTCCTGCGCGCTCCGCAGACTCACGTCCAGCACGCTCAGGTGATTCACGTCCAGCAGGTGGTCCACGTTTCGCTAAACCAAAGTCCGGCGGTCAACGTCGCAACTTTAGCGGTAGCTAAAAATGATTCACCGAAATCGTCTCCGTTCTGCATGGAATCGAGTCGGTTCCGGTGAAATCCATCGGGCGCCCCGAAAGTGGCAACCTTGGCTAAGCGATACCGGGTCTCTCACCCAAAAGATTGAGAAAGCAATTGGGCAAAAACTAGAAGTACAGGTTTTGCGTGACTGCCCTCAATCACTCAATAGCGACGAAAGTCGCTATTTTCATTTCAAAGTCAGACGTTGCCGAGTCCGTGAAGTGCTGCTGTGCTCCAACGGAATTCCTTTAGTGATGGCACATAGCGTCATACCCACTTTAAGCTCTAGTGGCAGCAATCATGCCGTTCTGCGCCTAGGCGCAAAGCCTCTGGGGGCCGTCCTTTTTGCCAAGACACGTAAACACTCGCAAGCAAAACCTCCGCGTGATATTGCACGCTTAGATAAAGGTAGTGAATTATGGAAAAAGTGCTTTAAGCATTTTTCTGGTTTGAGTTCGCCCTTATGGGCACGACGTACTCTTTATCGCTTAAAGGGTCACCCACTATTAGTAAATGAAATTTTCTTGCCTGCTTTATTGGATGCTACGAAGAATTAGCTCTTCACTGTTACTTTTAGATTGTTAGCCAAGCTAAAGTAGATTTAATTAAGGCTTCATCACCAGGCTCACTGGTAAAAACTTCACCAAATCCAATTAACTCAGCGGCATCAGCAATATTGTGATGCGGGCAAAGAGCGCTAGCTGCACTAAGGCTTTGGGTAAATTGACCGTTCATCACCTCACCTAGATAGCGGACTGCCTCAGAGGAAGTGAGCAACCAAAGAGATTTACTTAAATCCATTTCTCGCACTAGATGCCATGCAGGGTTATCCAGATCTAAAGGCACGCGGCTGTAGGTAGAAATTGCTTCTACAGTAGCGCCAGCTTTTGTTAATGTGTCAGCCAGCCAATCACGACCACCCTCACCTTTAAAGATCACTACTTTTTTGTTCTGCCAACTAGATTGCAGAGATTGAAGTTCCTGCCAAAGACCCTCAGAGTCCCAGTTTTCATTATTTTTAGGGATGATGATAGGCGTCGGTATTGCTTCTAAACCAATGCCATGGTTTTTTAAAGCTAGATTGCTACTGCCCCCCATCACACCTATCGGAATAACTTTTTTAGAGAAGTCTTGCCAGTCTCGCTCTAGTAATCGCATCACGCTCTCAATAGCATTGGGACTCACAAAGATGGCTAGGTCGGCATCACTCAAGACAGTAGCAATGTGGTCAGCCAAATGCTCATCAGACTTTGGAACAATGGTGAGTAATGGTAAGGACAATATTTCAGGGAGACTACGTTTTCCTACTCCGCTCGCTTCGATTGCGCGAGTGAGTACTTCAATCAGCTGACGAGCTTGCCCACTTGGTCTTGTGACGATGATAGTTTTAGTGCTCATCACTACGGTTATGTTTATTTAGAAAATTTTGGAATTAAATCTGCCGCGCCTTGTGAGAGCAAGTCTTGTGCGACTGCGAGCCCCAAAGCCTCTGCGTCTGCCACTGACTTCACTTGCGCACTGCCATTTGCCAGGCAAATCGCTTTACCATCCGTACTCGCCACAAAGGAGCGAATTTGCATTTGATTTTGATCCCAGACTGCGTGCGCAGCTAAGGGCACCTCGCATGATCCACCCAATTGACGAGACACCATACGCTCAGCTGAAACTGCAAACAAGGTAGGCGTGTCGTTTAATGGAGCAAGCCATTGTTTGATGTTGGGGTGCTTACTTAAGGTTTCAATACCAAGAGCGCCCTGGCCTGCAGCAGGCGTGTAAGGATCGTATGGCAAGAATGCACGGATGCGCGACTCTAAACCTAAACGCTTAAGACCAGCAGCAGCCAAAATAATTGCCTGATATTCACCGCGATCTAATTTACCCATACGCGTATCTAAATTACCGCGTAATGGCTGAATCACCAGATGAGGAAACCTTGCACGCAACACGGATTCGCGACGCAGACTTGACGTGCCAACGATGGCGCCCACAGGAAGATCTTCAAGACTGGCGTAATCATTGGAAACAAAAGCATCTCTTGCATCTTCTCTAGCCATAACGCAAGCAAGATCAAAACCCTCAGGCATCACCATGGGGACATCTTTTAATGAATGCACTGCTAAGTCAGCCCGACCATCCTCAAGGGCAGTTTCCAGCTCTTTTACAAAAAGACCTTTACCACCCACTTTAGAGAGGGCTTTGTCCAAAATCTGGTCACCACGGGTTGTCATGCCCAAAATCTGGACATCACACTCCGGATAGAGCTTTTTAAGGCAATCCCGGACATGCTCAGCCTGCCACATGGCCAGGCGACTTTCACGGGAGGCGATAACAAGGCTCTTTGGAGCGGCTATAGGGGAAGAATTCAGGGTTTGGGACATAACATTTAAAATAATCAAAGACCTACACCAATATACTGTGTTTATGAGCTCATCAAATAATTCCTTAGACAACAAAGCCCAAGCTTGGTCGGCCCGTTTTGCCGAACCCGTTGACGAACTTGTTCAGCGTTATACCGCTTCTATTGGCTTTGATCAACGCTTTGCCATGGTCGATATAGCTGGATCCCTAGCCCATGCTGAGATGCTGGCTGCCCAAAAAATCATTAGCGCCCAGGATTTGGCAGATATTCAAAAGGGAATGGCCCAAATTAAGAGTGAGATCGAGTCTGGCCAATTTAATTGGCAACTTGCTCTTGAGGATGTTCACCTCAATATCGAAGCACGCTTAACCGCATTGGTTGGCGATGCTGGCAAACGTTTGCATACTGGTCGCTCACGAAATGACCAAGTCGCAACCGATCTTCGTCTGTGGTTGCGTGGCAGTGTTGATGATATCTCCCTCACTCTGAAATCTTTACGTGTTGCGCTTTTAGATTTGGCAGAGAAACATGCTTCGACCATCATGCCTGGTCACACGCATTTACAAGTAGCCCAGCCTATTACTTTTGGTCATCACCTTATGGCCTACTTTGAAATGTTTAGCCGTGATGCAAGTCGCTTAGCTGACTTGCGTGCTCGCTTTAATCGTTTGCCATTAGGCGCTGCCGCCTTGGCCGGAACCACTTATCCAATCGATCGCGAACAAGTTGCTAAGGCCCTTGGATTTGATGGCATTTGCAATAACTCCTTAGACGCCGTATCCGATCGTGATTTTGCGATTGAGTTTTGCGCCTTTGCTTCGATCTTGATGATGCACGTATCACGCCTATCCGAAGAGCTCATCCTGTGGCTGAGCCCACGCTTTGGCTTTATTGATTTGCCTGATCGTTTTTGCACTGGCAGCTCGATCATGCCGCAGAAGAAAAATCCTGACGTACCAGAACTAGCTCGTGGCAAGACTGGTCGCGTTTATGGCGATTTGATTTCTTTATTGACCTTGATGAAAGGTCAGCCCCTCGCCTACAACAAAGATAACCAAGAAGATAAAGAGCCTTTATTTGATGCGGTTGATACCGTGCAAGATACTTTGCGTATCTTTGCTGACATGGTTCCGCATATTGAAGTCAAGGCCGAAGTGATGAAGAAAGCTGCTGAAGAAGGTTTTGCAACAGCAACCGACCTGGCTGACTACTTGGTGAAAAAAGGTTTGGCTTTCCGTGATGCACATGAATCTGTAGCACATGCTGTTAAGGCATGCGTTGGCAGAAACTGCATGTTGACCGACCTTAGCCTCTCTGAACTGCGCTTTGCTTGCGGCCTAGATAATCGCCCTGAGTTAATGAGTGATGATGTATTTGCTTTGCTGACAGTAGATGGCTCCGTTCAATCACGTCAACATGCTGGTGGCACCGCTCCTGCACAAGTACTCGCTGCTATTAAACGGGGTCGTGCAGACCTCTAAAGTACATGGGGTTTTGGTCCAAACTTTCTGCAGGCATTGATCGTATAAACCAGCTTCTGGGTAAGGCAGCCAGCATCATGATTTTGCTGTCTTGCGTAGTATCGGCAACAAATGCTCTGCTGCGCTATGGCCTAGATGTTAGTAATAACTGGCCCCTTGAACTTCAATGGTATTTGTTTGCCGCAGCCGTCATGCTCGGCGCATCCTACACCCTTAAACGCAATGAGCATGTCCGAGTAGATTTAATTTACTCTCAGCTCTCTGATCGTGGCCGTTTATGGATTGATCTCTTTGGCTTGATCTTCTTTTTAATGCCCGCCTGTATTTTGTTTGCCTGGCTCTCATGGACCACTCTTTTCTATCCATCCTGGCTAGTGATGGAGCATTCATTGAACTCCGGTGGATTAGCGCGCTACCCCATTAAGTTTGTAGTGCCATTTGGGTTTTTCATGCTCAGCTTGCAAGGCCTTTCAGAAATCATCAAACGTATTGGTGCCCTCAAAGGTGAAATGACTTTGCCCGCCGAAGATCTTCGTTACGAAAAGCCCATGCAATGATTCCATTGGAGTGGATGCCGCCCTTGATGTTTGCTGGACTGATCGTCTTTATGTTGATCGGCTTTCCAGTGGCATTTTCTTTAATGGCGGCAGGCTTATTCTTCTCCCTCATTGCTATTGGTGAAGGCTTTTTTGGAATGGCGTTTCTGCAGGCCATTCCTCAACGTATCTTTGGCAGCGTGCTCGCTAATGATCTGTTGCTAGCCATCCCCTTCTTTACCTTCATGGGCGCCATCCTAGAGCGCTGTGGCCTTGCAGAAGAAATGCTGGATTCTATGGGGCAGCTATTTGGGCGCGTACGTGGCGGCCTAGGCTACTCGGTCATCATCGTTGGATTTATTTTGGGGGCAATTACCGGCACAGTAGCGGCTCAGGTGATCGCTATGGCGATGATCTCGTTGCCTGTAATGATGCGCTATGGTTACAACATGCGCTACGCTACGGGTGTTTTAGCGGCATCCGGAACTATTACCCAGCTAGTACCCCCATCTTTAGTATTGATTGTATTGGCAGATCAACTCAAAACACAAAGCGGCAGCGCCGATGTGGGCAGTATGTATTTGGGCGCTTGGGGGCCATCACTTCTGCAGATCGCCCTCTTTGCGCTTTACACCTTCTTCTTAAGTCGCATCCGTCCTGACTATTTGCCACCAGTTCCGGAAAGCGAACTCACCCTGAGAGGCTGGGCCCTTTGGAAAAAGTGTCTGATGGGAATCATTCCATCGGCTGTTCTTATTTTCTTAGTACTAGGCACCATCATGACCGGCATTGCAACGCCAACTGAGTCTGGGGCCATGGGCGCTATGGGCGCACTACTGTTAGCTTGGATTCGAAGATCAAAGATTCCAAATCTAAAGGGGCTGATTCAAGAGGCGTATCAAAACACGATGCGCATTACCGCTATGGTGGTTTTCATTCTGATTGGCTCCACCTGCTTCTCAGTAGTATTTCAGGGGGTGGATGGCGGATTTTGGGTTGAAGAATTATTTTCCAATCTTCCCGGTGGATGGGTTGGTTTTTTGGTTGTTGTGAATTTATTTGTTTTCTTCTTAGCCTTCTTCTTAGATTTTTTTGAGATTGCATTCATCGTTGTACCAATGCTGGCACCAGTAGCCGTCAAACTATTAGCCCCAGTACTTTTGGCATCCATGAATGGCAATCCACAAGCCGCGGCTAGTGCTGCGCTAGTGTGGTTTGGAGTCATGCTTTGCGTCAACATGCAAACCTCCTTTATGCATCCTCCATTTGGCTTTGCCCTCTTCTACCTAAGAGGTGTAACCCCTAAAGAAGTCAAGAGTAGCGACATCTACTGGGGTGCCCTACCTTGGGTAGGCTTACAACTTGTGATGGTGGCAGTAGTGATCGCTTTCCCAGCCTTGGTGACCACCTTCTTGGACAAGCCTGCTGCAGTCTTAGAGAGCCAAGACTTCAACTTCACGAGCGAAGACAATAAACCAGACACACCATCAGCGAAAGTGGATGAGGACGCTCCTGTGACCTTTCAGCTAGATAAGCCAGTCAAATAAAAAATGCCCCGCGAATGCGGGGCATCGTATTGCAACTTGAAGCCTGAATTAAAGAGTAATGTCGCGCTCTTGTCTGACGCAATCCACGTAGTACTCACTCTTTCCATCAACGCTAGTTTTCACTAAACCGTGGATATCCGTTTCAAATCCAGGGAACTGCTCGTTGAAGTCTCTAGCAAAGTAGAGATAGTCAACAATGCGCTTATTAAAACGCTCGCCTGGAATGAGCAATGGAATGCCGGGAGGATATGGCGTTACTAACATGGCTGTCACGCGCCCCTCTAGTTGATCTAGCGGAACACGATCGACTTGTTTGTGCGCCATCTTTGCCCATGCTTCTGAAGGCATTATGGCAGGAACCATGTCAGAGGTGTACATCTCCGTAGTCATGCGCGCTACATCACGACTCTTATAGAACTCATGAATTTGTTGGCAGATATCCTTTAAGCCAACACGTTCATAACGTGGGTGCTTTGCTACAAACTCAGGCAATACCTTCCACAAAGGCGCATTTTTATCAAAATGGTCTTTGAACTGTTGCAACTCTGTTACGAGAGTATTCCAACGCCCCTTGGTAATGCCGATCGTGAACATGATGAAGAAGGAATACAAACCGCACTTCTCTACGATCACACCGTGTTCAGCAAGGTATTTAGTAACGATGCTAGCCGGGATGCCCATAGAGCCAAAGTTACCCTCAATATCTAAGCCAGGCGTTACCACTGTTGCTTTAATAGGATCGAGCATGTTGAAGTCTTTGGCTAACTTACCAAAGTCATGCCAAGCTGCGGAGGGCTCCAAGACCCAATCTGAACGCTCGCCAATCCCCTCTTCAGCCAAATGATCTGGGCCCCAGACCTTAAACCACCAATCGGCTCCAAACTTATCGTCCACTTCACGCATTGCACGACGGAAGTCCATTGCTTCAGCAATAGATTCCTCAACTAGAGTTGTGCCTCCAGGAGATTCCATCATGGCGGCAGAGACGTCGCATGAAGCAATAATCGCGTACTGTGGGCTAGTTGACGTGTGCATCAGATAAGCCTCATTGAAGCAATCACGATCTAGCTTGGTGTCCTCGGCATCTTGCACCAAAACTTGTGATGCTTGGGATAAGCCGGCCAACAACTTGTGAGTTGATTGGGTAGCAAACATCAAACTCTTCTTGGTACGCTTGCGGTCTGAGCCAATGGCATGCATATCCTTATAAAAAGGGTGGAAGGCAGCATGCGGTAACCAAGCTTCGTCAAAATGCAAAGAGTCGACTTTGCCATCGAGCATCTCTTTAATCATCTCAACGTTATAGACGATGCCGTCATAGGTACTTTGCGTCAACGTCATGACACGAGGTACGACGTTCTTGTCCTTAATGAATGGATTGGCATCAATTTTCTTCTTGATGTTTTTCCACTCAAACTCTTCTTTAGGAATCGGACCAATGATACCCAAGTGATTACGGGTAGGCATTAAGAAGATAGGAATCGCGCCCATCATGGTGATGGAATGAATAACTGATTTATGGCAATTGCGGTCTACCAGAACAACGTCGCCAGGAGCAACGGTGGAATGCCAAACAATCTTGTTGGAAGTAGATGTGCCGTTGGTGACAAAGAATAAATGGTCTGCATTAAAGATGCGGGCGGCATTGCGCTCGCTCTGCAATACAGGACCGGTATGGTCTAAGAGTTGGCCCAATTCCTCAACAGCATTACAAACGTCTGCGCGCAGCATGTTTTCACCAAAGAATTGATGGAACATGCGACCTACCGGACTCTTTAAAAAGGCAACACCGCCTGAGTGACCTGGACAATGCCATGAATAGGAGCCTTCAGAGGCGTAATTAGTGAGTGCGCGGAAAAATGGTGGCGCCAAAGAATCCAAATACAC
Source organism: Polynucleobacter sp. KF022 (assembly GCF_027924105.1). Classification (NCBI taxonomy): domain Bacteria; kingdom Pseudomonadati; phylum Pseudomonadota; class Betaproteobacteria; order Burkholderiales; family Burkholderiaceae; genus Polynucleobacter; species Polynucleobacter sp. KF022. The sequence goes on from NZ_AP026972.1 coordinate 1,246,566, forward strand.
TTTAGCTTCACGAATAATGTGACGCGCTACAAATTCAGGGGTGTCTTCATTCATATGAATGAAACCATGCAACTCACGTAGGATGTCATTCGGCATATGACGTGACGTACGGGTTTCGCCATATAAGAAGATTGGAATATCTTCATTACGCTTACGAACCTCAGTAATAAATGCACGGAGGTTATTTAAAGCAGGAAGATCATGGTCTTCAGAATCGGAATCAAACTCCTCATCATCAATCGAGACAATGAAAGTGGAGGCGCGTGATGCCTGCTGGGCAAAAGAAGTTAGGTCGCCATAGCTGGTTAAGCCAATAACTTCCATACCTTCATTCTCAATCGCCTCAGCGAGGTCACGAATTCCTGAACCCGAAATATTCTCCGAGCGGAAGTCCTCATCAATAATGATGATTGGGAAACGAAATTTCATAAATACTCCCCTGCTAACTTGTCCGATGTATTCGGAACCCACTTATCAAAATTGGTTAGATCAATGACTCGATCGCCGTCTGGTAATGCTGTGACTATATCGACGAATGTCGCATTTTGCTGCACATCTTTAGGCAAGTAAACATGTCGAGCATAGACTTGATTGGCTAAGCTCTCGTGATAGCCGGTAAAGGTAATGAGAAGATGCCACTGACGTTCAATGGCGGCCTTACCCAAGTAATCCTTTAGGGCGCTTGTTTCATCAATACTGTGCATCGCTGTCCAGGTCAATGAGAACACAGGACTCTCTGAACGATGTAACGGTAACTCGACTGAACGACGATAGCGCTCACCTTCAGCCGTCATACTCTCCGCAATCAACCAAAGTCTTAACTGCGCCTCAACAATATGAGAACTGCGATCATTGGCTACGCGAAACTTAAACGTTTGTACGCCATCATGGCTGCCTATCACTGCCACTTTAGAGAAGCGTACTCCAGCAGTTGGCCTCGTAAAACGCGCAAACGCCAAACCAGTGGTTAATGCGGAATACACAATCCCAAAGAAGGCTTCAAATGTCACTATGGCATTTGCCCAATGACCGATTGGTGTCATACGACCATAACCAATGGTGGCCATGGTTTGCACGCTAAAGAAAAAGACATCCAGCAAAGAGCCAGGCTGAGCATGGGTAATCGCGCCATCACCACAAGCTAAATAGGCAAACGCAAATAAGAGATTGGCTCCAAGATAAACGAAGACAACCAGCAGCATAAAGCTGCCCCAGCTGGTACCTAATAGCCAGTGATAAAAATTATTTTCTGGACGCGCAATTTCAGTACGCGAGAGTGTGGCGCGATATTCATCTAAGTTAATCCGCGCAGGACGGCGATTAAACGGAAATAATTTACGCACTGCCGTAATGGCTTAGGTCTTAGGCAGGGTAACGCCCCGCTGACCTTGATACTTACCACCGCGATCTTTATACGATGTGCCACATACTTCATCACTCTCAAAGAAGAGTACTTGTGCGCAACCTTCGCCCGCATAAATCTTGGCAGGCAATGGAGTGGTATTTGAAAACTCTAAAGTGACATATCCTTCCCACTCAGGCTCGAATGGTGTGACGTTCACAATAATGCCGCAACGCGCATATGTACTCTTACCAACGCAAACAGTTAATACGCTACGAGGAATCTTGAAGTACTCAACCGTTCTTGCTAGCGCAAATGAATTCGGTGGAATGATGCAAACATCGCCTTTGAAATCGACGAAGGATTGTTCATCAAAATTTTTCGGGTCAACGATGGTGCTATTGATGTTGGTAAAGATTTTGAATTCGTCTGCGCAACGAATGTCATAGCCATAGCTTGAAGTGCCATAACTTACGATTTTGTTGCCGGCGGCGTCTTGGCGAACTTGCCCAGGTTCAAATGGGCTGATCATGCCTTGCTCGCCCATGCGGCGGATCCAGTGGTCAGATTTAATAGTCATGGGCGAATTGTAAAACCTTCGCCCCTACCTGCCCACGAATTTATTGGGGTTTTTGGCTAAAAACGACCCTCTCCGGGGCGTTATAGATCTCGAAGTGTTTGCCCGAACAACGGGAGAGAATAGTGAGATTGGTTTTGCGGGCCAGCTCCAAGCCCATCAAAGTTACCCCTGAGCGGGTCAAGAGGAAGGGAATGCCCATCTGAGCACCCTTGATGACCATCTCTGAGGTCAGGCGTCCAGTGGTAAAGAAAATGAGGTCTCTACCGGGCTTATTGGCCAGCCACATCAACCCAGAAATCGAGTCAACCGCGTTATGGCGACCAACATCCTCAATGAAATGCAAAAGGCGGACACCCTCACTACCATCGCGCTCAAAAACTGCACAGGCATGGACCGAACCGGATTTCTTGTAAATCGTGTCATGGATTCGGATGGAGTCAATTAAGGCAACAATTGCCTCTTGGGACAATGTCGGCCCTTCAGGCAACTGAATCTCATCCATCTCCTCAATGAGACCCCCAAACATCGTGCCTTGACCACAACCGGTGGTGACTACCCGCTTACTAGTCAGAGCATCAATATCCACCGTGCTTCGACGGGTTTTAACGGCAGCAGAGTCAGTTTCCCAATCAACCTGAATGCTCTCAATGTCATCGGGAGATTCAACCAGGCGCTGATTACGCAAATAGCCCAATACCAGGGCTTCGGGAGCGCTACCCAAGGTCATGAGAGTCACGACTTCACGTTTATCCAAGTAGATGGTTAAGGGGCGCTCACCCGGAATGTGGGTCTTTTTAAGACGCCCCATTTCATCCATAACCTCAACCTCGTGCACAACGGGCACGGAGGCGCAGGACATCTGAATATTAGGTTTTGCTGCCATAAATACTCTCTCGGGGTCGGGCTAAATGGAAGTTTATCGGGATTTATCAAGACTTCACGGTGCTTTACTTTAACCGCAGACTAAAATCACTGCATAAGCCAGCATAATTGAGTGCTACGCCCTAGTTAACTTTTTAACCTTCTTATTTAAGTCCGTATTACATGAGCAGTTCCCAACGCCGCCTTCTTGTTACCTCCGCCTTACCGTATGCCAATGGTCAGATCCATATTGGCCATTTGGTGGAGTATGTACAAACCGACATTTGGGTGCGTTTTCAAAGAATGCGTGGTCATGAGGTTCACTATGTCGGCGCAGATGATACTCACGGCACGCCCATCATGTTGCGCGCCGAAAAAGAAGGTCTTACACCAAAAGAACTCATCGCTAATGTTTGGAAAGAACATAAGCGCGACTTTGACAACTTCCTGATTTCATTTGATAACTACTACACCACTGATAGCCCTGAGAATGAAAAGCTGGCGCAAAGTATTTATCTCAAACTACGTGATGCAGGATTAATTGAAAAACGTGCCATCGAGCAAGCCTACGATCCAGTAAAAGAAATGTTTTTGCCTGATCGTTTTATCAAAGGCGAATGTCCCAAGTGTGGCGCCAAAGATCAATATGGTGATAACTGTGAAAAATGTGGTGCGACCTATTCACCCACCGATTTAAAGAATCCATTCTCAGTAGTGAGTGGCGCAACACCGATCAAAAAGATTTCTGATCACTACTTCTTTAAGCTCTCTGATCCACGCTGCGAGGAATTTTTGCGCGATTGGACTCAAGTCAAAACTCCGCTGCAGCCTGAGGCTCGCAATAAGATGAAAGAATGGGTTGGTCAGCCAGGAGAAAGCAAGCTTGGTGATTGGGATATCTCCCGGGATGCCCCGTATTTTGGCTTTGAAATCCCTGATGCCCCCGGCAAGTACTTCTATGTTTGGCTTGATGCCCCAATTGGTTATTACGCCAGCTTCCTCAACTATTGCCAGGCTAAAGGCCTCAATTTTGATGAGTGGGTTAAGCCGGATACCACTACAGAGCAATACCACTTCATCGGCAAAGACATCTTGTATTTTCATACCTTGTTTTGGCCAGCCACTTTGCAATTTGCAGGTTATCGCACACCAACCAATGTATTTGCCCACGGCTTCTTAACGGTTGATGGTGAAAAGATGAGCAAATCACGTGGCACACTCATTTCGGCAAATAGTGTCATTGAGTGTGGATTTAATCCAGAATGGTTCCGTTATTACTTTGCAACCAAACTGAATGACAGCATGGAAGATTTAGATTTAAATCTTCAAGATTTCGTTGCGCGCGTTAACAGCGACTTATTAGGTAAGTACATCAATATTGCCAGCCGAAGTGCAGGCTTCTTGGTGAAGCGTTTTGGCGGCATCGTTTCCGACGAAGCAATGAATAACCCCCTTCTGAAAGACATCGCGTCATCGAGCGAAAAAATTGCCGAACTCTATGAGGGACGCGAGTACGCAAAAGCACTACGTACCGTGATGGAACTTGCAGACAAGGTAAATGGTTTTGTCGATGAGAATAAGCCATGGGAAATCGCCAAAGATCCTGAGCGTGAAGCCGATTTGCAGCGCGTTTGCAGCATTACTTTGGAGGCGTTCAGAATGCTGAGTCTTTACCTGAAGCCGGTTATCCCTCAGGTAGCTTCTGGCGTTGAAGAGTTTTTATCGCTAGCGCCCTTAAGTTGGAGTGATATCCATACCCCCCTTTCCAGCAAGAACCCCATCAATGCTTACAAGCACCTGATAACGCGTGTGGAAGCACCTCAAATTGAGGCTTTGCTGGCTGCAAACTTGTAAAAAGCCCCCTAAAAAGCACCTATAATGGCGGTTGTAGTCCCCAGATAACTTTTCGTATTAATTTCATAAGTTATTGATTTTAATGAGTATTTTAGGAAATGTCATGGCAAGGTATCAATCTGAATTCACCCAGTTCTTAAATGAGCTGAAATCCGAGAATCCAAACCTCGAGGCTGAACAGCAAGCTGGTCGCGCCCTCCTGTGGGACAAAGAGCCATTGAGTGTTGAAGACCAACGCCGTGCAAAAGCTGCAAAGCTCAAGCAACGCGCCTACGTGTATTCGAATGACTAACTCAGGTGGTTCGTCAGGCAATGAGCCTATGGCTCAGCCAATATCGGATTTACTAGATAGCACTCCATCGGTTACCGATGGCATGTCGGAAGCGTTCGCCAAGCTCTACGGCGAACCCCTTTTTAAGCTCCCTACCGATCTCTACATTCCACCAGATGCGCTTGAAGTTTTTCTAGAGGCATTTGAAGGCCCCTTAGATCTATTGCTATATCTGATTCGTAAACAGAATTTCAATGTTCTGGATATTCCGATGGCGCAGGTTACTCAACAATACCTAAGCTATATCGATCAAATTCGCCATCACAATCTTGAACTAGCAGCCGAGTACTTACTCATGGCTGCTATGTTGATTGAAATTAAATCTCGCATGCTTTTACCAATGAAGAAGGCAGACAGCGAAGAAGAAGTCGAAGATCCGCGCGCAGAATTAGTTCGCCGCCTCTTAGAGTACGAGCGTATGAAGCTTGCTGCCCAAGAACTCGATCAAATTCCGCAACAAGGCCGCGACTTCCAAGTGGCGCATGGCTACGTCGATACCACCATTGCCATTGCTTGGCCTGATGTCAATGTGGAAGACTTGCAAATGGCGTGGCGTGATGTTCTGCATCGCGCCAAACTGACGCAGCACCACACCATTACTCGCGAAGAGTTATCAGTTCGCGACTTTATGACACGCATCTTGCGCCGCTTACAAAGCACTAAATTCGTGGAGTTCGGCGAGCTCTTTGAAGATGCTATTAAGTCTGGCAAAGGCATTCCCGTAGTGATTGTGAACTTCATTGCGATGCTTGAGCTCTCACGCGAAGCTTTGGTAGAAATTACTCAAGCTGAGCCATATGCGCCAATTTATGTGCGTCTTGCCTATACCCCTGTTGCATGAAAATCATCAGCGACATACAAGAATTACGTGACCATTTAAGAGGTCAAAACCGCGCCGCATTTGTACCAACTATGGGCAACCTCCATGAGGGTCACCTTTCGCTCATGCGCTTAGCAAGACAGCATGGTGATCCTGTAGTGGCGAGCATCTTTGTGAACCGCCTGCAGTTTGGTCCTAATGAAGATTTTGATAGCTACCCTCGCACCATGCAGGCAGACATCGACAAGCTTGAAAAAGAAGGTGTCTACATCCTGTTTGCACCTACCGAGAGAGATCTCTACCCACAACCTCAAGAATATCGAGTTGATCCACCACAGCAACTAGGTGACATTCTTGAAGGCGAGTTCCGCCCAGGCTTCTTTAAAGGCGTTTGCACGGTAGTGCTTAAGCTCTTCTCTTGCGTACAACCCAAGGTTGCCGTATTTGGTAAAAAAGATTATCAGCAACTGATGATTATTCGCCAGATGGCAAAGCAATTTGCCTTACCAGTGGAGATTATTCCCGGCGAAACGATTCGTGCAGACGACGGCCTGGCGCTCTCCTCTCGCAACGGCTATCTTTCTACCGAAGAGCGCGCTGAAGCGCCTGAGCTCATGAAGGCATTAAAAGAGGTGCGTCAACGAGTCCTCGATTTAAATGTCCGCGATGCCAAATCTCTTTCTGAAATTGAAAAAATAGCAGTTGCATCTTTGGCAGGTCGTGGCTGGCAACCTGATTACATCGCCATTCGCCAACAAAGCGATTTAGCCCCTGCTACCAATGAGCAGTTACAAGCTGGTGAGCCGCTCGTCATCTTGACAGCAGCCAAGCTTGGTAAAACGCGCTTAATTGATAACTTAGAGATTTAATCCTTAAGGCCTAGTGAGCCATGCTGTTCTGCATTTAGCGAAAGTAAATACTGATTTAAGCAGAATGATTTAGAAAGGTAGAGATTGCAAAACTTATTTTTTAAAACTGAGCTTAGCTTAATCTTAGCCCTTTGTATTGGGTTCATAGGTCTCTCAATCATCATTGCATGGCTCTTTGTGAGCCCAAAAACCAGACCCCTGCTTGAGAGATATGAAGGCGTTGTTGCCCCTTTTTTTAGCCTTCCCGCAGTCCTATTTTCTTTAACCGCCGCCCTGCTTGCTACGTCTGTCTGGGACAACTATAGCGTTGCTACTAGAGCGATTAAAAATGAGAGTCAAAGCATTCTGACTGTTATCAGCCTAGCTAACTCCGTACCATACCTTAAAGATAGCGAGCTCTCTACAAATGCCAAGCTCTATATAAAGTCGATGATTGAGGACGAATGGAGAACACTAGCTGCAGGTAAATCAAACTCGCCAATTACCGATGAAAAATTTATCGCTATGCGGTCAGAAATATTTAAAGCAGCGAATATTTTTCCTGATAGAGCTGAATCCAAGGCGCTGTTGAATGCATTCTTTACCATTAATACCGCTCGTGAAACACGACAAGCCTACGCTTCATTTGATCTGCACCCAATTCGTTGGTATGCAATTTTATTTTTAGGTATTTTGGTGCTGATATCCGTTGCTTTTATTCACCTATCCAAACCGAAAGCTTTGATGGTAGCGATGTCAATTGCCACTCTCACCGTTCTCACGCCGCTCTGTATTCTGGCTTTGACTTTTAGCAGTCCATATCAAGGCTTAATTTCGATCTCGCACGCTCCTTATTTGCAGATCATCAAATAATCTCTGCTGCAGCCAATGGAAGTCAGCGGGATTACAGCGCGAAGAACTGCCCGACTTGTAGATTCAATTCTTTGGCTAATTCAGCACCAGTCACCTTACCTGCAGCGCCTTTGGCTTTGAGGACTTCAATCTGCCCACCATGGCAGGTGATGAAGATTGAATCAAGCGTGATCTGAGTTACTTCTCCAGGTTTGCCTTTGACGGCGCCGAATGTAGCAGCTACGTGCTTGTGGCAATCGTAGATCTGAACTTTTTGCTCGCCAAACTTCGTCCATGCACCAGGTGCTGGATTGCATGCGCGGATCAAGTTGTAGATCTGGCTAATATGGGTTGCCCAATGAATCTGCGCAGCATTCGCATCAAACCATCCTTCGTAGTTCGCTTGTGATTCATCTTGAACAACTTCTTGATGCTTGCCTGCAACCACCAAGTCGGCAGCTTCAAGCAAAGCCTTGACGCCGATTGGAAATAAATGATCGAAGTAGATTTTTCCTAAGGTGTCATTAGGTCCAATAACTACTTCTTTTTGCAAAATCACTTCGCCTTCATCTAAACCATCGGATGGACGGAAGATCGTTAAGCCCGTTTTCTCTTCACCCAATGCGATCGCCCAGTTAATGGCGCTTGGGCCACGGTACTTGGGGAGCAAAGAGGGGTGATATTGAATAGTGCCGTGCTTTGGGATCTTAACGAGCTCTTGTGGCACAAATTGCAATACATAAGCCATCACACAAATGTCGGCATTGCTATCAATCATGGCTTGAGCGGCTTCAGGACCCTTCAGAGAGGCGAACTGCAAGGGGTTTAAGCCCCTTGCTAGCGCAGCTTCTTTTAAGACTTCCGGTTTGCTTGATTTGGGATTGTCAGGTGGGCAGAAAACGGCAACCACTTCATCGCCGCGATCTAAAAAAGCTTCTAATGCTGCTTTACCAAAATCCGCACTCCCAATCAAGGCAACCCGCATCTTAGATCACCTTATCGTGACGGAGAGAGATCAAATCATCAGTGGTGTAGCCCAACTCATGAAGAATCTCATCAGTGTGCTCACCAAGCAACGGTGAACGAGTCACTTCTGTTGGGCTATCAGACATCTTGATTGGGTTACCAACAGTAAGGTACTTGCCACGAATTGGATGATCCACTTCAACCACGGTACCAGTAGCACGCAATGCAGGCTCTTCAGCAATTTCTTTCATGGACAAAATTGGGCCACATGGAATGTCGTATTGATTGAGGATATCCATCACTTCAAACTTGGTCATCGTCATCGTCCACTTTTCAATCTCGCCGAAAATTTCCATGAGGTGTGGCAAGCGCGCCATTGGAGACGCAAAACGCACGTCAGTAATCCAATCTTCACGGCCGATTACTTTACAAATTGCTTCCCAAACTGGGGCCTGAACGATCACATACATGTATGCATTTGGGTCAGTTTCCCAGCCCTTACATTTAACAATCCAACCAGGCTGACCACCGCCAGAAGCATTGCCTGCGCGGGGTACAGAGTCACCAAACTCACCGTTCGGGAACTGTGGATACTCTTGCATCAAGCCAACACGCTCAAGGCGTTGCTGGTCGCGCAACTTCACGCGGCACAAGTTCAATACCGCATCTTGCATCGCTGCCAATACTTTCTGACCACGGCCAGAATGAGTGCGTTGATACAAGGCAGTCACGATACCTAATGCCAAGTGCAAACCTGTTCCGCTGTCACCGATTTGCGCACCAGTCACCATTGGAGGACCATCATCAAAACCAGTAGTAGATGCAGAACCACCTGCGCATTGCGCTACGTTTTCATACACTTTGCAATCTTCATATGGACCAGGACCAAAACCTTTTACTGAAGCCATGATCATCATTGGGTTGAGCTCTTGAATGCGCTCCCAAGAAAATCCCATGCGATCGAGTGCGCCTGGCGCAAAGTTCTCCACTAGAACGTCGCACTCTTTAATCAGACGCTCAAGAATTTCTTTGCCTTTTTGGGTTTTAGTATTCACGGTAATAGAACGCTTGTTATGGTTCAACATCGTGAAGTACAAACTGTCTGCATCAGGAATATCGCGCAACTGACCGCGTGTTGCATCTCCTTCGCCAGATTTTTCTACTTTGATTACGTCTGCACCAAACCAAGCCAGTAACTGAGTACAGGTTGGGCCTGATTGAACATGCGTAAAGTCGAGGATTTTGACCCCTTCTAGTGCTTTTGCCATGATTTAAGTCCTAATAAGAATGAAAATTTTGAATTAAGGCAATTTTACCAGTGGGGAAATGGCTAAATTAAAGTGTGCCCAATATTTGGGCACACTGCCCATCTAAGCCTGTGTTGGCGTCACCATAGGCCTATATGGGGCTAAAACTAGGGATTTTCAAGATCGGAGAGTCGCTTTTTGAGGGCTCTTTCTTGGGCAAAGCGTTCGGTTTCATCACGGACGATGGCTACCACCCCATTGGCCTTACCAGAGGCGTCAAATAGCATTCCGACAGTAAAGGCAATCGACAGCATGCCGCCATCTTTATGTTTGGCAGGCACTTTCAATAGAGATGTTCCATACCGAGTTGTACCCGTCTCCATGGAATGGCTGTAACCGTCATTGTGTTTTTGCCGTTGGCGCTCAGGAACAATGAGATCCAAAGTATTGCCCAAAGCCTCTTCTTCCAAATACCCAAAGATCCGAGTTGCAGCGGGATTCCAAAGCACAATCTTTTCATGAGCATCAGCCACGATGATGGCATCACCGACACACTCTATTAGTTGGTACAAATCAATATTTGTCTTCATATGGCCAGTCTATAGAATAAAAAAGGCGCTCACAAGGAGCGCCCTAAAGTAACTGCAATTAAGCAGATAATTATTTTTATTAAACCGCTTTAGCTGAGTGCAGCTTAGCAATATCGTCAGCGTTGTAGCCAAGATCAGCCAACACTTCATCGGTGTGCTCACCCAATACTGGAGATGGCTTCACTTCGATTTCCAAATCAGAGAACTTGATTGGGCTACCGATTGTCAAATATTTACCACGTACTTTGTGGTCAACTTCAACGATAGAACCGCTCTTACGCAAGTCTGGTGAAGCAGCCAATTCTTTCATAGAGAGAACTGGAGCACATGGAATATCGAACTTGCGAAGGATGTCCACAGCTTCATACTTAGTCTTGTCTTTGAGCCAGTCTTCGATAGTTGCGAAGATGTCAAAAATCTTGTCTTGACGAGCTTCAGCAGTCATGTACGCTGGATCAGTTGCCCACTCTGGCTTGCCCAAAGCTTTGGTAATTGGCTCCCAAGCGTGACCTTGAATTGTGAAGTAGATGTATGCGTTTGGATCTGTTTCCCAACCCTTACACTTCAACACCCAACCTGGCTGACCGCCACCACCAGCGTTACCGCCGCGTGGAACTACGTCAGTGAATGAACCGTGTGGGTACTGTGGATACTCTTCCAAGTAGCCAACTTTGTCTAAACGTTGTTGATCGCGCAATTTCACACGGCACAAGTTCAATACAGCGTCTTGCATTGAGCAAGATACTTTTTGACCTTTGCCAGTTTTTTGACGCTGCATCAATGCAGTCAAGATACCAATTGCCAAGTGCATACCAGTATTAGAGTCGCCCAAAGCAGCAGCAGAAACTGTAGGAGGACCATCCCAGAAACCGGTAGTAGAAGCAGCACCACCGGCGCACTGAGCAACGTTCTCATACACTTTTAAGTCTTCATATGAGTGGCCATCACTAAAGCCCTTAACAGAAGCTAGAATCATTTTTGGATTCAACTCTTGAATACGCTTCCATGAGAAGCCCATACGGTCTAATGCGCCTGGGCCAAAGTTCTCAACCATTACGTCAGAAACCTTGATCATCTTCTCTAACACTTCCTTACCTTCTGGAGTCTTAGTGTCCAAAGTCAAAGAACGCTTATTGCCGTTGAGCATTGTGAAGTACAAAGCATCTGCGCCAGGCACGTCACGCAATTGGCTACGAGTTACGTCGCCAGCACCAGGACGCTCTACCTTAATAACGTCTGCGCCATAAAAGCCCAATAACTGAGTACATGCAGGACCTGCTTGTACGTGTGTGAAGTCAATAATGCGAATACCGTCTAATGGTTTAGTCATGTTTGTTTCTCCTTAAGTCTTTCTTGTTTGCTTCTAAATTTATCTTGGATTACTTCTTAGCAGCTGCTGTGGATGGGTTTAAGTTTGTTAAACGTCCACTCTCAGTACCTGCAGTTTCATCAATAACAGCATTGATGAGGGCTGGTTTACCGGCAGCAATCGCTTCTGTTAACGCTGCTTCTAATTCTGCTGGAGTAGTTACGTAGTAACCAACACCACCAAACGCTTCAATCATCTTGTCGTAACGAGCATCTTTAACGAATACTGTTGGCGCAACATCAGCACCGCCAGTTGGATTCACATCAGTACCGCGGTATACGCCGTTGTTATTAAAGATAACAGTAGTGATCGGCAAGTTGTAACGGCAAACGGTTTCTAATTCCATGCCGCTGAAACCAAACGCGCTATCACCCTCAACCGCTACAGTTGGCAAGCCGCTGGTTACAGCAGCACCAATGGCATAACCCATACCGATACCCATAATTCCCCAGGTGCCTGAGTCAAAGCGCTTGCGTGGCTTGTACATATCTACAATTGCACGGCAATAGTCGAGTGTATTTGCGCCTTCGTTTACCAAGTTCACATCTGGGTTCTTCTTGATCACATCACGAATTACACGCAATGCACCATGGAAGTTCATTGGGTTAGCTTCTTTAGCTAATGTCTCCGCCATCTTGGCTGTGTTCTTATCTTTCTTCTCGGTAATGGCAGCAATCCATTCAGCGCTTGGCTTAGGAACAGCAGAAATACCCTTCAAGAGTTCGCTCACGCAAGAGCCGATATCGCCAATCAACGGAGCGGCGATTTGTACGTTGCTATCCACTTCGTTTGCTTGAATATCGATTTGGATAAATTTCTTAGGATCTTTGCCCCAAGTTTTACCTTTACCGTGTGCCAACAACCAGTTCAAACGCGCACCAACCAACATCACAGCATCGGCTTCAGCCAATACAAATGAACGCGCTGCAGAAGCAGATTGTGGGTGGTTGTCTGGCAATAAACCTTTAGCCATAGACATTGGCAAATATGGGATGCCAGATTTTTCGATCAAATCACGAATCTCTTTGTCAGCTTGCGCATAAGCAGCGCCCTTACCCAAGAGAATCAATGGACGTTTAGCGCCCTTCAATACATCCAATGCACGAGCAACTGCATCAGCTGCAGGGATTTGACGTGGAACTGGATCGATTACCTTGAAGATGGATTTCTTGGCCTCTTCAACAGGCATTGTTTGCGCGAGCAACTGGGCTGGCAAGTCCAAATAAACACCGCCTGGGCGACCAGAAACTGCAGCACGAATTGCGCGAGCAAAACCGATGCCGATATCTTCAATGTGATTAATACGATATGCAGCTTTGCAATATGGCTTAGCTGCATTGAGCTGATCCATCTCTTCGTAGTCACCTTGTTGCAAGTCAACGATTTCACGCTCGCTTGAACCAGAGATCAAAATCATTGGGAAACAGTTCACAGTTGCATTAGCAAGTGCTGTCAAACCGTTCAAGAAACCAGGAGCAGAAACCGTCATGCAAATACCTGGCTTTTGTGTCATGTAACCAGCAATCGCGGCAGCATTACCTGCGTGCTGCTCGTGACGGAAACCAATAAAACGCAAACCTTCAGCCTGCGCTAAACGACATAAGTCAGTAATTGGAATGCCAACCAGACCGAAAATCGTATCGAGGTCGTTTGCCTTCAAGGCATCAATGACGAGATGGAAGCCATCCGTTAACTGTGTGTTTTGATTATCTGTAGTCATAGAAATTTTTTAAGAATCGCAAATCACCCGGTAAGGGCAAAAGCAATTTAGCTCTCGCTAATGTCTCCAATTTAGTTATTAATCGCACTGCGAGATTTTTGACCCCGCTTAGGCTGAAATGAATATTAGGCTTGGGGAGGGGGTTCATCATTGACTTCGGTCAATTTCCCTCTAAATCCTGTAATTACAGGAGGGGTGAGCGCCTATACAAAAAGCTCTTTGTGCTTCGTTTTGAGGCGGCTCAAGGTCTCTGGAGAAAGGTTCAGGTAGGCTGCCAGCTCTTTTTTAGGGAGGAGCTCAAATAAATCCTCGTATTTACGCAAGAAACGCTCTACCCGGCCAGGCGCATCAAGCATATGCAAGGTAATCGTGTGGGCCATGATTTCACTCATGAGGCGCATTACCTCAAACTCAAAGCTCTCTTTAAGAGGCTTGTGTTGATCTAGGAACTCTGCCCATTTTTTCAGGGGCATCCGGGCCACGCGCGCCTTGGTCACGCAGGCAATACTGTAGGGGGCTGCTGTCTTTAGACGCCAAGCGGCATAGCTGGTTTCAATATCTTTCTCGATGGCAAAACGCAGAATCATCTCTTTTGCATCGGCACTTGAAACAATGCGCTTCAGAATGCCATCCAAAACAAAGTACTGCTCCATCTGATGGTCACCCTGGTGCAGCAAAATTTCAGATTTTTTGAGGTCGGAGATCTCTAAATGACGTTCTAACTCAGCCATTGCGGCCGGATCCAAGCTTTTTAAGACCGAGTTTTGGCTTAACTGCAGGCGAATCAGGTTCTTTTCGGGATGCTTATCTAATACGGTCATCAATGCTTACTCCTAGACCTCATATTGTAGGCTTTTTTGCCTTTTTAAGCCGGGATTTGGGTCTTAGACCCCATCAAATCAGCTAGAATGGCGGGGTCGTGGTGCTTTATTGCAGTGCAATGAAGTTAAACGGGAAACACTAAACGTGTGCTGCCCCCGCAACGGTAGGTAAATGCGTCTTTATTAGTAAGTCAAGGACGTCAGGAATCTGACAAAGCCACTGTGCGAGTCAATCGCATGGGAAGGCCAGATTCTGATATTTACTAGCCCGGATACCGGCCAAGACAGGTGGAATTTTGCGGACGGGGATCTTCGCGCGCCAATAATGCGCAATCCGCGCCTCATTGACGCCTGAGCTCCTGCACGTGAAATTCTGTTCGACCCAGCTAACGGGGAAGTTAGCTAGGCATTCGATAACAGAAAGCATTTGATGAAACAGCCGTTCAGCAAAAAACAACTCGCCCTTCTTTGCGGCGCACTAGTTGTAGTTAGTAACACCTCTTTAGCGTTTGCACAAAATTCACTACCCACTGTCGTTGTAACAGGATCACGTTTTGAAGAGAACCTCAACGAAGTTCCTGCAAACGTCAAAGTCATTACACGCGATGAAATAGCGGGTTCAACATCAAGCAATATTCCTGATGTTCTATCTCAAATTGGCGGCCTCAACGTTCGCAATATCAATGGCGGAGGGCAACTTAATCTAGATGCTACGGTGGATATGGGTGGCTATGGAATGACAGCTGGAAGCACCACTCTCATTTTGGTTGATGGCCAAAGAATTAATCCGATTGACTCTTCATCTGTCATGTGGGAATCGATTCCGATAGACTCGATTGAACGCATTGAGGTACTTCAAGGTGGCGCCAGCGTTCAATACGGCAACGGTGCAGTTGGCGGCGTCATTAATATCATCACTAACGGAAATAGTTCTAAGCTCAACCAAGCTAGTACAAGCTACGGCAGTTACAACACTTTAATTAATAATGTCATTCTGCGCGATAGCTTTGAGGATACTACTTATCAGCTCACAGCTAACACCTCAAACAGCCAAGGATGGCGCCAGAATTCTGCAGCGAATGCCTATGCATTTGACGCTAAGGTAACGCAAAAGTTTGGCGGCATTGACAAAATCTATACTGATTTTTTCTATGGCTATACAAATCAACAAGTGCCTGGTGCTGTTATAGGACAAGTAGGAAGCGGCAATCCACAATCGGCCTACTTTAAAAACATTGGCGCCAATAACACAGTGAACAATTCCGGATTTCGCTTCGGTGGAACTAAGGAGTTAGCAACAGGCTATATAGGCGAGTTAGATACATCCTATACCAACAAAACTGCCTTTAACTACTATCCTTTTTACGATACGACTGCAGCCATAAATACCAGTAGCGGATCACCTGTATGGTCAAACACCAACATTACTCTTTCGGGATGGCAATTCAACCTTTCGCCACGCGTTAAAGCGGATTTCGGATCACTTGGAACAACGATTGTGGGATATGAATTTAATAAAGCTGGGCAAGGATCTGTTGGCTCCTATGGATCAAATCAACTAAATAGTTACATGATCCCAGATGGTTACTGGATTACCAATCCAAATGGCCAAACAAATAATGTTCAGAACGCTGCGTTTTTAAATCAGTCTTTTTATGGCATCTTGAAACTGCCAATTACAAACGGCATTAATTTAGTTGGAGGCGGAAGACGCCAAACACAACAAGCAAATACCTACTACTCTGCTATCGGCTCGTTCAATGGATCTTCAAGTGCGGATCAGACTTTTTCTGCCAATGCAGGCGATGCTGCATTAAATTTTAATTACGCAAAAAACCAAAATCTGTATGTCAAGTGGAATCAATCATATCGCTTCCCTAATATTGATGAGTTTTGGGGAACGAATCCACTAACTGGTGCGCAAGTTTTCAATGGTATCTTGAGGCCTCAAACTGCTCAAACTTATGAGCTTGGAGGAAATTGGTTGCTTCAAAGTTTCAAAATTAATGGCTCAATATTCTCGTCTGTGTCTCAAAATGAAATCACCTACAACCCTACCACTGGCGCCAACTATAACTCCCCATACAACATTAATCGAAGAGGAGTAGTGCTGGATTCCTCTGTCAATCTCACAAATCGACTCAGTGTTGCAGGCGGAGGAAAGTTTCAACGCTCCTACTATGCTGATGGACCATACCAAGGACAATCAATAGCAGTAACACCGGACTTACTTCTAAATGCAAGAGCTAACTATTTAATCGATCAAAACTGGTCATTGGGTGGCGTGGTCAATTATGTAAGTACTCAGCATTACGATGCAGGAACTAACACCACCATATACAACTCTCTTGCATTGATGCCTTCATATACTGTAGGCGATGTATACCTAAATTACAAAACAGGTGGATGGGATACTAAGTTCACGATTAAGAACGTAGGTAATGCTCTTTACGCTACTTATGGGGGCTATGCCTCCACCCAAGGTGCTAGCGGATCCTTTGCAAATAACTACTACTACTATCCTAGCGATCGAAGAGCTTATTATTTGACCGCCAGATATACCTTTTGAGGTATTTGAGTCCAGAATTCAGGGTGTTCACGATAGCTTTCACAAGGTTTGATCAAAAAGCTACAATGTCGTTATGAGCGATTTAACCCCATTACCCTCTGGCGACATAAGTGTTCTTGAGATCTCTGTTCAGCGTCTTGCTGATAAGCTTTCTATAGTTGCAGAAGCCGTTAAAAAATTGACGGCTGAACGTACTCAGTTAGAAATCAAAATTGAAGACGCGCAAAAGCGAATTCAACACATATTGAGTCGCTTACCAGAACAGAGTGATGGTCGTCAGCTCAATTTACTAGGCGAGGCTGTTCCCCCAAATAATCCAGAGGATGATAATGAGCCAACAACGCATTGAAGTAAGTCTCGCCGGTCAAAAAATCACCCTAGCAACGAGCGCTGAGCACGAACCACTATTAAGAGCAGCATGCGTCTTGGTGGACGAACAAATTCAATTAGCTATTAGCGGAGGCAATCGCAGCATTGAACGCGCTAGCATGATGGCAGCGCTCAAAATTGCAGGCGACCTTATTACGCTACAAAAAAATCAATCGCAGCAAGGCTCTTCCTCCAATGTGAGCTCCGATGAAGTCACTCGCTTGCAAAGCGAGATTCGCGCCCTAGAGGATCAAGTTGACGCCTTGATGCAAACCCTTTCCCTGCCTGGTTCGCCAAGGCCAATAGTTCCTTGAACCGATGCGCAAGCATCCGGAACGATCTTTACCTTGTGGGCGTGAGCGTTTCGAAAGTTCACAGTGCCAACTTAGACTTGGTTACTCCCTGAACCTCTTAATGCACCCGAAACAGGGTAGCCGTTCCACCTTGAACCTTAGGGTTCAGGATGACGGCCTAGCGGCTAAGGCGGGGAATTCATGTTACTGAGCGATATCGCCATGCTGATGCTCTGCGGCAGCATCTCTGGATTTTTAGCAGGCTTATTGGGCATTGGTGGCGGCATGATTCTCGTGCCATTCATGATCTTGGTTTTTAATCACCTCCAATTTGACCAAAGTGTGATTGTGCATATGGCCATTGCTACCGGCATGGCTACTATTTTATTTACAACAACTTCTGCTATTTGGGCGCATCACAAGCATGGCTCGATTGACTGGAGGTTGGTTGCATCATTAAGTCCTGGTTTAGTTGTCGGTAGCTTAATTGGCGGTAGCGAAATTTTTGAAGCCTTGAATACCTCTTGGCTCTCACTCTTCTTTGCTGTTTTTATTGTTTACACATCTATTCAGATGCTCCTCAACAAAAAACCTAAACCAGGCAGAGATTTACCAAGCCCTTTAGGTCTATTTAGCTTTGGCTCATTTGCAGGCGCCCTATCCAGCTTGGTGGGTGCCGGTGGCGCCTTCATCACCGTACCTTTCATGCTCTGGTGCAACGTCAAACCACACGTTGCGATGGCCAGTTCTTCTGGCTTGGGATTTCCGATCGCCGCTGCGGCCACTGTAGGCTACATGTACGGCAGCTGGGGCCACCCCAATCTACCCTCTGGATCTTTAGGCTTCGTTTACCTACCTGCAGTAGTTTGCATCGCTGTAGTGAGTATATTCACGGCACCGCTTGGTGCCAAGATGGCCCGCAAGCTGGATGTCGGACAACTCAAACGAATTTTTGGGGTGATGTTACTAATGCTTGCGGCCTTCATGTTTAATGAAAGCCGCAAAGCATTTGGCTATTGATTAGCCAGTAAATTGCTGACGCAAAATATTCTTTTGGACTTTACCCATGGCATTGCGAGGTAAATCAGAAAGAATCTCGATTCGCTTCGGAATCTTGAAATTCGCAATTTGAGTTTTTAAAGTCGCGATCATGGCTTCAGCATTTAACTTAGCTCCAGATTTCGGTACAACCACCGCCATTACCGCCTCACCAAAGTCTGGATGCGGAATACCGATCACAGCACTTTCGTCAACACCAGGCATGTCATCGATAAAACTCTCAATTTCTTTTGGATAGACGTTATAGCCACCAGAGATAATTAAATCCTTGCTGCGACCAACAATGCACAAGTATTCCTTAGGTGCTTTGCCGCCATTGGCATCACCACCCCAACGGCCAACGTCACCAGTCTTAAACCAGCCGTCTTTGGTAAATTCTTCGGCGGTCTTTTCAGGCATACGCCAGTAGCCCTTAAATATATTTGGGCCCTTCACCTGAATGCCACCAATTTCATCAACCTTGCAAGGCTTGTTGTCTTCATTGACAACGCGCACCTTAACGCCAGGAAGTGGGAGACCAACAGAACCCCCTACTCGCTTACCTTTATATGGATTGGAGACCAACATGACGGTCTCGCTCATGCCATAGCGCTCCAAAATTGGCTGTCCAATCACTTCCCTGAAAGTATTAAATGTCTCTGTCAGCAGTGGAGCAGAACCAGAAACAAAAAGGCGCATATTGCGTGCTACTTTTTTATTGAAGCCTTTGTCAGCTAGAAGGCGTACATAGAATGTTGGTACACCCATCATCACCGTAGACTGCGGCATATGCTTGATAAGTTGAGCGGTATCTAAACGTGGCAACCAGATCATTTTGCTACCGTTAATGAGAGCACCATGAGCTGCTACAAATAAACCGTGCACGTGGAAGATAGGCAAAGCATGCAACAGGACATCGCCTTTTTTCCAACCCCAGAACTTTTGCAATACTTGCGCATTACTGCCCAAGTTCTTATGCGTCAACATTGCGCCTTTACTTCGGCCAGTGGTACCAGAGGTGTACAAAATAGCCGCGAGGTCATCATCCTTAGCGGGTACCGTTTTAAATTTATCACTCAATCCCGCTGCACGCTCTAGCAATGTGCCGGTACGGTTCTCGTCTAAAGTAAAGACATGCTTGGTGCCGGCTTTGGAGGCAACCTTAGATACCCAAGATAGATTCTTACTGCTGCAAACAACTACGGCTGGCTCAGCGTTCTCCAAGAAGTATTGGATTTCTGCAGACTGGTAAGCCGTATTCAGTGGCAAATACACATAGCCCGCACGAATGGTTGCTAGATATAGAAAAAGTGCCTCAGGTGATTTTTCAACCTGCACTGCCACTCTAGACCCTTTGGGTAACTTTAAGCTGGCAAGTAAATTTGCCAGCTTTGCAGTCGCACCCTCTAAGTCACCCCAGGAGTAATACAAACCATCATGCGTCTCGAGAGCACATGCTTTTTTATCTTTTGGAAAACCTTTTTCCAATAGTGAATATAAATTCATTTAAACCTCAAACCTCAGGGGTAATATTTAATAAAAATTCTTAGTCTAATTTGGCGCCAGAAGCCTTAGCAACAGCAGCCCAACGCTTAACATCAGCACTCACAAACTTTCCAAATGCATCACCAGAAAGGCTTGGAGTTTCGGAACCGTTATTAGTCCAAATAGTTTTGATCTCAGGCGTATTCAGCGCCTTCTGCGTCTCAGCAATCATCTTATCAATGATCGGTTGAGGTGTTCCTTTAGGGGCAAACAATCCATACCAAGTGGAAACTTCATAACCCACTAAACCGGCTTCAGCAGCTGTTGGCACGTTCGGGAATCCAGGGGCACGCTTCTGAGATGCAACCGCCAAGGCTACAATTGAGCCATTCTTAATTTGAGCAGCTGAAGAACCAAGGCCATCAAACTCAATATCAACTTGTCCTGCGATCAGATCTTGCATTGCTGGACCAGCACCACGGTAAGGAATATGAGTAATAAAGGTTTTAGTCAGCATCTTGAACTGTTCGCCAGCCAAGTGGTGAGTAGAGCCATTACCTGCACTGGCGTAATTGAACTTACCAGGATTTTTCTTTAAAAGTGCAATGAATTCTTTCAAGTCTTTCACTTGAACATTCTTTGGATTAACAACGATTACCTGCGGTGGACTTGCAATCATTGCAACTGGCACAAAACTTTTCTCGATGTCGTAATCCAAGTTTGGATACATGGAAGGTGCAATTGCGTGGTGCGCAGCACCTACAAAAAAGGTGTATCCGTCTGGTGCAGCCTTAGCAGCAATAGAAGCACCTAAAGTTCCGCCAGCACCACCACGGTTATCAATAATGATTTGCTTGCCCAATTGCTTGGTTAGCTGTGTTGCTAAAGGTCTAGCGAATGCATCTGTTCCGCCGCCCGCAGGAAAAGGCACAACAAAGGTAATTGGTTTATTGGGCCACTCTTGCGCCATTACCACTAAGGGGGCGGCACAAACTAAAAATACCGCTTTCTTGATCATTGCCGAAAGGCGTAATTGATTAAACATCTTCATCTCCTCCACTTGCCACTATTTCATGGCTATGTTCATTATGAATACCGCTAAATTGCTTACGTTACTACTTTCTGGATCTTCATGCCCAGTTCGCTTATTAAACCCCAAAGTGAATCTCTTTGGATTCTGCCTTAGGGCATCTCCTCCTTAATTCTTTATCACGGCACCATCAAGCGCCCCACCGATCTTGAATACACAATCTCGCCATTGGCAAATTTCTCGTGGTTTTCTTCAACATTGCCCAAATCATAGAGATAGTTGACCATCAAGCCTGCTGACTGACGTAAGCCCTTGCGAGATAAATCCCCAGCCCAGTTCACTAAATGCAATTTAGCCCCGTTACCCAAATGAAATTTGGCAACAGGATTGCCATTGCGTCCAGTAGAGCCAAGCCCCAAATAAATGGATGCCAAACAGAGCAAAGACTCCTGCTCTTTTGGGGATGCTAAATCCGGGTGCCATCCAGCACTGAGTTTTTCAGTCCAAGACTGCGCATCCAGCTTTAGTGCTGCTAGGGCTTGGTCTCGAGCAGCTCTTAAATTTGGCTTTAATTTTTCTGCAGGAACATCTTCACCCAAATTAGCCCCAGCAGATACCCAATCCATAAATCCAGGAATCGGCGACAAGGTAACAAAAGTTTTAATTCCAGGAAACTCCGCATGCAACTGCTCAGCAACGCGCTTGATGAGAAAGTTACCCATCGATACACCACGAAGACCAGGTTCGCAGTTACTGATGGAGTAGAACACCGCAACTTTATATTGCGATGGTTGATCTACCGTCTCAGCCTTCTTGTCCACCAAAGGTGTAATCACGGTTGGAATCTCAGGTAGCAGCGCCACTTCCACAAAGATCAAGGGTTCACTGGGGAGCTGCGGATGAAAGAAGGCAAAGCAGCGACGATCTGGTTGAAGACGGCGACGCAGGTCATCCCAACCATCAATAGCATGCACTGCCTCATGCTGAATCAATTTTTCTAAAACCTCTGCGGGTGATTTCCAGTCAACTCGATGCATCTTCAAAAATCCTGGATTAAACCAAGATGACAAAAGATGGCGCATATCAAAATCTACAGCAGCAAGCTCGGGCTTCTTATCCAAAAGCTGCAATAAGTCGCGACGCATTTGGACAACTGCTGCAGTGCCGTGCCCAGCACGATTTAAGCGGCGAAATAATTCTTGCCTAGGAGATTCAGAAACCTTTTGTAGTTTGATGTAGTTACGAGCGGAAGATTCCGCTGCAAAGTTTTGTGCAGCCTTCAGGACTGCATCTACTTGAGGATTTAATTTTTCAAACAGATAGGTGAAAAATGGAATATGTTGATCTTTTGTAAGCTTGCGATAGTTATTCACCACATCATCTGCCATGCTGACCGCGTTAGATTCCCCTCGCTCGGAAATTAAACGCTTAATAGCGTTATTTGCTTTTGACAGGTTTCGGGCTTTTGCTAGCTTTTCAAGCATGGAGTCTTTTCAAAAAAGAAAATCGACAAAAATTTGACCGAGTTCAATTTATTACCCAGGACAAGCAAAATCAATTAAGTTAAATGATAAATCATTAACCTAAAGTTAATTAATATTGCTAAACGTAAGGGTATATCAGGAGTTTTTGCGATGCAGCATGCGGGCTTCAGCCGCTAAAGCCAAAATATTGGGATTCGCTTCATTAGCCTGAAGATACATTAGGCCAATGTGTTGAATCACCTGATATTTGGGTAGTAAGGGGGTAAAGTCAATCGCATCCCCCATGAGTGCCCTCACCCTACCAGGCAATAAAGACCGCCCTAGATCTCCTGAGACCATATTCATCAGCGAGAAGATGTCCCCCACCTTCATTACTACATTAGGCTTAAAGCCTGCTAACTGAAACGCCTCATAAAAACCCGATGTGGTGGCAAAGCCATCTTGCAAAGTGAGAAATTTTTCGCTTTGATATTCCGATAAGTCGATATCAGCCTGAGTGGGTTTACTGTTCCTCGAGGAAGCTAAATACAACTGATCCTCAAAGAGGGAGACCACCTGCACTCCCTCAGGAAGATTTTTCGAGGGGACGGCAATCACTACTGCGTCTACAGTTCCTTCGGTCAACCTTTTCATCAACTCCTCATTGGATCCAAGAAATAAATCGATATCTAAATCAGGTCGACGAATTTTGGTGCCCATGATCATGCGAGGA
Source organism: Polynucleobacter sp. KF022 (assembly GCF_027924105.1). Lineage (NCBI taxonomy): Bacteria > Pseudomonadati > Pseudomonadota > Betaproteobacteria > Burkholderiales > Burkholderiaceae > Polynucleobacter > Polynucleobacter sp. KF022. Next base: position 1,269,747 of record NZ_AP026972.1, read on the forward strand.
ATGATGTTGGCAGTCAATGAGTACATTGACCCCAGGCGAATTTGTCCGCTTTCTACTCCGGCCTTTGCTCTTGTCTTTTTAAGAATGCGATCTACGTCTGACAATAAATCGTTACTCGCCTCAGCTAAATAGATCGCTGCTGGAAGGGGTTTTAATTGACGCCCCTCCTTAATAAACAACGGGCACCCAATGCCTGACTCAAGCGAATGTAGCGCTTTGTGAATGCTGACCGAGCTTAAATGTAATTCTTCTGCCGTACGCGCAAGACTTCCAGTTCGAACAAACGAACAGAGAATTTCTAATTTACGTAGCGTCAGTTCTTCATTCAGCATAAGTACGTCTGAACTCGTTAAGTACTCTTAGATTTAAATGTGGTCATCAGATAGATGCCAAACACCATCATTGGCACGCATAACCATTGACCCATGGATAGACCCAAGCCAAGCAAGCCAAGGAATGCATCTGGTTCTCGAGCATATTCTGCTAAGAAACGACAAATGCCATAACCTAATAAGAAGAATCCAGATACCTGACCAACACGTCTTGGCTTACCTGCATAAATCCATAGAGCGATACCTAGCAATAGGCCCTCGCCGAGCAGTTGGTATATCTGGGAGGGATGACGCGGCACAGAATCCACTAACGGAAATACCATTGCCCATGGAAGATCGGTTGGCCTTCCCCACAACTCACCATTAATAAAATTTCCAAGGCGGCCAAAAGCCAAACCAAAGGGAACAAGTGGCGCTACCAAATCACTGACGACAAAAAAAGTGGTCTTGCGCTTTTTAGCAAACCAGTACAGCGCAACAAGTACACCCAGCAAACCACCATGGAAAGACATACCGCCTTCCCAGATTTTGAAAATACTCAAAGGGTTGGCCAAGTAAAAGCCTGGCATATAAAACAGGGTGTAGCCCAAGCGGCCCCCAAGCACAACACCGAGAACGCCTGCAAAAAGTAGGTCCTCAAGATCTTTGTAGGTCCAGCCCAAGGCCTGATAACGAGGCGCTCTAATGCGTAAGCGACCTAAGAGCAAAAACTGCACAAAGGCCATCAGATACATCAATCCATACCAATGAATCGCAAAGGACCCAATACGAATTGCTGCGGGGTCAAACTCAGGATGAATCAACATAGATGCTAACTTTTGGATTGGTCGAAGTTGTGCAACTCGTGACCTAAATCTCGATAGGCTTTATAGCGATCGCGCCCAGCCAAACGCTCAGCCTCATTGACGGTAACTACCTCAACTATTCTGGGAAAGCGCGCCACTAATGCTGGTACATCGGCAGGCATTCGCATACCTAAATGAATCATGACATCTGCATGAGGTATATTGCTTAAAGCCGAAGAGGCAAAATCATCCGTTAAAACAATCGGCGTTTCTGCTGCGGCTTCATCTTCAATAAAGCAGTGGGGTAAAAAATCAGTACTGCTAAATGCCCATAAAAGATCATTTAGCTTTTGCAGGTCAGCCTTCTCACCCACCATCACAATATTGCGAACGGGCTCACCCTCAGGCGTAGCACTCCAAATCTTGCGCGTTAATCGACAAGCGTATTCCAGCTTGTCATTCACGTTGCTATGAAAATCGATTCGAGCCATTCAGTTTTTATCCAAAGACACGCGCACTGCTTACTTGCGTTCAAGCAAGAAGTTCACTAACAAAGGAACCGGGCGACCAGTAGATCCTTTAGCGGCACCACTCTTCCAGGCAGTTCCAGCGATATCCAAGTGGGCCCATTTGTATTTCTCAGTAAAGCGAGATAAGAAACAGGCTGCGGTTACGCTGCCAGCTGGACGTCCCCCAATATTGGCGACATCGGCAAAATTGGATTTGAGTTGCTCATGATAGGCAGCATCTAAAGGCAAGCGCCATACGGTATCCAAAGAAGCATGACCCGCTTTAGTGAGCTCACTCACTAGACCCTCATCTTCAGAAAATAACCCACTATGAACATGGCCCAAGGCAATCACACAGGCACCAGTTAAGGTGGCAATATCAATGACCGCTGCTGGCTTGAATCGCTCGACATACGTCAAAGCATCACACAGAATTAATCGACCTTCTGCATCAGTGTTGAGAATCTCAATTGTCTGCCCAGACATACTCTTCACAATATCACCTGGACGTGTAGCTTGACCAGATGGCATGTTTTCACAAGTAGGAATGACGCCAATCACATTCTTTTTTAATTTCATCAATGAAACTGAATACATGGTGCCAATGACAGATGCAGCACCGCACATGTCGTACTTCATTTCATCCATCGCTTCGCCAGGCTTCAGTGAAATACCACCAGTGTCAAAAGTAATGCCCTTGCCTACCAAAACAATCGGGGCCTCACCCGCTTTACCGCCTTGATGACGCATCACAATAAATTGCGGCGGAGTTTCAGATCCCTTAGCAACCGATAAGAACGAGCCCATGCCCAAAGCCTCAATCTGCTTGCGCCCAAGCACTTCGACTTTTAAAGCTGTCTTCTTGCTTAAGCCTTGCGCAGCCTTACCCAAGTAGGTTGGCGTACAGATATTTGGAGGAAGATTGCCTAAATCTTTTGCCAGGTTCATTCCTTCAACCATCGCTACGCCCTGCTCTACAGCGGCTTTCAATTCCTTAGCGCAATCATCGTTTCCAGCAAATACCAACTGCTTAAACGTATCCGCCTTATCTTTAGCCTTGAATTTCATCGCTGGCTGACGAACACCAAAACGATAAGCTTGATCACCAGCATACTGAACAGTAAGACGCACTTCTTCTGCAATGAAATCTGCTTTGTGTGCGAGAGCAAAGCTTGGAGTAAACCAAAGTGCATTTTCAATTGAGCCGCCACTAAGTACTTTTAAGGCAGCACGAGCTACTTTGGAATAAGTCGTTAAGCTGCGCTCACTGGCAAGATGAACATCACCCAAGCTCACTAACAAGACGCGTTTAGCTTTAACACCATTTCCGGCCCAGGATTTTTCTGTACGCAACATGCAAACGGAGGCCTGCTTAGAATCCAAATCTCCAACGATGTTGGCGTGATTTACAGAACCTCCAAGCAGAACATCTAGTTCCGGCAAAAATCCTACCTTTGCTTTGGCGCCCTTTGCGCCTGAGAAGCTATCAAAATCTGCCTTGGAGTAGGCCAAAACCAAGCAGTCGGTCGTATGTCCAAGCAAGGACTTGAGGCTAGTTTTCTGGAGTTTTGAGCTCTGAAGGTCGGCTTGAGGGAAAATCTTGGTACTAAATTGAATTGTCATAATCTATTACGGTATTTTGGTCGATTCAAAAGAGAGGAAATTGCTAATCCGGGACGTTTATCCATTATCCTCCGACATGAGAATAGTCTCCCTTGTCACTAGCAATATAAGCCATTTACAGAACCCAATAACCCCACGAATCCAGACCCTTATTTCTCATGATTTTTAAACAGGCCCTTCGCCGCGAACTCAGTTTTACGACTGGCGGGGTCTTTTTGGTCTTAGTCACCATTATGGTGACTACCCTAGTGATCCGTATTTTGGGCTACGCCGCTAACGGAGCGGTTAACCCAGAGGATGCACTGGTTTTAATTGCCTTAGCCACTTTGGGCTACCTTGCCATTCTTTTGACGGTCTCCCTATTTGTCGCAACGCTGATTGTTTTAGTGCGCTGGTACAAAGATTCAGAAATGATTGTTTGGTTTGCCAGCGGTTTAAGCGTCACCAATCTCATTCGTCCAATTTTGCAATTTGCAACTCCACTCATTATTGTCATTGCCTTACTCGCTCTTTTTGTTTGGCCGTGGGCTAATCGGGAATCAACCTTAATTAGTCAGCGCTTTCAACAACGTGATGATGTATCTATGGTGAGCGCTGGTCAATTTAAAGAATCAGCAAAAGCAGAACGCGTCTTCTTTATTGAAGAGCTCGATGTCGATAAAAGCGAAGTCAAAAATATCTTCGTAGCAGACTCTAAGAACGGTCGTTTAAGCATTGCTGTATCGGCTTCTGGTTATATTCAAAATTCTGAAGGCGGCGAAAAATCCATTGTTCTACATAACGGCCGGCGCTATGAAGGACAACCCACCCAGCCTGATTTTAGAATTCTCGAGTTTGATGAATACAGCACCAAAATTCGCAGCAAGGATGCCTTAGCGCCTGCGCCACGTGATCGTGAAAAAACAGTCGACGAGCTACTCAATGACACCAACCCAGCGACAATCAATCCTAATCGCGCTGAATTACTCTGGCGCATTGGCTTGCCATTAATGGCCTTAGGTTTAGTGTTGATTGCCATACCACTTGCATATGTCAATCCACGTCTTGGTAATTACACTGCGATGTTCTACGCGGTATTGATTTACCTGATTTATAGCAACCTGCTAAACCTGACGCAAAATTTTGTTTCACAAGGCAAGGTCAGTGTTTTTGTAGCCATCTGGCCGATACACTTACTTGCGCTTTTGATTGCAACAGTCTTAATTCGCAATCGTATTAATCCTTCATTGAAGTGGTGGCTCCGCCAATTACCCGCTTCCATTGCCAGAAAATGAAGATCCTCTTCCCCTTTATCTACGAGCGCTATCTAGCCAAGCAGATCTATGCTGCTTTTGGCTTCATTCTTTTTGCTTTGGTGGCTTTATTTTTATTCTTTGATATCTTGAGTGAACTCGGCTCAGTGCAAGGCGCCTATACACTTCCCTTGGCTCTGCTGCACGTTCTACTCAAGGCGCCAAGCCGCATCTCTGAAATTATTCCGATTGCAGGCTTAATAGGCAGTATTTATGTATTTGCGATGTTAGCTAGTCAATCTGAGTTCACCATCTTGCGTATCGCTGGTTTGGATGTAAAACGCGGACTGATCACGCTCACTAAAATTTCTATTCCTTTAATTGCACTTACGCTCATCATGAGTGAATGGGTCGGACCTTATACCGAAGCGAAGTCTGATCAGATTCGCATGAAGGCTATGGGGTCGGCATACTCATCCCAGTTCAGAACGGGTGTATGGGTAAAGGATCGCTTACGTGATGAAGATGGTAGTGGTCCGGTTCGCCCTGGAGTGCGCTACGTCAACGTTGGCAAGGTTGATAAGGATAATGAAATTCGCAATATCCGCATGTATGAGTTTGATGACACTTACCATCTCCTCTCTATTCGCAGCGCGGTCTCTGGACAGTTTGATGAGACAGGTATCTGGGTTTTAAATGATGTAACAGAAACCCGCTTTAAAGAAACCAAGCAATCTGACCCTCTCAATCCTGTTTTTTCTGCACAGACTTTCACTCATCCGATTCTCACCCTAGAGTCTGAAGTCACCCCACAAATTTTGAGCGTGCTGTTAATCAGTCCGGAAAAAATGTCGATTGTGAGCTTGGGTCGATTTATTTCTCATCTGCGTGATAACAAACAAGATGCGCATCGGCACTCAATTGCTTTCTGGAAAAAAGTCATCTATCCATTCACCATTTTTGTGATGCTCACATTGGCACTACCGTTCGCTTACCTCAAGGTACGTGCAGGCAGTGTTGGTATTAAGGTATTTGGCGGCATCATGCTGGGTATGAGCTTTCAACTCTTTAATTCCTTGTTTTCAAATGTGGGGTTACTGGGTTCCTGGCCATCGCTTCTTACCGCCCTCACTCCGCCCCTGCTGTATTTCCTATTGGCGCTTGTTGGATTGCGCTGGGTTTCTAAGGCTTAATACCAAAAAATCATTTAGAATGTGATTCCTATATCATTGTTGATATAAAGACAGGAATCCTTATGAATCTCCACCAATTCCGATTTGTACGAGAAGCCGTTAGACAAAACTTCAACTTAACGACCGCCGCAAAGGCACTCTTTACCTCCCAGCCAGGGGTGTCTAAAGCCATCATCGAGCTAGAAGACGAATTAGGCGTTGAAATCTTCCGTCGTCACGGCAAGCGTATTCGCTCTATGACGGAACCTGGAAAGCGGATTTTGAGCTCGATCGAGCGCATCTTGGATGAAGTTGAAACACTCAAGCGAGTGGGCAAGGATTTTGCGAGCCAAGATCAAGGCAGCTTTGTGATTGCCACCACCCACACTCAGGCACGCTATGCCCTACCCAAAGTTCTCACCGAATTTACTAAGCGCTTTCCAAAGGTAAAGGTCAGCATTCAGCAAGGCAGTCCAGGTCAAATTGCGGAATTACTCACCCATGATCGCGCTGATATTGCGATTGCCACTGAAGGAATCGCCAATACGCCAGGCGTGCTGGCACTGCCGGGCTATCAATGGCATCACGTATTGATGGTGCCACTCAGTCACCCACTACTCAACCAGGCCACACTGACGTTAGAAGAGATTGCTAAGTACCCCATCATTACCTACGACAAAGCATTTGCGGGACGCAGTAAGATTGATGCAGCTTTTGCACAAAGAAATATCACACCCGATATTATTTTGGAGGCGATTGATGCTGATGTGATTAAAACTTACGTTGAGACTGGTATGGGCATCGGCATCGTTGCGGGTCACGCATATGATCCCGATCGAGACCGCAATCTCAAAGTGATTCCTGCAGGACACTTATTTGGCAATAACGTGACCCATCTAGGTGTTAAACAAGGCGCTTACCTTCGCTCATTTGTTTACACCTTTATTGAACTCTTCTCGCCAACGCTCACCAAAAAAATTGTTGAGCAGGCCATGTCGAACGAAACCGAGACGTACGAGATTTAACCGGCCACAGTCTGGTGTTTGATTCTGATTTGGGAGATCCTCAAAAACAGATCTGTTTTTGAGTGGTGCCTCGGGGCGGACTCGAACCGCCACGCCTTGCGGCACCGGATTTTGAGTCCGGCACGTCTACCAATTCCATCACCGAGGCAGGTGTTTGCAGTGGAAATTCTGCTTACTTTGCTACTTTGTTACTGCTAAGACATGAGAGTGTAACAAAAAATGCCCCCTTACCCCCTACCTTGGGTCTAGAACCCCTTAAAATGAGGACTTCTAGCCAAATTATTAAAAGGACTTACCCGTATGGCCGGCCATTCGAAATGGGCCAATATTCAGCACCGCAAAGGTCGTCAGGACGAAAAACGCGGCAAGATTTGGACCAAACTCATTAAAGAAATTACCGTAGCCGCCAAATTAGGCGGTGGCGATGTTGCTACCAATCCACGTTTACGTCTGGCTATTGATAAAGCCAAAGACTCCAATATGCCCAATGACAACGTGCAAAGAGCAATTCAGCGTGGTACTGGTTCTCTTGAGGGTGTGAACTATGAAGAAATTCGTTATGAGGGCTACGGCATTAATGGCGCAGCCATCATTGTTGATTGCTTGACCGATAATCGCACCCGCACCGTCGCCGAAGTGCGCCATGCATTTAATAAAAATGGCGGCAATATGGGCGCAGAAGGTTCAGTTGCTTTCTTATTCAAACATTGCGGCCAAATGTTGTTTGCCCCAGGCACCAGCGAAGATCAACTCATGGAAGTTGCGTTAGATGCTGGCGCAGAAGATGTCATTACGCATGATGATGGATCCTTGGAGGTGTTATCTCCTGTTCCAGATTTTTCAAAAGTCCAAGATGCTATTAATAAAGCAGGTCTCAAGCCAGAGCTTGCAACTGTTGCCATGCGCCCCGAGACAGAGATTGCTCTAGAAGGCGAGCAAGCTGAAAGCATGCAGAAGTTGCTAGATGCTCTTGAGAACTTGGATGACGTTCAAGAGGTATTTACGAACGCTGCACTTTGATTCTTGAAATTGATTTCTTTTAATTACCTTATTTAAATACTAGATAGCTTGTTATGAAAATTCTACTGATCGGATCTGGCGGACGCGAACATGCACTTGCTTGGAAGCTAGCTCAATCCCCACAAGTACAAACGGTTTATGTTGCCCCAGGTAATGGCGGCACCGCTACGGCTAAGCAAGCTGCTGCAGGTATTGAGAATTTACCCATCAGCGGACTGCAAGAGCTGGCTGATTTTGCCAAGCGCGAGAAGATTCATCTAACTGTTGTTGGTCCTGAAGCCCCTCTGGCGGCCGGCATCGTTGATGTATTCCGCAATAATGGCTTGCGTATTTTTGGACCAACACAATTAGCAGCGCAATTGGAGTCTTCTAAGGATTTCTCCAAAGCCTTCATGAAGCGTCATGGTATTCCGACTGCGGATTACCAAACATTCTCTAATGCTCTAGAAGCACATGCATACATCGATGCCAAAGGCGCACCAATTGTGATCAAGGCGGATGGCCTTGCGGCAGGTAAAGGTGTCGTTGTGGCTATGAGCCTTGAAGAAGCGCACGCTGCAGTTGACATGATGCTGGCTGACAATAAACTAGGTAATGCTGGCGCACGTGTAGTCATCGAAGAATTTCTCACTGGCGAAGAAGCTAGCTTTATTGTGTTGGTTGACGGTAAGAATGTTTTAGCTTTAGCAACTAGCCAAGATCACAAACGTTTACTCGATGCCGATCAAGGCCCTAATACTGGTGGTATGGGTGCCTACTCTCCTGCTCCAGTAGTCACCCCAGAAATTCATGCGCGCGCATTACGTGAAGTGATCATGCCAACTGTTAAGGGCATGCAAGCTGATGGCATTCCGTACACCGGCTTCTTATATGCTGGCTTAATGATCACGCCTGATGGCAAGATCAAGACTTTAGAATTTAATTGCCGTATGGGTGACCCAGAAACACAACCAATTATGGCGCGCCTGCGAAGTGATCTCGTCAATGCCTTGGATCACGCTGTGGATGGCACCCTGAATGAAGTCGAGCTGGAATGGGATCGTCGTACCGCTCTTGGCGTTGTATTGGCCGCCCATAACTACCCTGATACCCCAAGAGCCGGGGATATCATTACCGGCATACCTGACGACACTGAAGATCAAATCACATTCCATGCCGGTACGAAATTACAAGACGGCAAGGTAGTCACTTCTGGAGGACGTGTGATGTGTGTGGTTGGACTTGCTGATACCGTTCGCGGCGCCCAACAAAAAGCATACGAAGCAATCAACCACATCAAGTTCAATGGCATGCAATATCGCAAAGATATTGGTTATCGCGCTATTAAGTAAATTTATCTAAAGTTAGAACGCTCTTGTCAGATCAACATACCCAAATCGATATCGCCGCCCTAAAAGATTACTTTTTAGGCTTGCAAGATCGCATTACTACTGCAATGAGTGCATTGGATGGCAAGGCTTTTATTGCTGACGAATGGCATAAGCCAGAAGATAGCAAACTCAAAGGTTATGGTCGCACCTGTATTTTGGATGGCGGCAATATCCTGGAAAAGGGTGGTGTGGGTTTCTCACACGTACGCGGCGATCAAATGCCGCCGTCTGCATCACATCACCGACCAGAAGTAGCTGGGCGTAGCTTTGAGGCGATGGGCGTTTCTTTAGTGTTTCATCCAAATAATCCTAAAGTGCCCACCACCCATATGAATGTGCGCTGCTTTATTGCGCAAGCGCCCGATAAAGAGCCTGTCTGGTGGTTTGGTGGAGGCTTCGATCTCACACCCTATTACGGCGTTGATGAAGACTGCAAGCATTTTCATCAAACAGCTAAAGATGCATTAGATCCTTTTGGCGAAGAGCTCTATCCTCGCTTTAAAAAGTGGTGTGATGAATATTTTTACTTAAAGCATCGCGAAGAGCCACGCGGTATCGGCGGAGTATTCTTTGATGACTTTAATGAACTCGGATTTGAAAAAAGTTTTGCGATGACTCGTGCCGTGGGCGATGCCTTCATTGACGCCTACCTGCCGATTGTTCAGCGCCGCTACCAGGATAGCTTTACTGCTGAAGAAAAAGCTTTCCAAGAATATCGTCGTGGTCGTTATGTGGAATACAACCTCATCTTTGATCGAGGGACGATCTTTGGTTTGCATTCAGGTGGCCGTACTGAATCCATTCTGATGTCGATGCCTCCGGTAGTGCAATGGTGGTACAACTGGCAACCTAAGCCTGGCACACCTGAGGCCAAGCTCTATGACTACTACCTGAAGCCTCGAGATTGGCTGGCTTGAATACCTTGAAAAAAATTGGCATCTTGGGGGGCACTTTTGATCCACCCCATGTTGGTCATTTAAAGCTGGCAGCGCACTTTGCCAAACTATTGCGTTTGGATGCACTGTTGCTAATCCCTAGTGGTGAACCATGGCAAAAAGGTACCGGCATCACTTCCGCTGAAATGCGCCTTAAGTTAACCGAGGCTGCGGGAATTGACTTAGCCCGTGCATTTTTGTATTTAAAAATCTCCACTCAAGTAGGTATTGATCGCATGGAAATTGATCGTGCTGGCCCGAGTTATGCCATTGATACTGTTAAAGCCTTACGTGAACGATTTGGTAGAGATGCCAGCCTGACTTGGTTGATGGGGGCAGATTCTTTAGTTACCTTACCAAGCTGGAATTCTTGGGAAAAGCTCAGTCAATATGTCAATTTTGCTGTGGCTAGTAGACCCCATCATGATTTGCAGGTGGAAACCAGCGCCGAGGTGAATCAATTTTTGCAAAATCACCAGACAAAAGATCCTGCTGCCCTTGAAAATAGCGCTGCAGGCCTCATATATATCGATGAAAGCCTTAATGTCGATCTATCCTCTACCGAATTACGAGATTGCCTTAAATCCAGCTCACGAAGCACTATTGCATCTGAGCAAATTCCCACCCACACCCTAGAAATAATTACAAATCTGGGCTTGTATCAGTAATCAAGCTAAGATCATCCTAAATACAAAAATTATTGCCGAGAAAATATGGACTTACGTAAATTACAACGCGTCGTGATTGATGCTCTAGAAGATGTGAAGGCGCAAGATATCCGCGTCTATGACACTAGCAAATTAAGTGAATTGTTTGATCGCGTGGTTATTGCCACCGGCTCAAGTAATCGTCAAACCCGCTCTTTAGCAATGTCAGTAAAAGAAGCTGTCAACACTAAAGGCGGCGATGTGATTTCTGTCGAAGGTTTAGAAACCGGTGAATGGGTATTGGTTGATTGCGGCGATATTGTCGTACACATTTTGCAACCGATGCTGCGCTCCTACTATCAGCTTGAAGGTATGTGGGGTGCAAAACCTGTACGCGTCAAATTGGCTGGCAGCAAAGGCCTTGTCAAAGCCAGCGAATCGGAAGACGAGGACGACGAGTAAGTTCGTCGCTGAACGTATCAATGCGCCTCACCATAGTTTCAGTTGGTCATAAGATGCCCGATTGGGTTGCGACTGCAACCCATGACTACATCAAAAGAATGCCTGCAGACTGCAGTATTGAAATTAAGGAAATTAAGCCAGACCTGACGCCCGCTAAAGAGGCTGTCAAAATTGCTGCCGCCATTCCTAAAGGCTCAAGAGTCATTGCCTTAGATGAGCGCGGTAAAGACCAGACTACTCAGAATCTAGCCACTCAACTGGCCAGCTGGCGCCAAGAGGGGTTCGATATCACTTTCTTAATTGGCGGCGCAGATGGCCTGGATGCCAGCCTCAAAGCAACTGCTCAAGCAATGTGGCGCCTCTCTAGCCTCACCCTTCCCCACGCTATGGCTAGAGTGCTGCTGGTAGAGCAACTCTATCGCGCTTGGACTATTCTGCAGGGTCACCCCTACCATCGTGAGTAATCTTGTGAGCTCATTTATTTATCTCGCCTCACAAAGTCCGCGTCGCCAAGAGCTCTTAAAACAAATTGGCGTACGCTTTGAAATGCTTTTACCCACTTCTGATGAAGATAGTGAAAGTATCGAAACTCCCCTTCCTCAAGAAAAAGCGCGAGTCTATGTTGAACGCGTAACCCTGGCAAAAAGTGCAGCAGCACTGAATCGTTGGCAAAGCAGTGGTTTGCCTTGGGCTCCAATTCTTTGTGCAGATACTACGGTTAGCCTGCCCAACAGTCCTGATGGTGAAATCTTAGGGAAACCAAGTGATGCAACAGATACTGCGCGGATTCTCAATATGCTCAGTGGCAAAGTACATGAGGTACTAACCGCCGTTGCCCTTACGCCAGCCCCAACCGAAATACCCAATATTTTGGTACAGGTATCGCGCGTGCAATTTGCAGAGCTATCTCCAATACAGATTGACGCTTATATCGCCAGCGGTGAACCCTTTGGTAAAGCTGGGGCCTATGGCATTCAGGGCCTAGGAGGCACTTTTATTCCCACTATTCAGGGGAGCTATAGCGGTATCATGGGCCTACCCCTCTATGAAACCCAACAATTACTTGAAATTGCCGGCCTGACTAGCAAATGAACGAAGAAATACTGATCAATATCACACCGCAAGAAACGCGAGTTGCTTTAATTCAGCAAGGGGCGGTTCAAGAGCTGCAAATTGAACGCACTCGCCAACGCGGTATTGTGGGCAATATCTATTTAGCCAAAGTGGTTCGAGTTCTACCGGGTATGCAATCGGCATTTATCGAGATTGGACTAGAGCGCACTGCTTTTATGCACGTTGCTGATATCACGCAGAATAATCCTCAGGCACAAATTGAAAAATTATTGTTTGAAGGTCAAACCCTTTTGGTACAAGTTCTTAAAGATCCTTTAGGTACAAAAGGTGCGCGCCTGACAACTCAACTCAGCATTGCTGGGCGTAATTTGGTTTACCTACCGCCTGCTGGCAGCGATGCTGCTACCGAAAAATATATTGGCGTCTCTCAACGCATCGATCAACCCGAAGAGCGTGAAGCTATCAAGGCTCGTCTCGCTAGCTTAATGGCATCCGATGAAAAAGGTGGCATTATCGTGCGCACCAGCGCTCAGGATGCTTCCGATACTGAGCTGCAGCATGACATGCTGTACCTGCGCACCACTTGGGACAATATTCATGCGGCGATGAAAAATAATCCCGCGCCCACCCTGCTCTATCAAGACCTCAGCTTGGCAGAACGCGTCTTACGCGATGTGGCTGGAGAAGAAACCACACAAATTCGGGTTGATTCGGCTGAGAATTTCGAGAAGTTGAAGGCTTTTACTAATGCTTACATGCCTAATCTTTTAGGCAAGCTGACATTGCATCGTGGTGAACGTGCACTCTTTGATTTATTTGATGTCGATGCTGAAATTAATAAGGCACTCGGTCGTCGAGTTGATCTCAAGTCCGGTGGCTATTTGATGATTGACCAAACCGAGTCTATGACAACGATTGATGTGAACACTGGCAGCTATGTTGGTGCGCGCAATCTGGATGACACAGTTTTCAAAACGAATTTGGAGGCAGCCCAAGCAATTGCAAGGCAGCTACGCTTGCGTAACCTCGGCGGGATCATCATCATTGATTTCATCGACATGGTTGGCAAAGATCATCAAGAGTCTGTATTACATGAGCTCAATCGAAATCTAGAACGTGATCATGCTCGCACTTCAGTAAGTGACTTCTCTGCGCTAGGCTTAGTGGAGATGACTCGTAAACGCACTCGCGAATCCTTAGCCCATATCACCTGCGAGCCCTGTGCTACCTGCCTTGGCAAGGGTGAAGTGAAAACTGCTCAAACTATTTGTTACGAGATTTTGCGCGAGATTGTGCGAGAGCACCGTCAATTTAACCCAAGAGAATTTAGAATCGTAGCAGCGCCCGATGTCATCGACCTCTTCCTAGAAGAAGAGAATCAATTCTTGGCACAGTTAGGTGACTTTATTGGTAAGCCAATTACCCTCCAGGCTGAAGGTAGCTTCCGCCAAGAGCAATACGATATTGTTCTGAGTTAAACCTACTCGTTAATTAAGCGTTAGAAAATTGGATGCGATGCAGGTTGGCATAGAGTCCATCTTGCTTAATCAAATCTTCGTGTGAGCCATTTTCTACAATCTGGCCATGCTCTAACACCACAATACGATCAGCATGTTCAATAGTTGACAAGCGGTGAGCAATTACCAAAGTAGTTCTACCCGCCATAAGGCGATCAAGCGCATCCTGCACTTGGCGCTCAGACTCTGAATCCAGGGCTGAAGTGGCTTCGTCCAAAATCAAAATTGGGGCATTTTTATAGATTGCGCGCGCTATCGCCATACGCTGGCGTTGCCCGCCAGATAAGCGATTACCGTTATCACCCACCATCGAATCAATACCCTCAGGCAATTCTTTAATGAGTGCGGTCAGATTCGCAGCCTCTAAGGCCTCTATCACTCGGCCACGATCAATTGCCTCTTGAGTATCTGCGCCATATGCCACGTTTGCCGCAATCGTATCGTTAAAGAGGATCACATCTTGACTGACGAATGCAATTTGCTTACGAACATCAGCCAACACAATATCTTCCAGGGGAATATCGTCCAAGAAAATATGGCCGCTAGTTGGCTTATAGAAGCGCGGCAATAAATTGACGAGCGTGGATTTGCCACCACCCGATGGGCCAACGAAGGCCACAACTTCGCCCGGCTTAATGCTGAGATTGATATTACGTAAAGCATCTTTACGCCCCACCTCTTGTTGATACGAAAAACCAACATCATCAAAGCGAATAGCGCCTTTTGCTTTTTCTAAAGATCGCATATTGAGCTTGCGATCCTCATCCTCCTCAAATGGCTCATCCATCATGCCAAAGACCATTTCAGCAGCAGTCAAGCCACGCTGAAGGGGTTGATTAATGTCAGCCAAATGCTTAAGTGGTGAAATGACCAACATCATGGCGGTAATAAAGGCCGCAAAGCCGCCAACAGTCGTGCCTTCAGTGGCAGATTGCATCAATGCAATAACCAATACTACGGATAAAGCCATGGAGGCAATTAGCTGGGTAATGGGCTGATTTAGGCCGCCAGCTACTGCAGACTTCAAGGCAAACTGACGTGCACGCTCAGCCTTTTGTCTAAAGCGATTCATTTCATATTCTTCAGCACCATGTACTTTGACAATTTTGTAACCCGCGGCAGCTTCTTCAACGATATAAGCTAAATCGCTGGTGAGCGTTTGCTGTTCTCTATTCAGCGATCTCAAGCGGCGATTCACTTTACTCATGACAAATGCAATTACAGGGAAAATAATCAGGACAACTAATGTCAATTGCCAGTTCAAATAAATTAAATATCCCATTAAGCCAATAACCGTCAACAAGTCACGCACCAAACTAATCAACATGCCACCCATCACTGAGAGAACATTATTTACCTCAAACACAACGGCATTGATTAATTTAGATGCGGAGTTCTGCTGGAAAAAACTTGTCTTTGCATGCAATAAAGTTTGAAACATTTGCTCCCGTAACTTGAGCAATACTGAATTAATCACGCGGGATAGCAAATAATTGGAGAAGAACTGAGCCAAACTGCGGACCAATGCAAGGCCCACTAAGAAAACCGGCACTTGCCAAAGCTTGCTATTGAGCTGACCAGTAAAGCCGCGGTCTAAAAGAGGCTTCATTAATGCCGGGATGGAGGTCTCGGCAGCAGCCACTACCGCCATAGCCAGTAGGGAGCCAGTTATCAAGCCAATATGGGGCTTTAGGTACGTAATTAAGCGATTTAGTGCGGTACGGTCTTTAGCATTCATATAATGAATTATGCCCACGTTATCCGTCATACTCATCACCCGCAATGAAGAGGCCAATTTGGCCGACTGTCTGGCCTCCCTAGAGGGGATTGCCCAGCAGATCGTGATTGTAGATACCAATAGCGCTGACCGCACCCTAGAAATAGCCCAAAACCATGGGGCAACCATCTCCCAGCCTTCAGACTGGCCTGGATTTGGCCCCCAAAAGAACCGGGCCCTAGATCTCGCAACAGGCGATTGGGTACTCTCTTTGGACGCCGATGAAAGGTTAACTCCTGCCCTGCGCTCAGAAATCCAGACGGCAATTCACCATAGCGCTCATGTGGACTGCTTTGCTATTCCCAGATTGTCTTGGTATTGCGGTCGATTTATCCGCCACTCCGGATGGAGCCCTGATTATGTTGACCGTCTCTTTAAGCGTGGTACTGCCCGCTTCTCTGATGACCTGGTGCATGAAAGACTCATTCCTAATGGGCAGGTCGCCAAACTAGAAAACCCGATGTTGCATTACAGTTTTATGAACTACTCCCAAGTTTTGCAAAAACTTGATCGCTATTCGACTGCATCGGCAGAGCAAGCATTTGCCAAGGGCAAAACTAGCAGTCCTCTAAAAGCCGTTCTTCATGGTGTTTGGGCATTTATTCGCACGTATATTATTCGCGCAGGTTTTTTAGATGGCGCGCAAGGGTTTGCTTTGGCTGTATCCAATGGTCAAGGTACTTACTACCGCTATATCAAGCTCTGGCACCTCAACCAGGAAGCGAATAAATGATTTCGATTTTGTTGGCCACCTACAACTGGCCACAAGCGCTCAAGCTTTGTCTCGAATCACTCGCAACCCAAACAGATAAAGACTTTGAGATCATCATTGCCGATGATGGCTCCACCGAGAGCACCAAACAGGTCATTGAATCGTTCAAGCATTCATCTCCCATAGCCATTACTCATTTATGGCAAGAAGATATTGGTTTTCGGAAAACCAAAATACTCAATCAAGCGATTGATGCAGCCCATGGTGACTACCTGGTATTTCTGGATGGGGATTGCATTGTTCAGCCTGACTTTATAGCGCGGCATCGCGCATTGGCACAAAAAGGATATCTCGTCACCGGCAGCCGAGTGTTACTTAGTGAAGATCTCACGAAGGAGTTACTCTCCTGGCCTCAATGGAACTTCTCCGCCTTCTGCACAGCTCTATTCAGCAAAAGAATTGCTGGAGGCATTAATAAATACTGGCCTCTCAAAATAAAACTGGGTAATGGCTCATGGCGTGATTACAAAAAGTTTGTCTGGCGCCGTATCAAGGGTTGTAATATGGCCTGCTGGAAATCAGATGCTAAAGCCATTAATGGCTTTGATGAAACCATGACTGGTTGGGGCCATGAAGATGCGGATTTTGTTTTTAGAATGCAGCATCATGGCATCACCCGTAAATCGGGCTCTTGGTCGACTGAAGTGCTGCACCTTTTCCATAAAATTCATGATCAAAGCAATGCTGCTGAGAACGCACGGCGTGTGCGTGAAAAAATCATGGCAAAGGCACTGTAAATACTCATACTGCTATGACGAATTACTCTACCCTCAAGCCTAAGAGAGTGCTATTCATTGCCACACGGCAGATTGGTGACGTGCTGGTAACAACCCCCCTTATTAGCAAGGCTAGAGAGCTCTGGCCAGATGCGGAGTTTCACTTTTTGGGATATCGCGGCAAGCTAGAGATGCTGCATGGCAATCCCGATATCGCTGAGATCATCGAGACATCTGATCGCCCAGGATTTCGTGAATACCTCTCTCTATTCAATCGTTTATTTCAGCGCTATGACCTAGCTGTTGTAACCCAACCCAGTGATCGCGCATACCTGTATGGTCTGGTGTCAGCTTTTAGAAGAATTGGTGTTCTCGGTGGTCACCCCCAAGGCAAAGATGCCGAAGATCAACATAAGCGCACCAAGAGCAATAAACAAAATGCATGGAAGAAATTGATTTGCTTGCATACCGTCGATGTGGATTACTTTAATCAACACGTCATTACCGAAAAGCTGCGCCTACTAGAAGCTTTCTTTAAAAATTCTGCGCAATTATTTTCTAAGCCGATATCAGTCACACCCCCAGCAGGCGAGCCTTTAACGCCTATCATTGCCGGCGAACTCAAGCAGCCCTATATTGTTGTTCACCCAGGACCGCTGACTGCTTATAAACGCTGGCCATTAGCGTACTGGCAGGAACTTATTACGTGGCTAGTGAAACAAAGATTTCAGGTGGTGTTGAGCGCCTCTCCGGCCAAGCAAGATGTACAACTGAATCACGACATCATGTCTTTGTTGGCGGAAGATATAAAGAGTCAGGTGATTAACGCTGCTGGCAAGTTATCCATTCCACAGGCGGGGACGCTCATTCGCAGTGCTACTGTATACATTGGAGTAGATACGTCCATTACGCATTTAGCAGCAGCTTGCAATACTCCTACTATCGCCCTCTTTGGTGCCACACCCCCAACCAACTTTGGCCCATGGCCTAATGGTTTTGTAGGTGAGCAGCCTTTTCAACTACGTGCTCGCTCACAAACTGTGGGTAATGTCACTATTTTGCAAGGTCCAGGTGAATGCGTACCTTGCCGCAAAGCAGGTTGTCTTGATAAAGCGGATAGCTATAGCGAGTGTTTGGATCTACTAGAGCCTAAACAAGTAATTGAAGCGATTCAAAAAGCGCTAGCAAACTAAATTAGCGACAACACTAAAAAAATATTCTTAGTGGTACTGAACCTGCACAGGGTCTTTTTGTTTGGAAGCCAAAATCTGATTCAGGCCATGCAAACAAGCGTCGTCTGGATAGATGCGCAGCTCTTCTGGGAACTGCATTAAACAGGCGCCGCCGCTAGTTGTCACCGCAGCAGTCAACATCAAGCCCTTCATGCCATCATTTGATCCTGGTACAGCTGGAGCAGTAGCTCCTAACTTAGGATCTCTGACACGATTGGCCATCAAGTAAGGATTAATTTGACTGCGAAGCATCTTGATATCGATGGCGTTATCAATACAGACATGGACGTTGCGAGCAAAACGCATTCGAGCACCGGTAATATCCATAACAGCCTCAGACACAATCCGCATACCGCCTGAGAACTTATCTGGGGTCACATTCACTTTAGCAACCAATAGCTCGTCTTCTTTGAGCCATGAGCGATTGGGTTCATATACTTCGCTATACAAAGTTACCTCTAAAGCTGCAGTGCCATCATCGATGGTTGCAATCATCATACGACCGCGCTGGCCAGTCAACATCCGCGCTGAAGTGATAATGCCAGCGATCAGCTGATCTTTGCCTTCAGTGACTTTTGATAAAGGTTGACGAATGAAGTGGGAGGTCTCGTCACGATAGGCATCAAACATATGACCCGTTAAACAAAGTCCTAAAGCATTCTTCTCTTCTTGCAGACGCTTCTTTTCAGACCAAACAGGCTCGCGTACTAACTCTGGTAGATGGCGATTCTCTTCGCCAGCATCTTCAAACAAGCTCACCTGGTGAATCGAAGCCTCAGCTTGCTCGGCAGCTTCAATCGCTCTTGCTAAAGAAGCAAGTAAGGTAGAGCGAATGTCATACAAATTACCACCGGCAGGCACGGAGTCACGATACAGGCTATCAAATGCACCAGCACGCATGAGCGCTTCTATAGCACGGCGATTCACCTGGCGACGATCTACGCGCGCGCAGAAATCAAACAAATCTTTAAATGGGCCGCCGGTTTCTCGTGCTTTAACTATAGATTCAATTGCTGCCTCACCAGTGCCACGCACCGCGCCCAAGCCATAACGAATATGACTAATCGGGGAATCTGGTGCTGCATCAGGTGCACGCAATGGCGTGAAATCATAAACTCCCGTATTAATGTCTGGTGAGAACACCCGAATGTTGTTGGCCAAGCAATCGTCATACAGAATCTTTACCTTATCGGTGTCATCCATAGCGAGCGATAAGTTGGCCGCCATAAATTCAGCTGGGTAATACGCCTTAAGCCAAGCAGTTTGATAGGCTAGAAGTGCATATGCAGCAGCGTGAGACTTATTAAATCCATAGCCCGCAAAACGCTCCATCAAGTCATAGATCTCGTTGGCCTTACCTTCAGAGATACCACCGGCTTTTGCGCCATCGCTAAAGATCTTGCGATGCTGCGCCATTTCTTCTGGCTTTTTCTTACCCATCGCACGACGCAACATGTCAGCGCCGCCTAATGAGTAGCCGCCAATCATCTGTGCCATCTGCATCACCTGCTCTTGGTAAACCATGATGCCGTAGGTTTCACGCAAAACAGGCTCAATACGCGGATCGGGATACTCTACTTTTTGACGGCCATGCTTACGCTCAATAAAGTCTGGGATCAAATCCATTGGACCTGGGCGATACAATGCCACCAAAGCAATGATGTCTTCAAAGCGGTCGGGCTTGGCTTCACGCAGCATGCCTTGCATACCGCGGCTTTCTAGCTGGAATACTGCGACAGTATTAGCACGCTTGAGAACATCAAATGCTTTTTCATCATCGAGCGGTATCTCCCCAATATTCCAATCTCTGCGATCAGCATGTAAAGTTTTAATCCAGCGCTCTGCAGCCGCCAAGATGGTTAGGGTGGTTAAGCCCAAGAAATCGAACTTTACCAATCCAATCGCTTCTACGTCATCTTTATCAAACTGACTAATGACGGAGCTACTGTCTTGATCTTTACTTTCTTGGGTATACAGTGGACAAAAATCAGTGAGACGCCCAGGAGCAATCAACACACCACCCGCGTGCATACCGACGTTACGAGTCATGCCTTCTAACTGCTGCGCCAAAGATAGTAATTGACGCACCTCGTCTTCATTCTTCTCGCGTTCGGCTAATTGCTTCTCTTCCTTCTTTGCCATCTCAATAGTCATATATTGACCTGGCTTATTCGGCACCAGCTTAGCAATGCCATCCACAAAGTTATAGCCCTGCTCTAGTACGCGACCCACATCGCGAATCGCCGCTCTAGCAGCCATCGTTCCAAAAGTCGCAATCTGACTGACTGCATCCTTACCGTATTTATCTTTTACGTACTGGATCACACGGTCACGACCGTGCTGACAGAAGTCAATATCGAAGTCGGGCATCGATACCCGCTCTGGATTTAAGAAGCGCTCAAAGAGCAAGTTGTAACGCAGTGGATCTAAGTCGGTAATACCGAGTGAGTAAGCCACTAAAGAGCCTGCACCAGATCCACGGCCTGGACCCACCGGTACGCCATTATTTTTTGCCCAGTTGATAAAGTCGGCCACGATTAAGAAGTAGCCTGGGAAGCCCATTTGAGAAATGGTCTTCACCTCGAACACTAAACGCTCGTGATAACGCGCCATTTCTTTTTCGCGCTCTTCTGCATCTGGGAAGTTGCGCTCCATATGGCGCTTTAAACCGATCTCAGATTGTTGCAATAAATAATCTTCCAAACTAATTCCAGGCGGAATTGGAAAATCCGGCAAGCGCGGCTGACCTAAAACTAAAGAGAGATTGCATCGCTTAGCGATTTCAACCGAGTTGGCTATGGCTACTGGCAAATCAGCGAAACGCTTTTCCATCTCCTCTTGAGTGAGGAAGTATTGCTCTTCATTAAACTTTTTAGTGCGGCGAGGATTGCCCAGCAATTCACCTTCGGCAATACAGACACGGGCCTCATGCGCCGTGAAATCACTTCTCTGCATGAACTGCACTGGGTGGGTTGCAACTACTGGTAAATCCAAATCACTAGCTAGATGACATGCCAGTTGCAGTTGTTTTTCATCCTGAGGATTGCCGCCGCGCTGAACTTCAATATAGAAAGACTTTGGGAATAGCTTTTCATAACGCCGCGCAACAATCTTGGCATGATCTTCTTGGCCGGCTAACAATGCTGTTCCAACCTCACCCATACGCGCACCTGAGAGTGCAATCAATCCATAAGACAAAGTGCGTTTTGCTGCTTTATCTTCCGCTTTAGCGGCAGGCTCACTAAACCAAGCTGAATCCACTTCAGCGCGACCGCGAGATTGATTATCGAGAGATGCTCTACTGAGCAACTCACATAAATTGAGATAGCCAGAATGGTTTTGTACCAATAACAGTAAACGATAGGGCTGATCCGGATCCTGAGGATTGCTAATCCAAACGTCAGCACCCGCAATCGGCTTGATACCACTCGAGCGTGCAGCAGTGTAAAAACGCACCAAACCAAATAAATTACTTAAATCCGTGATGGCTAGGGCACCCATCTCGTCTTTGACAGCTGCTGCGACCGCATCATCAATGCGAACGACTCCATCCGTAATCGAAAACTCGGAATGGACGCGGAGATGAACAAAACGGGGTGAAGCCATGAGATGATTTTAGCTGTGTCGACACCTAAAAACCTTGCATCCCCAGCCGGCGGCTATCGCGGGCGATTTGCCCCATCCCCTACCGGACCACTCCATGCCGGATCCCTAGCCACAGCCCTTGGAAGCTGGCTAGATGCCCGAAAAAATGGGGGTCAATGGCTTCTCAGAATTGAGGATTTAGATGCCCCAAGGTGCATCCCTGAGGCAACCCAGCAAATTCAGTCCCAATTGCTTGCCTGTGGGCTTTCTTGGGATGAGGAGATCATCTATCAATCCCAACGCCAAGAGGCCTACCAAGCTGCCTTAGAGCGCTTAAATGGACAAGAATGCCTATATGCCTGCACCTGCTCCAGGCAAACCATTGCCAATGCCCTGATCAGACTTGGCATAGAAACCCCTCGAAACCAGGAAATGGTCTATCCAGGCACCTGCCGGCCTACCACTTTGGGTATCGTCGATTTAAATCGTAATCCTCAGCCCACTCTTCAAGATTTAAAAAGGGCTTGGCGTATCGCTCTTCCAGCGGATTGCCATATTCAATTTCAGGATTTAGGGTTGGGCCAACAAAGCCAAGATCTCAATACTGCAGTAGGTGATTTTGTTCTACGGAGAAGCGATGGCCTGTTTACTTATCAACTTGCTGTTGTTGTCGATGATGCAGAGCAAGGCATTACTCATATCGTCCGTGGCGAAGATTTATTAAGCAATACTGCAAGACAAATTTATCTGCAGGAATTGCTAGGATACCCAAGACCGGAGTATCTGCACTTACCTCTAGTACTCGATGAGCATGGCGAAAAACTGAGCAAGCAAACATTGGCAACAAAAATCAATACTCAAGATGAAAAACACTCGCTCATAGAGTTACGTAAGGCTGCCAAACATTTGGGGTTACGTAATTTGCCTGATGGCGAGAATGTCACTATTGCAGAGTGGCTACTGGCAGCTACTCGTGCATGGAAAAGCTAAATCGCTTTGCTTTTCTTCTTGCAATTGATTTCTGGTTTCTTTATTTCTTTTTAAAGCCGCCAAGCAAAGCACCAACAGCCGGCTTAGCAGGAGTAATGCCTGCTTTTTTCTCTTCTGGCTTTGCAGGATCTGTAGCAGATGCTGTAGATGCAGATGGCTCGTATGGCTTATAGAAGAAGGGATCAGACATCTTAGCTGGCGCGCTGCCATAGCCACTAGATGATGGGCGACTTGGTGAGGGCGCACCTTCAGGTAACGGCTTCACATCCAATTTACGCTTCATCAACTTTTCAATATCGTCGAGTAAGCGCTTCTCACTAGCATCAACTAAGGCAATCGCATCACCCTTGCTACCGGCACGGCCAGTACGACCGATACGATGAATAAAGTCTTCTGCGTTGTATGGCAACTCATGATTAATAACGCAAGGCATGTCCGGAATATCTAAACCGCGCGCTGCTACATCAGTGGCCACCAGCGCTTCAATGGCGCCAGACTTGAACGCATCTAAAGTTAAAGTGCGCTCACCCTGACTCTTGTCACCATGAATGGCGCCCGCTTTAATACCATCACGTTCAAGTGCGCGTGACAATTTTGCACAACCCAAACGGCTATTGGTAAAGATGATGCATTGACGTGATAAACCAGCACGAGTGCGGGCCTCTAATACCTTCACAATTGCGCGTTGCTTATCCGCAGAGGAAACCATGTGCACCACTTGCTTGACCGTATCAGCTGCAGCATTTTGACGGGCGACCTCAACCGTTACCGGGGTGCGCAAGTAACTTTGCGCCAGCTTTTTAATTTCTGGTGAGAAAGTAGCAGAGAACAGCAATGTTTGTCTTTGCGCTGGAATCAAATCAATGATGCGCTGCAAGTCTGGCAAGAAGCCCATATCGAGCATGCGATCGGCTTCGTCTAAGACCAATATTTCTACTTGAGAGAGATTGGCCACTTTAGAACCAATGTGGTCGAGCAAGCGCCCAGGGGTAGCAATCAAAATCTCTACGCCATTGCGTAAGATTGCAACTTGTTCTTTCATATCTACGCCGCCATAAACTACTGCAGCGCGTAAATCTGTATGTTTGGAATAACTGGCTGCGTTCTCAGCAACCTGCACTGCTAACTCACGCGTGGGCGTGAGAACCAATGCGCGAATTGGATGACGCGCCGGAGACGCGCTATTACTAGCGTGGCGCAAAATCTTTTGAATAATCGGCAATACAAAAGCAGCGGTCTTACCAGTACCAGTTTGCGCAGCACCCATTAAATCGCTTCCCGCCAAAACATGCGGAATCGATTGCGCTTGAATGGGAGTTGGAGTGTTGTAGCCCTGCTCAGAGACCGCTTTTTGAATTTTCGGGTCTAAACCAAAGTCAGCAAAAGTAATAGTTGCTGGAGGGGTGTTACTAACATCGGTAGGGGTAGCGCTATCGCTAACCCCTGTAGAAAAATTTATTTCAGTAGCAGTATTTGTCAAGGTAACTTACATGATGGCGGCAATGCCGGCCTTAGCGGTCTCAGCATCTTCCGCAGATTTAACGCCGGAAACGCCGACTGCGCCGATGGTAAACCCATTTACCTCGATATTGACGCCGCCTTCTAACATGCCCGATACATGGGGGGCAGATAAAAAAGCATGACGACCATTATTAATAATTTCTTCGTATACACGTGTCTCACGTTTACCCATTGCAGCAGTGCGTGCTTTTTCTTGAGCAATATAGGCAGACAAAGGAGCGCAACCATCACGACGAATTAAACCCAACATATGACCGCCATCATCACAAACGGCAATCGTCACTGCTAAATTATTTTTAGCAGCGTGTTGATCGGCTGCATTCAAAATCTTTTGAACATCAGCTTGAGTTAAATAAGGTTTAGTAGCCAACATGGTTAATCTTTCTTTGTCTCGAATATGTTTTATATGATGAAAGTGCTATCTATACAGAGCACCTGAATTATAAGGGGTGTAGCCCGACTCCGGTCTAGAAGCCTTGCTACACCCTGTCTCCACCCAACTAATTGATTATTTAAGGCTATTTGAGAAATTCTTGGGCAGCAACTACGCCGCTGGCCTTGGGCTTAAAGCCCATAGAGCCCAAGCTCATCTCTACACCACTTAAAGCAGCCATCAAGCTCAATTCATTGCAATCACCCAAATGGCCGATACGGAATGCCTTGCCTTTGATCTTGCCCAAACCAGTGCCCAGGGAGAGATTGAATTTCTCCAGCGCATGTTTACGCAATACATCAGCATCCATACCCTCAGGTGTTGCAATGCAAGTGAGCACTGGTGAATAGCAATCTTTGTCTTGACACTGAATTTCTAAACCCCAGGCCTTTACTGCCTCACGACAAGCTGCTGCCAAACGTTGATGGCGTGCAAAGATCGTATCCAATCCTTCGGCCATCATCATATCCATCGCTTCATGCAAACCGTACATCAAATTGGTGCTCGGAGTCGTTGGCCAGTAACCTGTTTTATTGGATTCGAGAATTTCATCCCAGGCCCAATATGCTTTATGCATTTTGTTA
The DNA here is from genome assembly GCF_027924105.1 of Polynucleobacter sp. KF022. Lineage (NCBI taxonomy): Bacteria > Pseudomonadati > Pseudomonadota > Betaproteobacteria > Burkholderiales > Burkholderiaceae > Polynucleobacter > Polynucleobacter sp. KF022. Next base: position 1,295,060 of record NZ_AP026972.1, read on the forward strand.
GTCTTACTGACTTCGATAGCACGGGGTGACAAGGCGTTAAAGCCAATGCCAGGTGGCAACATCAAGCCTTTTTGTGAGCCAGAGATCGTCACGTCAGCGCCCCACTTGTCATGCTCATAATCCGCCGAACCCAAGCCAGATACGCTGTCTACAAGTAACAAGGCTGGGTGCTTTAAAGAATCAATCGCTTTACGTACCGCTGCAATATTGGAAGTGACACCAGTAGAAGTTTCGTTATGCACTACACAAACGGCCTTGATCTCGTGACCAGTATCTTTTCGCAAACGCTCTTCGATTACTGCAGCGTCAACACCCCAACGCCAGCTATCTTGTCCTGCTTTACCAACTACCTCAACATCTAAACCAAGGCGCTTGCCAAGTGCGCGCCACAAGTTAGCAAACTGACCAGTTTCGTAGAACAACACTTTGTCGCCAGGACTCAGTACGTTTACCAAAGCACCCTCCCAAGAACCAGTTCCGGAAGCGGAATAAATAATGACCGGCTGCTCAGTTTTAAAAATCTTTTTGATGTTTTCTAAAACCTTCAGACCGAAGGCGCCAAACTCAGGACCACGATGGTCGATGGTTTGATAGCTGATGGCGCGCAGTACGCGTGGGGGCACAGGGCTTGGGCCAGGAATATGCAAAAAGTGGCGTCCTGATGCGTGGTTATCAAGTTTCAACATGCTTTGTCTCACTTATGGGTGTGTTTATGGGTGTTATTTCTAACGCTAGTGTATGACAATTTTTGCCAATTTTCCATTTTGTATACAAATTATTTGAAATAATTACTTAAATAAACCTATAAATAGGCATTTAAAGCCTGTATTTATGCTTTATGATGGCTTATTGTTAATTTTGTATACAAATATAGGGTTTAGGGGATTCCAGCATGGCAACCATAGAACAGCCCAATTCTCAGAATTTGCACGAGGCCACCTTTCAAAAGCTCAGATCACTCTTGGTCGAGGGCAAGATCGCGCCCGGCAGCAAACTCAATGAGCGCGAGTTGGCTGAAAGTCTCAATGTATCTCGCACCCCTATTCGGGAGGCGATTCGTCGCTTAGCTGCAGATGGCTTAGTTGAACTCATTACCAATCGTGGCGCTATTGCAGTTCAGCTAACCCTTGAGGATGTGATTCACACTTTTGATGTGATTGCCGATCTCGAAGGATTCTCTGGTGAGTTGGCTGCCAATAATGTTAGCGACACCACTCTCTCAGAGTTAGAGGCCCTCCAATACGAAATGATGGCTTCATATGCTCGTCGTGATTTGTCGAGTTATTACAAACTCAATCTGCGTATTCACCATCTCATTAATCAAGCAGCAAATAATCCGGTGCTCTCTAGACTCTTCACACAAGTTAATGCGCGCATCGAAGCATTGCGCTTTCGCTCCAACCAAGATGGCGTGAAATGGGAAAAGGCTGTAGAAGAGCACCAAGAGATGCTCGATGCACTCAAAGCTAGAGATGCTGCCCGCATGAGAAAAATCATGATTCAGCACGTACAGAACAAGCGCGATGTTGTAGTGCAGCTACTGAAATCAGAAGCAGAAATCAAAGATGCGGAGACAAGCAAGTTATGAATAAGCCTCTAGACCTCAAAGAACTGATGGTGGATCAGGCCGAGCTAGCCAAACGCTTGCGCCAAGAAACTTCTGGCGAAGTAATGACCGATAGCGCGAGTCGTGGCCGTTATGCAACTGATGCCTCCATCTACCAGGCCATGCCAGTTGCCGTATTTGTGCCAAAGACCGCGCAAGATATTTCCAGCGCCATTCAGATTGCTGCTGAACTGGGTGTGCCAGTCTTACCTCGTGGTGGTGGCACTAGCCAATGTGGTCAAACTACTGGTGCAGCACTAGTCATTGATAACACCAAATATTTCAGAAATGTTTTAGATCTCAATCTTGATAAAGGTTATGTTGAAGTTGAGCCCGGCATCGTGCTTGATCACCTTAATGGCTCTTTAAAGCAATACGGTCTCTGGTATCCAGTTGACGTCTCCACTGCTGGCCAAGCAACCATTGGCGGTATGGCAGGCAACAACTCCTGTGGCAGTCGCTCCATTGCTTACGGCAATATGGTGCATAACGTTTTAGGGATTGATGCGTGGCTAGCGAATGGCCAAGTCGCTCAGTTTGGTAATTACGCTAACAGCTCTGGTGTTGCTAAAGAGTTAGGCGACTTTGTTAAAGGCTTAGCCCATACCCTCACACCTGAGATCGAAGCGCACTTTCCGAAGGTGTTGAGAAGGGTTGCGGGATATAACCTCGACATCTTCAATCCCCAAAGCGAATTGCCTTATACCCAAGACGGTAGCGTTAATTTGGCGCATTTGTTAGTAGGTAGCGAAGGGACTCTCGCGTACTTCAAATCGCTCAAGCTCAAGCTAGCACCTTTGCCGCAACACAAGGTGCTGGGCATTGTGAACTTCGCGAGCTTCTATAAGGCCATGGATAGTGCCCAGCATATTGTGAAATTGGGCCCTACCGCTGTTGAGTTAGTCGATCGCACCATGATTGATTTGGCACGCAGCAATCCAAGCTTCAAGAAAACCATTGAGACTGCATTAGTGGATCACACCGCTAAAACACCTGAAGCGATTCTGTTGGTGGAATTTTCAGGTGAAGCGCATGCGCCACTCTTGGATAAGCTCAAAGCATTACAAGAACTCATGAGTGATCTCGGTTTACCAGGTTCTGTTGTGCCAATGCCTGATGCATCCCTGCAAAAGAACTTGTGGGAAGTACGCAAAGCAGGTCTCAACATCATGATGAGCCTCAAAGGTGATGGTAAGCCAGTGAGCTTTATTGAAGACTGCGCCGTACCCCTGGAGAGTTTAGCTGACTACACCCAAGCATTGACTGAAGTGTTTTCTAAATATGGCTCACGTGGCACTTGGTATGCCCATGCTTCCGTAGGTACATTACATGTACGCCCTATTTTGGATATGCGTAGAGATGGCGCACAGAAGATGCGTGCTGTTGCTGAAGAGGCATCTGCCTTAGTACGCAAATACAAGGGTGCATATAGCGGTGAGCATGGTGACGGTCTATGCCGTGGTGAATGGATCTCTTGGCAGTTTGGCCCCAAGATCACCGAAGCCCTTGCTGAAATCAAACACGCATTCGACCCCAAAGGATTATTTAATCCGGGCAAGATCGTCAATCCACCAAAGATGGATGACCCCATCAACTTTAGATTTCCACCAAGCTATAAAGTCATACCACTGCAACCTGCACTCGATTGGTCTGCTTGGAACGTACAAAACGATCCTGTCACAGAAGAAACTACAGCACCAGGCACAGGCGGTGACCCTGCAATGGGTTTAGCCAAAGCAGTGGAGATGTGTAATAACAATGGTCACTGCCGTAAGTTTGACGCGGAAGTCATGTGTCCGAGCTACCGCGTCACTCGTGACGAGAAACATCTCACTCGTGGCAGAGCCAATACGCTGCGCCTTGCACTTTCCAATCAACTCGATATTAAAGATGAATCCTCACCCCTAGGTAGCGATGCTATTAAAGAAGTGATGGAGCTTTGTGTGAGTTGCAAAGCATGTCGTCGCGAGTGCCCTACTGGCGTTGATATGGCCAAGATGAAGATTGAGTTCCTCTCTGCTTACAAGAAGCGTGTAGGCCACTCACTCAGAGATCTAGCAGTTGCCTATCTTCCCAAATATGCCAGCACGATTAGCAATATTCCATTTTTGCCAAGTCTTCTCAATCTACGTAATCACGTTGCGCCGATTGCTAAGTTACAAGAATGGATCATGGGCATCTCTGCACAAAGAAGCCTACCAACCTGGAAGAGTAAAACCTTCTGGAACCAGAAGGCAAGAGATTCTTATCAATACACTCCAGAACAGTTGGCAAGCAATGTCGATGGCAAGGGCGTAGTTCTGTTAGCCGATACATTTAATGCTTACTTTGAGGATGAAAATCTCCAGGCAGCATTAAAGGTACTCAAGGCTGCAGGCTATCGTGTGCATATCCCCAATAAAAGTCACAGCAAGAACCAAAGTAAAACAGCAAACCAAGCAGAAAGTTCATGCTCCAAAGAGTTTTGCTGTGGCAGAACCTATCTTGCAGTAGGCATGGTTGATAAAGCCAAGGCAACACTTGGCGAATTGGTTGATCATCTTGCACCTTATGCAGACAAGCACATTCCGATTATTGGCTTAGAACCTTCTTGCTTATTCACTCTAAAAGATGAAGCCTTGGTGATGGGCTTTGGCGAGAGTGCAGTCAGCGTTTCTAAAAAAGCACAACTCCTAGAAGAGTTCTTAGCGAGCGAAGCTAAAGCCGGGAAGCTCAACATCCAACTTAAAGCTGCGGATAAGCCTGTACTGTTTCATGGTCACTGCCATCAAAAGTCATTTGCTGCCGTTACTCCGGCCATGGAGTTGCTCAAACTCATTCCTAATGCAGAGCCAAAGCTTATCGAATCATCTTGCTGCGGCATGGCTGGTAGCTTTGGTTATGAAGCAGAGCATATTGAAGTATCTAAGCAAATGGCTGAAGCAAGCCTCTTGCCTAGTATTCGGAAGTCACCAGATAGCTGGGTGGTAGCTGATGGTACGAGCTGCCGTCATCAAATTGCGGATGGTACTCAAAGAGAAGCTGTGCATATCGCCAGAATTTTGGCGGCACATCTATAAAAAGATGGGCTGGTGTTATTTGGGTTGTTAGCGAATCACGCCGTAGCCCACCATCAACAAAGTTCCAGTCAATAATGCTGGAACCAATCGTTTTGTAGGCTTAGAGATCATCACTCCAATGGCTAAGGCGCAAATCAGAACGCGTATCCACAAAGGTACGGTTGCCATGAGACCCAGCGGCATCACAATCAAACGCACTGTGAGTGCAGCAACCATTGCGTAGGTCACAGCTGCTAGCCAGCGGAATATCTCGCTATCTTGATTAATGCTCTGAGACAGAAACACACCAATGGCGCGGCAGAAGTAAGTGCCTAGACAGGCGCCTACCAATGCAATCCATAAACCCCAACCAGTGAGGGCATCGCTCATGTGATTTAAAGCGTCCATTGCCTCGTTCATCCGAGTACTCCTGCTTTTTTGCGCAAGAACTTACGATCGATAAAGTAAGCCAAGGTGCCCGCAACTACACCCGCCGTTAACAAGCTAGTATCGCGATCGAGCATAAAGAAGATTGGCCCAAAAATACAGCCTAAGAGAATGGCAATGCGATTAATCCAAGGCTTTACTTCGGTAAAGGTCAGCAAGAAAAATAGTGGATTGATAAACACCAAACCTAAAGTAACTGGTTTAGGCACCATTCCTGCTAAGTAATAACCTAATACAGTTCCAGGTACAGAGATCAACCAACACAAGAGTCCTAGCCCAACAAAGTAACTGAGGCGATGCTTAATTTCAATTGCATGAAACTCCCGCATCGAGATAGCCCATGCAGTCATAGCCAATAAATGCACCGAAGCATAGAGACTGCGGTTACGATCTTTTTGGTGAAACTGCGGAAAGAGCGTCACCGTCATCGTAATAAAGCGTGTCGATGTCAGCGTAACTGCTAAAGCAATCGCTAGAACGGATGATCCGGTGATCGCCATCTCAAGCAAGACCACCTGCCCTGGTAAGGCGAACATGAAAAACGAAGTAAATGTAGTAAACCAAACATCAAAGCCGTTGGTTTTGCCCATCGCACCAAAGCCAACCATGCCGGCAAAGAGCACCATCGCAGGGGCACCAGCCGCATCCCGAATGCCTGACCAAAATGCATGGCTTGGGTTTTTAAAGCGTTGGACCGCAGCCTCATCTAGAGCGATTTCGCTAGGGTCAATATAGGGCTGGTCGTTAGATGACATGTAGCAATTGTAAAGCTTGTGAGTATTTATGCTGAATGCGCATTTTGACCTAAGGCCCACTCAATGTGTTCAGCTACTAAAGGATCGGCAGTAGTAAGTGCGGCGTTTAGTGCCTCAGTAATTGCAAGCTTCTCCACTCCGCTAGCCAAAGCATTGCCTATTGCTACCGCTAGATTGCGACGCCAGCGGCTGTAACCAATTCGACGAATAGCGCTACCTTCATGGCGTTGCTCAAACTCAGATTCAGTCCAAGACCATAGCTGTAAGAGTGTTGCCTGCCCTAAGCCGTGACGCCTTGCAAAATCTGGCAGCTCCGTACGTTTGGCAAACTTATTCCATGGACAAATGAGTTGGCAGTCATCGCAGCCATACACGCGATTACCCATGGCTTGTCTGAACTCCACAGGAATAGAGTCAGGATTCTCAATGGTTAAATAAGAGATGCAGCGACGGGCGTCTAATTGATAAGGTGCAGTGATTGCTTTTGTTGGACAAACATCGATACAAGAAGTACAAGTGCCGCAATGCTCTTCAACCTCTTGATCTATTGGTAGGGGTATATCTACTAAGATCTCGCCCAAGAAAAACGTGGAGCCCGATTCTCGATTGAGTAAGAGTGTATGTTTGCCACGCCAGCCTAAGCCTGCTTTGCGCGCCAACTCCACCTCCATCAATGGCGCTGAATCCGTAAACACTCGATAGCCCAATTTACCGATACGCTCTTCAATCAGCCGGGCAAATTCTTGTAAGCGATTACGTAGCACCTTGTGATAGTCGCGGCCCCTCGCATACATGGATACGACTGCTTGCGTAGGATCTTCTAATCGTTGCCACTCAGCATCAAAGTCCGTCTCGGGTGGCAGGTAGTTCATAGATACACAAATCACACGCACGGTGCCGGGCACCAAAAGCTCAGGATTAGAGCGCAATTCTGCATGACGTTGCATGTATTCCATTTGACCGTGGCGACCTTCAGCCAACCATTCATTCAAGCGCTCGGTCGCAGGACCTAAATGGGTGTCAGTAATGCGCAAGCCATCGAACCCCAGCGCCATAGCCTGGGTATTGAGCCAATCACGCAGATTGGACTCGTCGATGGATTGAGGGCTGATAGATGAAGACATATGGAATACAGAATGTAGCGCAATAATTGAATAAACTAGGGGAATGACTCAAACACAGGCCAACCAGCCCCCGCTTACTGCTATTAATCTCTATTGTAGGCAGGAAGCCGATACCGCTTCTCTTGCTAGGCAGCTTGCCACTAATTTTGAGCGCTTTCTGACTGAACATGCAGACTCACACCTAAATATTTCTCTGGAGGGTGATCTTGGTGCCGGTAAAACGACCTTTGCAAGATACCTTATTCAAGCCATGGGGCATGAAGGCAAAGTGAAGAGTCCTACCTACACCTTATGCGAGCCTTATACGCTGCAATTTAAAGATCAAGCGATCACCGTACATCATTTTGATTTGTATCGCATGCGAGATCCGCTGGAGTGGCAAGAAGCAGGCTTTGCGGAACACTTTGACGTTCCTGGAATTTGCCTCATTGAATGGCCAGAAAAAGCGGAAGGTACTTTGCCAGGTTTTGATATTCAGATTCAACTTACTGCTGGTGCAGATGAAAACGAACGCGCTATCACGCTCAATGCCATCACTCAATCTGGCAAGATGGCATTACAAGAGATTCAACAATAGTTATTTGCTATTAATACATGAGTAATCAGAAGACCAATCTCTCGAAAAGACAAACACTGAAGACTTCAGCGAAGTTCTTGAGCTTTGCTCTATTACTCACAGAGGTTGATATTGCTTGGGGTGCCAAGATTTTAGGCGTCCGCGTCTGGCCATCAGAGGACTACACCCGCGTTACTTTGGAATCTGACACGCCGCTGCCCATTACCCAGCAGATTCTGACTAATCCTGATCGCTTGGTAGTAGATGTACAAGGATTGGAACTCAATCCCACGCTGAAAGATTTAGTAGCCAAAGTAAAACCCAACGATCCTTATATTTCTCAAGTTCGCGTTGGGCAATTCCAACCAGGCATTGTGCGTTTGGTGTTTGACTTAAAAGAACCAATCAAGCCCCAACTCTTTACGCTTGATCCAGTAGCTGAGTACAACTATCGCATGGTGTTTGATTTGTACCCCACTACTCCACCAGACCCTTTGATGGCTTTAGTAAGAAGCAGTGCTAAAAAAGAGAGCGCGCTAGAAAAATCCAATGAAGAAGTAGATCTCATTGCCCAATTTGCTACTAAGAAAGAGAAAGAGCTTGCTAAAGCTCCAGCAGCACCCGTAGCGCAAGCCATTCCAGAAATTAAAGAGCCTCCAGCGGGCGCCAAATATAAGCGCTTGATCACGATTGCAATTGATCCTGGCCATGGCGGTGAAGATCCTGGCGCCATCGGCGCAGCTGGTTCAAAAGAAAAGAATGTCGTACTGGCGATTGCCAAGCGACTCAAGGACAAGATTGAGGGTGAAGCTTATATGCGCCCATTCTTAACTAGAGATGGCGACTATTTTGTGCCGCTTCACATCAGAGTACAAAAAGCAAGACGTGTTGAAGCAGATTTATTTGTCTCCATTCATGCCGATGCCTTTATTGAAAGAAATGCTAGAGGCGCTTCCGTATTTGCACTTTCCCAGATGGGGGCCAGTAGCACGACGGCGCGCTGGATGGCAAATAAAGAAAATGCCTCCGATCTGATTGGTGGCATCAATATCAAGACTCAAGATAGGCAGGTAGCCAACTTATTGCTGGATATGTCGACGACCGCTCAAATTAAAGATTCTCTGCAGGTGGGCAACTCCATCCTGAAGCAAATTGGTGGATTTGCAGCCTTACATAAACCCAAGGTAGAACAAGCTAGCTTTGCCGTATTAAAGGCGCCTGACATTCCCTCAATCCTCGTGGAAACGGCATTTATTAGCAATCCACAAGAAGAAGCCCGATTAAACGATGACGGCTATCAGGACAAGATCGCAGAGGCGATTTTGAGGGGAATTAAGGACTATTTTTCCAAAAATCCACCGGTCGCCAGACGGGTAAATTCATAAGCCACTTGTAACTACAAGGGCTGACGGGCAGACCCCGTAGACCCGAGGATGAGCAACAAACTTCTTGCTATAATTTATGGCTTAACTGGGTCGGTAGCTCAGTCGGTAGAGCAGCGGACTTTTAATCCGTTGGTCGCGAGTTCGAATCTCGCCCGACCCACCAGCATCAAGAAAACCCTCACTAGCAATAGTGAGGGTTTTGTCTTTGTAGGCCGAACAAATGTAGTTTCAGTGCTGCGCAATATACAACTTAATGGACGCTTCTATTGGGGATCTAAGACGCTAGGTTAAGACTGGGCATCTCATGAGACTTGCAAGTGTCGCGTTTCACAACACTTAGTCATGTTGTTTGTGGGGAAAATCGACGGATCAATGCAAGAAGATGGAGGCAATGAGGGTAACAGCTACCAAGTTATAGATATGGCCAAGCAATAACAACTTCACCCCAAAAATTTTTCCGTCTTTAAGCTTTCTGAATACTTGGATTTGATTTATCAAAAATAACCAAACGCCAACCAAGATTAGAAGCGCAAAAACTATCGCATTAAAAACGTCAATCATAGATGATATTGATTGAATTTGAGAAAGCTCCCACTCGGCAGCTATAAAAACTGCGCCACATATCCCTAAATTTCTGCAGATATCAAACACTTGTCTGATTTGATCATCTGAAAGCTCAAGAAAATTTTTCAAGATATTCTCAAATTAGGTAAAAAATATTAATGCGCTACCGACTGGGAAAAAATATTGATTACCAATACCCCAGCAATGATTAATCCAATTCCAATCAAGGCCCCTGCATCTAGTTTTTGCCCTAACCAAATCCAACCTACTATACCGACAAGCGCAACACCTGCGCCCGACCAAATCGCATAAGCAATGGAGATAGGAATTTGATTGAGTACCTTAGACAAACAATAAAATGCCCCACCATATCCAACCACCACAAGTGCGGATGGCATTATTTTAGTAAAGCCTTCACTAAATTTGAGGGCAGTAGTTGCCATCACTTCTGCAGCTATGGCAATAGCAAGATAAAACCAAACCATTAGGGCCTCCTAAGCATCTCTCTATCTTTATAAACTATAAAATCAACCAGGGCGATTTTAATTGACCAACCGAATCAAATGACTAAATCAGACCTCAAAACTGCACATTGTTCTTGATGTTTGTAAATAAGGTGGGATCAAAGCTAAGCCCATGGAATGGTAGCCTATTGGTCGCGAGTTCGAATCCCGCCCGACTCACCAGTTATACAAAAGCCACCTTCGGGTGGCTTTTTCTTTTCTTCAATTTAAGGGGCAACCCATTGTTTTTTTAAGACCCGCCTAACTATTGGATCAAATGTAGAGAGCGGCTCACTTTTGTAATTGGGGTCAAAAGAAATTTCGTCATACTTGGCGCAAAACTCAACCGTTTGCTCATAAGCAGGATCAGACTTATATTGATCACGTTGATTGGGATCTACGCCAATCTTGTCACCATAAAAATAGGTCTGGAATAAGCCATGCTGAACCAGCATCCAATAATTATTTCTGGAAATAAAGGGGTGCAAAATTGAAGCAATTACCTCGCCATGATTAAATGGCGCCAAAGGCTCTGCAATATCATGGAATAGGGTCACTACAACATACTCATCATCGCGGTTGTCACGCAAGGCTCTGGTGGCGGCTTGGAGACAATGGTCTTTACGTGTAATGTTATAGGCGGTATCTTTGGCTAGATCTTCCAACAAAGCATAAAGTCTGTCAGGAAGATTTGCCAAGGTTCTTTCGTGAACCCCTTTCATGACCTCAAAGTCAGCCGCTGTTCCTTGGTCCATTCTAGTGAAGTGCATTTTTTCCATGAGCGGCCTTTCAATCAATAAACTTAATAATTAGCAATATACCTAGATTCATATCTTCTGGGGAATTTTTGGTAAATTCATTTAATACCGCTCCCAGTCGCCCCCTCTTTAGATTCCCATCTCTTTAAATACTTCTTTGGCCACCCGAAAACTATCTATAGCCGCTGGCACACCACAGTAAATTGCTACCTGCATAAATACTTCTCGAATTTCTTCCTTGGTAATGCCATTATTGATGGCACCACGAACATGTAATTTCAGCTCGTGCGGACGATTCAAGGCGGCAATCATAGCCAAATTTAAAAAGCTGCGCGTTTGTCTCTCAAGTCCAGGGCGATTCCAGATCTCATTCCAGCAATACTCCGTAACCAACTCTTGCATTGGCATATTGAAGTCATCTGCATTTTTTAATGAAGTCTCTACATATTCAGCGCCCAAAACCTCTTTGCGTGTTTTTAGGCCTTTTTCAAATTGTTCGCGGTTCATGTGTTCTCCTATGTTTATCGATGAATTTAAAAACAATATACCCTAATCAAAGCAACCCTTTTACACGGAAAACGGGCAGCCATGATGGTCATAAAAAAGCCCCAAACTTGCATTCGGGGGCTTTATTGAGAAATCCCATTTCCTTACTTCTATCGAAGCATCCAACTATTAGTGCTTATGGCTTTGGTTTCCCATAGGCATCGGAGAAGAGGATATGTTTCCATTCATCATTTTTTGATGATCGCCCATCATTTGAGAATGCATAGCCGGATCACAATGCTCATAGTCTTTTGATCCGCCCATTTGATGAGTCTCGGCACCCTTATAACCAAGAATACTAGGGTCAGCCATGCCGGCAATCATAGCGATATGCCCAAACACCAAGAATAGAGCTACACATATCGCATGGATTTTGAGTCTACCCATTTGATCAAGCGACTTATTAACAAGCCCCAACTCTTGTAAAGCGATCCAAATTAATGGCAATCCAGCAATCACATAAGTAAATACTGCAATGACATCAATCATCGTTCTCCACTCACCTGCTTTAGTAATGGGAATGATGGCATTAGTCACAATGTAGTAAATGATGCCAATAAAGTAGATGCCTACTGCGATTCCCGCAAATCGATTGAGGTAATAGACGGCCCCATCAAACTTGCGGGTAAACAGTAGATATAACTCTGTAATAGCCAAGGTCTCCGCCAAAATTACCGGAATGGCCATAAAGATAATTAAATTCCAAGGCTGGTTCACAGCCAATAACTCCATGTAATGAGTCATGTTCATTGTATTTCTCCAAAATAGGCGTGTGACTAGATGTCACAGATCAAGCTAATGCGTAATGCAAAAAATAGCTTAAGATTTTGGAGGCTTATAGATGTGATTGATCATCGGCTGAAGCGCTAATGAAGAATAATTTGAGGCGGCTCTTGCAGTGAAATCCACTGGAACCATTATTGCCATAGGCGCAATGAAGACCAATCCCAAGCAACACTGATAGCTATCTCCGTTACAAGGCGACTTACTATTGCTATCTGATGTATTGCTAGCTACTTCATCACAATGGTGTGCTGAGATATCAACTACAGCAACTTGATGATGGGCTTGGGAAACTGATGATTGAGAAACAGGTTGCTCAATAGGCATCACTGCCGCATGAATTAAGCTGGCAAATAAGCTAAAGCAAAGAGCGATACATATCTTTCTCATCCTTCAATTCTATGCCTATTTGGTAGTTCTGTCGCTAGAGTGATATCGCCATACCAGGCAGATAGCAAATCTATTGCTCGCTTACTGGGTCAAACTAGGAACGGCTCCAGTAAGAATCACATAAAAACAATAGGCTGAGCCCAGGATAAGCAACAGCCCAATCAAATACTGAGGAAACCGAATGGCTTGTTCAGGTAAGCCCTGTTTTTTGCCGGTCACCATTGATCTGACTAGATTCTCTTTTTGCAGCAAGCTCATGATGATCGCAGCAGCAATGTGTATGACAACTATCACTAAGGCTAAGCTAGCAATCGCTTCATGTGCTTCACCCATCAAATCCCCCAAAAACTCCTTCACACTGAAGTAGCCTGTGAGACCGATCAATAGAATCAGAAGCATAAGACCAACCATCACAATGCCGCCCACTGGATTATGTCCAACCGTGTTGTGTGAATTACTACTCAATAGCCCCTTAGCATGACTCATCATTTCTGCCGGGCCTCTAAGAAATTGAGTAAAGCGCGCATATCTTGTGCCTATAAAACCCCAGACCACTCTAAAGATCACTAAGGCGCATGCTGAATAACCAAATGCGTAGTGAATCATCTGTAGGCGCTCGCTCTCAGAAGTTAGCCATGCACCAGCAAAACAGATAACTAATAGCCAATGAAAAACACGCGTGGGGACATCCCACACTAAGATGGATTGTTTATTGCTCATTTGGCAGGAATGGAAATACTTTTTTCACTGAAGATACCCTCAGCTGCTGTGGTGTGACAGGCTCCACAGTTGGCCGCGCTCTTAATACCTGCCCTTTTCCAGACATCGGCTTTGATTTCATCATGCTCACGAATAAACCAGGGTGTTTTGGTAATGCGATTGTCTGGTGCCACTACGTTATATTTTTGTTTAGTGGCGGCATTCTTCTGCAGCCAGTATGAGATTTCTTTTTGGTCCTTTGCGTCAAGACTTGCATCAGTCCCGAAATGTTTATTCAGCCCGCTAATGACGTTTTGCCAACTCTTCTCGCCAAGTAATCCTGGTGGGTAAGCCATATGGCAGCTAGCGCATTCAGACTCATAGGATTTGGGCGCATCAGATGGCATGGGCACCTTCGCTGCTATAGCTGGTGTAATTGCCAAAATAGCCATCATTAACGTAAAAAGTTTCTTCATTGGTATCTCACTTAACCGTCATTAGCCAGGCAAGGACATCTGCTTTTTCTTGAGCAGTGCAGTCACGCCCCAGGACATCATTACAGTTCCGCTTAAACCACTTATCCGCTTTCGCTTCGTCAGTAAATCGCGCTGCATTAGCATTGGGGGACAAAGGCTTAATGACCTTGCCAGTCACAATGTGCTTAGTGTCGTGATTCGGTGGATTGTCATGGCAGGAAGCACAGCTCCACTCTTTGCCATGCTTAGAATTGAAAAACTGCTCACCTCTGGCTGGGGAAGCTTTGCCAGATTGCGCCTCATAGTTCTTTAAAAGCTCCTGCGGAGTAGCTGCCTGTACTAGTCCGCTCAAACCCAAAGTTAAAGCTACTGTTAAAAATCTTAATACCGTTAATTCTGTTCTCATCCCTCAAGTATGCGCTCTTGAGATAACCAACCTTAATACATCAGGAAATTACTCGGGTTTAGCAGGGCTCAGTAAAAAGCCACCCGAAGGTGGCTTTATCAAACAACTGGGTAGTGCTCAATCTAACTTACTTGATGTAGCGTGTATAGATCACTTGCGTACCATCACGTGAGCAACCTTTAGCAACCAATTCATCGTAGAGCTTCTTCGCTAAGGCTAAGGCAGGCAATTCTAATTTCACTTTGTCAGCCTCTTCTAATGCGATACCTAAATCTTTTAAGAAGTGTTCTACATAAAAACCTGGAGCATAGTCCCCAACAATCATCTTCGCGCCCAGATTGAGTAACTGAAAGCCAGATGCAGCACCGCCACCAATTGACTCCATCACTGTTTCAGGATTAAGGCCTACTGATTTAGCGTAACCCAGACCTTCGCCTACACCCATGATAGTTCCAGCAATCACGATCTGGTTACACATCTTGGTATGTTGTCCAGCACCAGGGCCACCCTGCAAGACCACATTGGCACCCATGATTTTTAGAATCGGGAGTACTGCATCAAAGTCAGCCTGCTTGCCACCCACCATGATGGAGAGCTTGGCATTGCGTGCGCCGATGTCACCACCAGATACAGGCGCATCCAAACTATGGCAACCACGCTTTTCCGCTTCATCGGCAATCTTCTTAGCCAAGGATGGGCTAGAAGTTGTCATGTCAATGAGATAGGCATTCTTGGCACGATCCAAAATATTGCCAGCCCCGAAGTACACCTCTTCAACATCAGATGGGTAACCCACCATCGTGATGATGACATCAGACTCAGCTGCAAGATCACCAATGGTGTCAAACCACTTGGCACCCTTAGCCACCAAACCATCAGTCTTAGCTTTTGAGCGATTAAATACATTTAAAGGGTGACCAGCAGCCAATATATGCCCCGCCATGCTTTGACCCATGATGCCAAGGCCAATAAAGCCCACTCTTAACTTATTACTCATTGATGTCATCCCTTAGTAGTATTTTTAGGTAATTTCTATACCTGCTAATTATATTGTTCTACTGGGAATTCGTGTTTATTCGTCCCAAGGGAATCGAGCGCGTGATAGCTCTTCCATGATTTCACGTTTACTGAGATTTTTCTTTCGGGAGTCGTAAGAGCTCACTTGAGCCTCATCTGCTTTTTTTGAGGTTTCCGGCACAGAACTCTCCTTTTGGAGCTCTTCCCCATCTTTAGAGTCTCTTTCAGAATGATTGGCCATAACTCAGTATGCAATATTGATTTATACGCAATTAGATTAACTCAGAAATTTCAATCAGGTTTTGATCTGGGTCTCGCACATACACCGAGTTAATCTTTTGGGTTGCACCAGTGCGTATTACTGGGCCTTCAATAATGGGCCAAGCTTCGGCTGTGAGTTGTTCAATCACCTTTACCAATGGGCGATCAGCAATAAAACAAAGATCCAATGCTCCGGGCGTCGGAATATCGGCCTTAGGCTCAAACTCTTTACCCTTAATGTGCAAGTTGATTTTTTGATTTCCGAACTTAAATGCCTTGCGCTCTACTGGTGGTGTGCCGCCAACAAAAGATTCCAATTTCATACCCATGACTCGGGTATAAAAGTCTACGCACTCTGCTTCCTTGGCAGTGGTGAGCACTAAGTGATCTAAATGGTCAATCATGATCTATCCCCTATTTATTGAGCACGGCGTAATTCATCTACGTAACTTGGCTCTGGATGCAATGTGTAAGTACTACCTGCCTTAGCCACTTGGCCAGGAACCTCGTGCCCGACAATCTTTGGTAACTCTTTTGCGAGCTGTAACAACTTAGGAATGTTCATGCCAGTGTCATACCCCATTGCATCAAGCATATGAATGGCGTCTTCACTAGAGATATTGCCACTTGCTCCCGGCGCATATGGGCAGCCACCAAGACCGCCCAAGGAACCATCAAAGCGCACAATGCCAGATTGCACTGCAGCTAGAACATTGGCTAAGCCCATGCCTCTGGTGTTATGGAAATGCAAGGTCAGCTGCAAATTAGGAAAACGTTTTTGCAATACATCACTCATCTTTTTAACTTGATCAGGATTGGCCATCCCCGTTGTATCGCAAATGGTTAGCCCTCTCACGCCCAGATCAGCAAAGCGTTGTGCAAATTGCTCAACTACTGTTTGAGGAACTTCGCCCTCCATGGGGCATCCAAAGCAAGTTGATAGCGAAACATTAATAGGCGTTCTGCCATCAACATATTGAATGACTTCTGCGAGTCCCGCAAAGCTTTTTTCTCTTCCCATTCTGAGATTGGCCAAGTTATGCGTCTCAGATGTAGACATCACAAGATTGAATTCATCGGCTTTAGATTCAAAGGCGCGTTCTGCGCCTCTTAAATTAGGAACTAGCACGGTGTACTCGACTCCCGGTACTCGTTTAATACGACCCATCACCTCTTCAGCGTCACGCAGCATAGGGATTGCCTTGGGAGAAGTAAATGAGGTCACTTCAATTTTGGCAAAACCACAATCACTGAGCTCATTGACTAACTTCACTTTGTCATCAGTCGGAATAAAGTGAGGCTCAATCTGAAAGCCATCCCTGGTTACTACGTCATTAAAATAAATTCTGGTCATATTTTTCGCTTTGCTTATCTATTTCTTCATTTTGCATTTTGGTTTTTGCTTTTTACTTTGTTTTTTATTCTTTTATTTCGTAAATGCAATGCCGCGCTCTTTTAAAGAAGCGACTTGATCGTTGGTTAGACCGATACTCTTTAAGATCTCATCAGTGTTCTGACCGATATCCGGAGCAAGTGTCTTAATAGAGCCTGGTGTGCGAGATAGCTTGGGAATAACTCCAGGCACATCAAGCTTAGATCCATCTTGCATCTGAATAGTCTGAATATTCTCCCTGGCTTTGTAATGTGGATCGCTAGCGATATCAGCAACGGTATAAATCCGCCCCGCCGGCACAGCCACTGCATCGAGAGCCTCTAATGCCTGCGCAGTGCTTACTGTTTTAGTCCATTCACCAATTGCATGATCCAACTCAGCCACTCGCTTCACGCGACCATCGTTATTCTCTAATTGCGGATCATTGCCCAAATCATCGCGGCCAATCACAGTCATCAAGCGTTTGAAAATACTATCGCCGTTCCCAGCAACCAATACGTAGCCGCCGTCTGCGCACTGATAGGCGTTGGTTGGAGCTATGCCTGGCAAGGCACTGCCTGCTGCTTGTCGAACTTCACCAAACGCACTGTACTCAGGCAGGAGACTCTCCATGCAGTTAAATACCGCCTCATATAAAGCGATATCAATAATTTGACCTTTGCCACTAATGTGTCGCTCTTGCAGCGCCAACAAAATACCAATCACGCCATGCAAAGAGGCCAAGGTATCGCCAATACTGATACCTACACGAACTGGCACCCTGCCAGGCTCAGCAGTGAGATGACGTAAGCCACCCATGGCTTCTGCTACCACACCAAAGCCCGGTTTATCTTTATAAGGACCAGTTTGTCCGTAACCACTAATACGAAGAACAATCAACTTCGGATTGAGCTCAAGTAATTTTTCCGGATCAAGACCCCAACCTTCTAATGTTCCAGGACGAAAGTTTTCAATTAATACATCCGCTTCTTTAACTAAAGTTCTGACGATGTCCTGCGCTTCTATTTGCCTTAAGTCCAAAGAGAGGGAACGTTTATTACGTGACTGCACTTGCCACCAAACAGATGTGCCATCTTTTAATAGTCGCCACTTACGCAATGCATCTCCAACTTTAGGTGGCTCGATCTTAATGACATCAGCCCCAAAATCAGCCAATGTTTTAGCGGCAAATGGCCCAGCAATTAGCTGCCCCATTTCAACCACCTTTAACTTTGCTAACGGCTCCATTACTTCCCCTCAAATCGGTTTTATAGAAAGTTACCCTTCTTCAATAGAGCTGAAAATTGCTATTTTGAGGTCTAACCTTCTCATTTTGCGAAGGTATGGGTAGAATTACCACATGAAATCGCCGCTAAACCCCGCCAGAGTTGACTTTGTTACCCTCAAGCTCTTCTGCGCCATCGTCCAGTCCGGCAGCATTACTAAGGGCGCAAATGAGTGCAACCTAGCCCTGTCAGCAGCCAGCAGACGGATATCTGAGTTTGAGGAAACTGTCGGCATGGCGCTTCTGGATCGATCCGTCAAAGGCGTCACTCTGACGCATGCAGGCCACGCCGTAATGCAACATGCTTTGCGCTTGTTTCAGGGTTTTGAACAACTCAGCAATGAATTGAGTGAATACTCTAAAGGCGTTAAGGGTCATGTAAGACTTTGGGCCAATATGTCCGCCTTAACGGAGTTTCTGCCATCAGCATTAGCAAGCTTTTTAAAAGACTATCCAGAAATACAGGTTGAAGTGGAAGAGCAACTCAGCGGAGATATCGTAAGAGCCCTGATGGATGGCATTGCGGATATCGGTGTATTTGCTGAAGGCCCCATCACCACCGGATTAGAAACTCACATCATGGGCAAAGATCAGCTGGTGATTGCCTGCAGCAAGGATCATCCTTTAAGCAAAAGAAAAAGTATTTCATTTGAAGAATGTCTTGCATATGATTTTGTAGGGCTTAATCGAGGTAGCTCACTTCTTGAACTCACTTCACGTAGCGCCGAGAAATTAGGCAAGCAAATGAGTTTACGTATCCAGGTTCGTAGCTACGATGCGATGTGCCAGATGATTGCTGTCAATCTAGGGATTGGTGTGTTACCTATTCAGGCATGCGCTGCTCAAATCAAAGCCATGGGCTTGAAGACTGTTCAATTAGAAGATGCATGGGCAAAACGCAACTTATTGGTAGCAACCAAGGCGGGAATTAACCATTCCCCGGCAACCAAACTACTCAGCCATCACCTGCTGGGGTAATAGAGTTCCTTGTAAATGCTTGAGTGAATTTATCAAGCGCTTATTTTCAGGACGCTGCCATTAAATAGGCATAAGATGAACTTATGACCATTTTATTTCTACTACTTTCTCCAGCATTATTTGCTTTGTTCTGGATTGTTCGATTTCAGATCTGTAGCGCTCGCCGAAGGCGCCTTATAGATACCTATGGTATTGACTCTAAAAAACTCAGAAAATTAAGTTGCAAGGAAGTCACCAAACTTCGTAAGCAAATTGAAGAATTGGAAGAAAAGAAAGATGCTTTTGGCCTTGAATCGATTGTTCGGCCATACAGGCCATAAAACAGCCCACAATCATTGTTGACTAGACCTATTTGACTTAAACTGAACAAAAGTAATTTAAATAAAGAAAGGGTAAAAATGAAAGTACTACTTCCTGTGGATGGCTCTAAATCCTCATTGAATGCCGCTAAATATGTTGCCAAAATGGCCAAGAACTCTCGCAGCTCTGTAACTGTGACTCTGGTCAGCGTTCACGATGACATTGGTCTTGGCCACGTTAAACAATTCGTAGCCAAAAACGTAGTTGATGACTACCTACGCGAAGTAAGCGAAAAAGAATTAAAACCAGCGCAAAAAGTATTGGATGCAGCTGGGGTTAAACACAATATGGCTATTAAACGCGGTCAGATCTCATCAGAAATCATTACCCTGGCTAATAAAGACAAAGTAGATATGATTGTGATGGGTGTTAAAGGTCGCAGTGGTATTTTGGATGTTCTGGTTGGTTCAGTTGCTCAGCGTGTTTCTAGCTCAGCAAAGCAGCCTGTTTTATTAGTAAAGTAATTTCTGCTTGTTGAATGTCTATTTTAGTTGGTCGCCAGCGGCGACCAACTGTACTGACCGCACCATTCATCTACAGCGTTAGCCCCTCAAGAAACTCTACGCACATAGCAGATGGTGAAAATCTCCCCAACCCGTTCAACGCTTGTTTTCATTGACTTACAAAGTCGATTAATGCCTGCTATTCATCAAAGGGAAGATGTTCTCAAACAATGCATCAGGATCGCTCAGATCGCCAAGCTATTAGACATCCCCATCATTGGCACTGAACAAAGCCCCCAAAGCCTGGGTCACAACGTTGATGCAATTACCCAATATTGCGAAACGACAGTAGCGAAAGAGCATTTTGATGCTTGCCAAGACGGACTAATCAATGCGCTATCCAAAAATAGAGAGCAACTGATTTTGGCGGGATGCGAGACTCACGTATGCGTCATGCAAACTGCTCTAGAACTCTTGCGGCAGAACTTTAAGGTTTCGATTTTGGTTGATGCAATTGGCTCACGTCGTTCTCTTGATCGAGATATTGCTCTGCATCGACTTGGCTCAGCCGGAGCTTCTCTTCTTACGGTTGAGATGCTGGCTTTTGAATGGCTAGGAAGCGCCTCTAATGAATCATTTAAAAAAGCATTAGAGATTATTAAATCGTAAGCTTAGATTTGATTAAGTCGGTCGATTTAGCCAGTTGACTTAGCAATAAAGAATGCTTTTGGTACTGGAGTGCACCACACGACACCATCACCCACTTGGCCCGTCTGACATACCGTGACGATACGATCCATAAGCACTTCAGCAGCTTCATCATTGCAAATAATCTCTACTCTCACTTTTGCTGAGTAGTCAGTTAACTCATCTTTGATATTCGCCTTACTGGTTTTTGAAGGCGCGCTACAGCCCTCTACCTTAGTAACTGTCATCCCCGGAAACCCAGGAGTCTCCATGAGAGCCGTTCTGAGAGCAGGTAATTTATTTGGGCGAATCACCGCCTTGACTTCCATCATGCTTCCACCTCTTTATCTTCAAACCATCTATACAGGACAGGCAATACCAATAAGGTCAAGGCTGTTGAGGTAATTAAACCCGCAATTACCACGGCCGCCAAGGGTCGAGTCACCTCTGAACCAGGGCCTCCAGAAAACAGCATAGGAACCAGCGCAAGCATTGCTACTGAAGCCGTCATCATGACTGGTCTAAAGCGATGACCGCAACCATGAAGCAAAGCATCTTCCATGCTGTATCCGTCTTCACGCAGCTGCTTAATAAAGGAGATCAAGACTACGCCATTAAGCACGGCGATGCCCCATAAATTAATAAATCCTACCGCCGCCGGAACTGATAAATACTCGCCTGTAATAAACAAACCAAAAACACCACCAATCGATGCAAATGGTAGTACCAAAATAATGAGGCCCGCCAAACGTATCGACTTAAACAACATAAATAATAAGAAGAATATTGCCAAGACCGTCAAAGGAATGATGATCATGAGGCGTGCCATCGCTCTTTGCATATTTTCAAACTGACCACCCCATTGCAAGGTATAACCCTGGGGCAATTCCACATTCTTTGCGATTAACTCTTGAGCCTCTTTTACAAAGCCACCCAAGTCACGACCCTCTACGTTCACACCCACTACAAGGCGACGTCTACCGGACTCGCGAGAGATTTGGGCCGGACCCTCTACCAAGGTCACTTCAGCTAAGTCTCGCATCAATACCTGCGCCCCGTCAGGTGAATGCAAAATAATATTTTCGATTGAATCTATATTATTTCTATAGGAACTCGGATAGCGCAGTACCAAGGGGAAGCGACGCTCTCCCTCGTAAATAGTGCTGGCCTGCTTACCGCCAATTGCCGTTTCAATCACTTCATTCACATCTGAAACATTAATGCCATAGCGTGCAATCGCATCACGATCAATTTTGATGTTGAGATAGTTTTGACCAGAGGCTTGCTCAATACGTAAATCGTTACTACCTTTCATCTTGGTCAAGATTTGACCAATTTGCGAGCCCAGCTTTTGCAAGACAGGCAGCTCATCACCAAAGATTTTGACTGCTACCTGTGATCGCACACCAGATACCATCTCATCCACCCTGGCCGCAATCGGCTGAGAAATTGCTAACTCAATTCCGGGTAAAGTTTTGAGTTTTTCACGAATTTGTTGTGCAATTTCTTCCTGACTCAGATCACGGTCACCCAAAGGTTTGAGTGTCACGATTGGGTCTGATTCATTTGGCTGGCCCGGATCTGCAGGCGATTCACCTTTACCCAGTCGAGATACCGCCATCTCTACACCAGGTATGGTCATGATGCGTTTAATTGCCTCAAACTCTAATTTAATAGACTCGTCCAAAGAAATATTCGGCGCACGGACAATCACTGGGGTAATGGAGCCTTCTTGCATCACTGGAATAAATGCTTTACCAAGCATTACAAATCCAACCATGCTAATACCTAGCGCAATGATGGCGCGTTTGACTACTAATTTAGGATTTGCCAAACACCAATGCAACCAGCGCTCATATGGTGCGCGCATTTTTTTGACGATCTTCGTATCGTCCTCGCCACCACCCTTTAAAATATAGGAGCACAGGACTGGCGACAGTGTGAACGACAGAATCAAAGAGATGGTTAAGGCAATCGCAATCGTAATCGCCATCGGTGCAAACATCTTGCCTTCCATACCCTCAAGCGAGAGCAGCGGCATAAAGACCAAAATAATGATGCCAACACCAAAGAGCACTGGTTTACCAACTTCAGATGCCGCTTCCAAGATGATCCTGTTTTTGGATTCACCACCTTTGAGACGTTCACCTAATTTGGCAAACGTGTTCTCTACAACCACGACAGAGCCGTCCACCATAATGCCAATCGCGATGGCAAGACCGCCCAAAGACATCAAGTTTGCTGAAATACCATAGCGATTCATCACCAAGAATGTGAGTAGTGGCGTTAGTAATAGTGTGGCAACCACAATCAGTGATGAGCGCACATCCCCTAAGAAGAGGAAAAGCAAAATAATGACCAGAATGACACCTTCAACCAGCACTTTTGCCACGTTAAACATGGCGGCGTTCACTAAATCGGTTCGGTCGTAAAAAGGCACAATCTGCAAGCCATCCGGCAACAGCTTACCTTCGTTAATTTCTTCAACCTTGAGCTTGATGCGGTTCACTACATCTCGTGCATTACCGCCACGAATCATCTGGATAATGCCGGCAACGCTTTCGGTATAACCATTCTTAATGGCGGCACCCTGACGAATCTCGCTGCCAATAGTAACTTCGGCCACGTTCCTCACGTATACCGGAATACCTTTCACTTCTTTCAGAATAATCTTGCCAATATCTTCTGGCTTAGTAATCAGACCTAAACCACGAATGAGGTAACGCTCTGCATATGTTGGTAACTGACCACCACCAGAGTTAGCGTTATTTCTTGCAAGCGCTTGATAAACCTCATGCAAACTAATCTGATAATGGCGTAAGCGCTCAGGATTCACTAATACTTGATATTCCCTGGCATAACCACCTTGTGTATTAATTTCAGCCACCCCAGGAATAGAGCGGAGCATCGGACGCACAATCCAATCTTGTACAGCACGCCGATCAGAAAGCTCATCCACCGATAACTCACGATGACGATCTGATGGGTGATCTAAAGTGTACTGATAAACCTCACCCAGACCAGTGGATGGCGGCGCCAATACAGGCGTAATCCCAACCGGCATTTTGGAGGCCACTTCAATCAGTCGCTCTGTTACTAATTGACGGGCAAAGTAAATATCGGTTTTTTCTGTAAATACCAAAGTAATAACAGAGAGGCCATTGCGGTTTAAAGAACGCATTTCTGTTAAACCTGGCAAACCAGTCATCGCTAATTCAACTGGAATTGTGACAAAGCGCTCTACTTCTTCTGGAGATTTTCCAGGCGCCTCAGCAGCCACCTGAACCTGTACATTGGTGACATCCGGAAATGCATCAACGGACAATCGTTTGGTGGCTAATAGTCCAGCAACGAGTAATACGATGGCAATAATGACTACCAATAAGCGTTGCTGTAACGAGAGGCGAACGATTCTTTCAATCATTTATTTATCCGCCACTCAGCTGACGCTTACGCTCTGTGTTTAAGTGATAGGCGCCTGTAATGGCAATTTCTTGACCTTCTTTGAGCCCTGAAATCACAGGGCGATAGCCCTTGCCTTCTGGACCAAGCTTAACGGGCACCATGCGATAAGTATCGTCATCCAGTCTCACGAAAACGTGATCATGATTATCTTCGCGAACAATGGCGCCCAAAGGTACTACTAATTTATCCACCGGCTGACTCTCAATCAACATGGTTGCCAACATGCCAGGTTTAATTTGCCCTTCTTTATTTGCCAGCTCCATCCGTACCACCACAGTACGGGTTTGTGGATTAACAATCGAATCCACATGAGCGACCACGCCTTCAATATCTTGATTGCGCAGTGCTGGAATAATGACTGAAGCTTTTTGACCCTTACGGATTAAATATGAATTACTTTCTGGCACCTCAGAGATTGCCCAGAGCGAGCTGAGATCAGCAACAGTAAATAAGGCGTCAGCAGGTTGCACTACCTGACCTTTATTAATCTTGCGCTCTACGATTTCTCCAGGAATTGTGGCAATCACATTATTAATAGATTCAATCACACCGGATTTAGCAAGTCGATCGATGCTAGTTTGATCCATGCCCTGCACTCGTAATTGATCATTGGCGGCACGGAACTCTGCTTTTGCGCTACTTGCCTCAGCTTCACGCCTTTGCAGTTCTGCCAGAGCAATCACGTCCTCTTTGTAAAGAATTTTTGCACGATTGGCAGCTTGATCAGCCAGCTGACTGGCGCTCTTCGCTTTCAAATACGAAAGTTGGGACTGAGTCAACTCAGTAGAGGTAATTTTTGCCAAGATATCGCCCTGCTTCACGATCTGACCAGGTACGGCCAGAATCTCTGAAACTCGGCCAGTAACGTTAGCGCCAATTCGAGAAAGATAAAGCTCATTAAAATCAATTCGGCCTGAGGCGCGTAACTCCTCAACAAACGGAGATACCTGAGCTTTGCCGTCCGTAATCATCTTATGTAAATCTTCATTGACGATAACCACATTGGGATCTTGCACAGATTTAATGGCAGGACTTCTATCAAATACGTTGAAGTAATTTAGAACAATGGTGAACGCACAGAACCAAGGCAGATAAAACAACCCATTTTTAAACCATGATGGGGATTTGTCATAGCGACCAGTAATAGCAGGCACATGCTCGCCAAGCCATTGATGGGCCTGAGCATATAGCTGGTTTTGGGTCTGAATAACTTGGCCGAACAATTCCTTTGAGTGGAATTTAATCTTTCGGACCAAAAAGGTTTTCCAGACCTTGATCTTTTTCAGAATCACCGCTAACTCTTGGTTCATTGCATTCCACTTTCTATCTTCGCAAGCCACTCAGGACTTGCTCTTAATCTTTGAATCTCAGTGACTACAGAAGCTAAATCAAAACGTGCCTTAATCAAATCATTTCGTGCTGCCCGAAAGGTTCTTTGGGCATCTAAATACTCCAACATGCCGCGCTCGCCATAGCGATAAGACACCTCAGCAATCCTTTGCGCACTGCCTGCCAACTGCACTACTTCCTGACTTAAAACTTTTACTTGATAGCTAGTCATTTGGTACAGCTTGTAAGCCGTTTCCATTTGCTGATCTAAGGTTTGGCTTTGCGCATTCAATTGGTTTTTAGCTTTGGAAGCATTCGCTTCTGCCTCAGCAATCTGTCCACCTTTGAAGTCCCAAATCGGAATACTTACTTGCAAACCATAGAGACGATCAGTGAAGTTTGGGTCGTTGTATTGAGAGGCTTTGAAAGCTAAACGAGGTAAGCGAGAATTTTTTTCAAAGCTCAGCTTAGACTCGGAAGCCTCTACTTCTGCTTTTGCTTTTTGCAGTTCAGGACTCTGGCTTTGAACCTCATTCAATAACTGTGTTAGTGAAGGCAACACCTCAGGCTTTGGTTGCTCTGCTATCACCGTGTAATCTGCAGGTAACTGATGACCCACTGCTTGGCGTAATTGACTACGAGCCTGCTCTACCCTCAACTTACTAGACTCCGCTGTAATTTGTGCGTTGAGAAATTCGGTTTGCACCCGAATTAATTCAAAGCGCGCTGTCTCACCAACGTCATACCGAATTTGCATACGATCCCGAATCTGCTTCGTGAGACTCATATCTTCTTCTGCAGCTTTTTGCTCTGCTTCACGGCGCATTAATTCATAAAAGCGCTGTTGAACTCTGGAAATCGTCTCAACCTCAAATGCAACACGTGTTGCCTCGGCTGCACGTAAATTTGCCTCCGCTGCATTCACTCGAGGGAAGCGGGTGTAGGGCATATCCAATGGCTGAGTAACCGCCCATGAAGACACGCTGCCTACTGTCAAAGGTCCAGTAGCGGATCTTTGCTGACCAGTGCTGATCTCAAACTCTGGGTTTGGGATGGCTCTTGCAGTAGATAGCTGTCCTTTAATTGCCCTGGACTGATCTCGCGCAGCCAAGACTTGAGGACTGGACTCTAAAGAGATGGAAATCAAGTCATTCATAGTGAATGACTTTTTAGATTGTGCGCTGACATTTGCAACCATCATGGTGCTAACAAAAGCAATCGCTAACCATCGGTACCGCGTCATACGCCCAACTTGCAAAGAATCTAAACGCAAATTATCCAACCACCCATGTGGAAGAGCAAGGAAATGTCCCCAATTTGGGGCGCAAGAGGGCAAAACAATGCCGGAACGAAAGATTTTGAGATGGAAAGTCAATATTTAGCCATTTAGAAAATAGTAAATGGTCTTGCCTTAAAAATTACTCACATACCGGGCTTGAAGGCCGTAATGACGATATGTGAGACCCATTGCTGGGCAGGCTACTCCCCGTTTATTCATCTTATTAGATCACAGTTAGCAATAACACTCTGTTCGTACTCACGCATACACATGGTTAGAGAGGCGACCATATTTTTGAGCCTTATGAAGCGCTTTTTGCATGTGCTTATAAACCTTCTTTAAGCCCATCTCTAGCGCTGTTCTTCGATCTCTTGCGGTAATGCTGACTTCAATCTGGCGATTATCAAAAGTTTGCAACTCAATAATGCAGTTTTGATTGCAGCCAGTTTTTGCCTGGGCTACAGAGGAATACTTCACTTTAATTTTTCGCACTAACCAAAAGAGTCGCTTGAGAGAAAATTTCACGCGATTTTCAGTGAAGGTTTTAAATTCTGGCTCGATTTGTTCTTTTGCTTCCAATATGACATTCATGTCTCGTCTCCTTAGTTGAACAACATAGATTCAATATAAGGCGATCTTTAGTCTTAATAAAGCAGATATTAATTGATTTTAATTCTGTTATTTACTGAGTATTAGCCTAAAAAAATGCCCTCGGGTAGAGGGCATAAAGAGAACCGCAGGTTGTAAAACTAATCAATCACAGCTGCCATTAAGGCAGTTGCTGCACCCGCCCCTAAGGCAGGGATGCCCCAACGCTCGAGCGTAGATAAAGACTTGCCAGTCACTACCTCAACAGGAATATCACTGATTTCCAGTAATTTTGCTGTCGTCGAGTTTTCAAATAAGCGGCTGAGCGTATTTTTCTTAGAGGTTCCAATCACAATACGATTGCAATCTAAGCGCTGCGCTTCATCTCGTAAAGCCTCTCCCTTATCGCCAGTCACATAAGTAAAGGAGAAATTCACGCCTGCTTTTTCCAGAAATTCGGCTGCTGACTTCGCCGCAGTTTTAGCGCGATCTGCTTGCCACTCATTGATTGTTTGCTTACTCAAAAACTTACGTATGTGCGTGTACAGAGTAGGCTGCACATTGCAGATATGAAACTGCGTTTGACGATCGTTGCCATACATGTTCACCGCATGTTTTAAGGCTATCAAAGCATTATTCGAATCATCAACCGGGATGAGAACTTTATTCATTACTTCACCTCCTACGTTATTGGACTGCTTATCGGATACTTCTGTATCAACTACAGCTGGCGCAATTGTCTCCTCCAGCGCCAACCTACTCTTCATGAAACCACCAAACAAAACACCAAATATCACAAGGGCTTGGACGGCATACCCAAATGCAGAGTTTTGGAATAACTGCATTTCCTTAACCATTGGCTCTGAGATCATCATCTTTGCCGCAGTCCATGCCAATACGCCAGCACCTATATAAGTAATCGATGGATAGCGTTCAACCAACTTCAGAATTTGTGTTGAACCCCAAATTACGATTGGAATACTAATGAGCAGGCCTAGTACTACCAATACATAGCTACCGTGAGAAGCGCCAGCCACAGCCAAAACGTTATCTAGACCCATAACTGCATCAGCAATCACAATGGTCTTCATTGCACCCCAAAAACTAGTAGAGGCATTGTTATGACCGCCATCTTCATCTTTTGCAGGGGTTAGAAGCTTGTAAGCAATCCACACCAGGAGCAGGCCACCAATCAACATCAAGCCAGGTATCTTTAGTAGATACACTACTACCAGCGTCATTGCGCTTCTCACTGCAATTGCGCCAACCGCTCCCCAGACAATCGCTTTCTTTTGTAAATGGGCTGGCAAATTTCTGGCGGCCATCGCAATGACGATCGCGTTATCGCCAGCCAATACCAAATCAATCACCACAATTGCTAGTAGTGCCGAAAAAAACTCAGGGCTAAATAGTTCCAATTGAATACCTCTATTTGTTTAAATTAAATAAGCAGCACATGAAATGCCATGACTAACCATGGGGTTAATGTAGGCTTATTTGTATTTAGCTAAAAGCAGATATATATTGATAGTAATTTCGGAAAAAACTGAATATGGCCAATACCTATAATTACCGTCACCTCTACTACTTCTGGGTGGTCGCCAAAGAGGGCAGCATGTCTAAAGCGGCAGAGCGCCTGGATATGGCTATTCAAACTATTAGCGCCCAAGTGCATGAATTAGAGAAATCACTGGGCTACATGCTATTTAAACCTGCTGGGCGAGGGATTGCCCTCACAGAATCCGGGTTTGCAGCCCTAGAAATTGCCGATCAAATTTTCTCTATCGGAGAGAAGCTACCTGAAGCAGTTCGTGATGCAGCTAAATCCCCTAGAACCAAAATTACTGTTGGTGTTTCTGATGGCCTTCCCAAATTTGTTACCAGACAGATGCTAGAACCTATCTTGAAACACAAAGATGTTCAATTGATTGCTCATGAAGGTGAATTTGATGATTTGTTGGCTGACCTTGCATTACATCGATTAGATATCGTCTTGGCCGACCGTCCTGCGCCAAATAATAAAAATCTCAACGTCTACAGTGAAGAGTTAACAAAAAGTGTTATTGCTTGGTATGCCCCTAAGCAACTCTCCAAGAAGGCAAAAGCGAATTTTCCTGATTGCTTAAAAGATCTGCCCGTTCTGTTACCTACAGCACACTCCACGGTACGTCCACTCATTGATCAGTGGCTAAAAAAGCATGACATCCTTCCTAATATTGTGGGAGAGTTTGAGGATAGTGCCCTACTCAAGACCTTTGCAGCTAGTGGGCTAGGCGTCTTTCCTGCGGGCAAGTTAATTGAGAAAGAGCTTAAGGATACCTACGGCATTGAACTCCTGGGTAGTTGTGATGACATATATGAATACTTTTATGCCATTCGCTCAGAAAAGAAAATTCAGCACCCTCTTGTTCAGGCCATCATTAAGCAATAAAACCAATAGATTCATTAACCATGACTAATTTTCTAGACCCTGCGATCCTATTTTTTATCTTTGGTGTATTTGCAGGATCCGTAAAGTCTAACCTCGAAATTCCTCCGCAGATTTCTCGGTTTTTATCGCTTTATTTGTTAATGGCTCTGGGACTGAAAGGCGGCTTTGCACTTCATAAGTCCGGATTTACCGCTGAGATCGCCTTCTCATTAGGCTTGGCAGTATTTCTTGCCGTCATCATCCCTATCATTGGCTACTGGATTTTAAGAAGAAAGCTTAGCGCATTTGATGCTGCTGCAATTGCCGCCACTTATGGTTCGGTAAGCGCCGTTACCTTTATTACCGCTACACAATATTTAGATCAGTTCAATATTGCTTATGGTGGTCATATGGCAGCAGCGATGGCGCTCATGGAGTCCCCTGCCATTATTTTGGCCATTGTCCTTGCCAATAAAGCCAGGGCAGCCATGTCAACAGGCTCGAGCATAAAAAACGAGGCTACCGGTATATCTAAAATACTGCATGAGTCTTTCACCGATGGAGCCCAATTACTACTACTGGGATCAATGGTAGTGGCCCTGGTGAGTGGAGACTCAGGGCAAAAGTTAATGGCGCCTTTTTCAATTGATCTCTTTAAGGGGATGCTGGCTTTCTTTTTGTTAGACATGGGACTCATGGCTGCCAGAAACTTCAAGGGCTTAAGAGGTAAGCCACCAATTACTTTACTCTACGCAATTGGCTCACCACTATCACATGCCCTATTAGCGCTTGCGCTCTGCAAATTAATTGGACTCCCGCTAGGCAACACTATATTGCTGATGGTGCTGGCATCTAGCGCATCATATATTGCGGTACCAGCGGTTTTACGTCATGCCTTACCTGAAGTGAACCCTGCCCTCTATATGGGAATGTCCTTGGGGATTACTTTCCCGTTCAATATTATTTTAGGCATTCCGCTTTACACCCTGATTGCCACCCAATTGCTATAAAAGCTCTCTATAGGCAACCGAGATAAGCTATGGGCATCTTTTCTAAACGGTCAGTTAGTCTTTTAACGAAGCATGGCAAAGAAAAAGTGATTGCTGAGGTACTCGGTGCTCAAGCCTCTTGTTTTGTAATACAAACAGACGCATATGACACTGATTTATTGGGCACCTTTACACAAGAAACTCCTCGATACGGCTCGCAGCTTGATGCCGCTAGAAAAAAGGCCGCTATCGGAATGGAGTTACTGAAGCTGGACTTAGGCTTGGCGAATGAAGGCGCGTTTGTTAATGATCCCTATGCTGGCATCATGCCCTGGAATAATGAATTGATAGTTTTAGTAGATCAGCAGCACCAGTTAGAAATTACTGGTTTTTCTAGTGGTCCAGCACAAAATGAGAATGGCTATATAAGCCACTGGGAAGAGCTCACAAAATTTGCTGACTCTGCACTCTTTCCTTCGCATTATTTAGTAGTAAAGCCAACCGATGAATATCACCCCCAATCTAGAAAAGGGATTCAAGATTTAGCAGAGCTGAAAGATGCCTTTGAATGGGCGAAAGGTCTGTCTTCAAAGGGTATTGTGTATGTAGAAAATGATTTACGTGCGTTTGCCAATCCAACCCGCATGGAAAACATACGCAAAGCTGCGATTGATTTAGCAAACAAAATGAATTCAGCCTGTCCCGAATGCAGTACACCCGGATTTTGGATCACAGATGTGAAACGGGGGCTTCCATGTAACGCCTGTGGACTAGCAACAGATGAAGAAATAGCCAAAATCTGGAGCTGCCTTAAATGTGGCTATCAAGAAACTGAGGGAATGAAAGTTCTGAAGTTTGCAGACCCCTCAAAATGCAAGCACTGCAATCCTTAGACCCTTCTTAAGTCAAGCTAATCCCGCCAGACTGGGTGCTTGTGCATAACCGAGTTAAATAATTCAGATTCAAGATGTTGAGCCAACCATCTTTTAGTGGCTGGTATCGGCAATTGCTCAAATTGATTTACATCCACCATGGAAAACTGTCTCACAAAGGGAAAGATCGCGATATCTACCCAAGTCATCTGATCGCCCAGCAAGTATTCAGTCGCTTGCAAGGATTGCTCCATGGGCAGTAGCATAATTTGCAGTGCCTGTTCTAAAGCCGCTTCTTGGTTTAGCTCTGGAAAGCGATTAGGATACTTATATTGATCAAGTAGAGCTTTAAACGGCCCATCATTTTTTTCAATCCAAGCTTGTGCAATAGCATCATCAACATTTCCCCATCCAGCAGGGTCAGATTGATCGATAGCCCATCGCATAATATCGACACTTTGATCCAGAACCTCATCACCCATACAAAGAACTGGCACCGTACCCTTGGGAGACACCAGCAACATGGATTGAGGCTTATTGCGCAACTCAATTTCACGGTGTTCAAACTCAATGTTCGCGTACTTTAAGGTCATGCGAGCACGCATTGCATAAGGGCATCTGCGATAGGAATACAAAATCATTAAATGATGTTCCTATGAAATTTTTTTATTTCTACAGGCATCTGAACAATACTTTACTGATTGCCAGTTTTTTGCCCAAGACTTTCTCCAGGTCATCTCTTTTTTGCATACAACACAAACTTTGCTTGGGAGGAAACTTTTATTTCCTTTGAATGATGTCTTAGTCATCGCTTTTAAAGGTCATTAAGCTGGTTTAATATTTTCTGAGCATGGAGCGTAATTTCTTTTTGATCTTCATCACTAATTCGTTTCAGATTAGCTGTCATTAGCCGCGTCCTTGGGCTAGCCTCAAACTGATCTCGATGCTTGATCAAAAAATTCCAATATAAAGTGGTGATTGGGCATGCCTCTTCTCCATAGCGTACCTCAGGCTTATATTTACAGGAGCCGCAATAGTTACTCATGCGCTTGATATAGGCACCACTGGCTATATACGGCTTGCTTGTAAATCGACCCCCATTAGCAAACAAAGCCATGCCTGCTGTATTGGGAAGCTCAACCCATTCGATCGCATCGACATAAATTGCTAAATACCACTCACATACTTCCTGCGGGAGAATTTCTGCCAAAAGCGCGAAGTTGCCCGTCACCATTAAACGCTGAATATGGTGCGCATAGCCGTATTGCAGGGTTTGGCCAATCGCATCTTTCATGCAAGCCATTTGTGTCCGCCCGGTCCAGTACCACTTTGGTAGTGAACGCTCATGCTGATAGAAGTTATCTTGTGCCATCTTTGGCATATCTAGGTAATACATACCGCGCACGAATTCACGCCAGCCAAGTATCTGACGAATAAAGCCTTCAATCGTCGAGAGGTCTAGGGAATACTTTCTCCAAGCAAGCAGAACTGCATCTACTACTTCACGAGGATTAAGCAACTTGAGATTTAATGCACTCGATAAAATAGAGTGCCATCCAAATGGCGTATCTGTCCACATTGCATCTTGATAAACGCCGAAGTTTCTTAAGCGGTATTCCACAAAATATTCCAGGGCCTGAACCGCTTGCTCCCTCGTCACGGGCCAATGAAATGACTCCAGGGATCCTGGATGATCTGGGTAAGTCTTTTGAACCCAGTCCAGCACTTCTTGCGTAATGGCATCAACTGCAAATGATGCTGGAGCATCAATAATGCCCGGACCCTTTTTTGGATAGGGCTTCCGGTTATCTTGATCAAAGTTCCACTGCCCGCCATCAGGATTACCCTCTCGGTCCACCAATATATTGTGCCGCTTACGCATCAGGCGATAGAAATACTCCAGCCTGAACTCTTTTTTATTTGCTGCCCACTCTACAAACTCTTGGCGGGAACAATAAAAATGCTCATCCTCCCGCATTTCTAATTCAATGCCAAGTTCTTTAGCTAATGCCTCAAGCTCCTGCTTGAGACGCCATTCGCCGGGCTCAATACAAACCAAGCACTTCACTTTATTTTTTAGGATTTGCTCTCTCAGGACCTCAACAATTGGCAGCGGGGAACTTTTAATATAAGTAAGTGGATAGCCCTGCTTTTCTAGCTCAACTGCAAAGTGACGCATTGCAGATAGAAATAAGGCAATTTTGGCTTTATGCGACCAAACATACTGCGCCTCGTTAGCCGACTCGATCATGATGATTTGATCTGCTTGTGAATCGAGATCCCTCAGGGCAGAGCTCTGCAAATCAAGCTGATCACCCAAGATCAAAATGAGGCGCTTAGGATGCTTCATTTACTTTTATATTGCGTTGGGCAATAAGCTCGCGTGACATCTTCACTGCGCAAAGCGCTATGTTTGGTTGCTCGCCCAGTCACTCTTTTGCGCCAGAGCTCAAATGAGCTTCGCTTGAGCTCTCTGCGCATAATGGCAATCACTTGGGGCTCACCAAGGCCAAAGCTTTTCTCAATAGCGTCAAATGGGGTGCGATCCTCCCAGGCCATTTCTATGAGGCGAGATAAATCAGGTTCGGAGAGGGTTACGGATTTTGACACTCAGCAAGTTTAAGACTTATTTACTAAACTAGCTTGAGACCATGACTTTGCACTACAACGCATCCAAAGCCCTCATATGATTGGAAAAATTCGTCAAAAATTAATTGCCTTGGATCGGCCTGTTGTACAAAAGTCCCCGGAAATTATTTGCCCCATCTGTGACCGCCCAATCCCTGCATCCCAGAGGGACGCACATCATCTCGTCCCCAAATCAAAGGGCGGCAAAATAACTGAATATCTACACCGCATTTGCCACAAGCAAATACATGCTTTATTTACCGAAACTGAATTAGCCCAGCAGTACCATCACGCCCAGATCCTAAGAGAGCACTCGGAGATGAAGAAATTTATTCAATGGGTGGCAAGCAAGCCCAATGACTTTTATGAAAAGACGCGTAAAAGTGCCCGCCTAAAATCAGGCAAATAGATATTGCACCGCTTCAGTGCAAGTTTTTACACAAGGGCATCAAGAGCGATCCTCTTTTGGTGCATGTAATTTTGAAACTGTGCAAACTCAAATATCGTTCTTATTTTTAAAACTTAAGATAAAGCATGCGCATCAAAATTACAAAGAGTCTGGTGTTGCCAGCCCAAATACTCGAGACTGAAAGCATTCCTGAAGCACTGTTTCCGGAAGGTGACTACCTTGCCAACCTCACGCCAGAGGGAAAAATTGAAGTAATTAACACCAGAAAAATTAAAGCCCTTTTCTCTTTCTCCCAATTTAGGGAGAAGGTATCGCTTGGGGAATTTATTGTGATGGAGGCCTAAGCCAAGAAATCAATGGGTTAAATCCAAACTTTCTACCACTGACGTCAAAGCAGCAACCGAAGTGAAAGCTTTTGCACTGGCTCCACTTAAATCCAAATCCTCCCAATTAAATTCGAGGGAGAAATGAGCAGACTCCACAATTAACTCATAACTGGTTGAGGGTTTATTGCCACCCTCCTTATGCTCATCGCTAACTGGTACCATCAAAGACTCAATGGCGGCAATTAAAGTGCTGACCTCATTGCCTGTTAACTCTCTTGTACGCAGCACATCGTCTGTTCTCTTGATGGAAATCTTAGAAACCTCATCAATCGTCACTTCATATTGATTCAGACCAAGCTCCATCCATACGGTTAATTCAAGGGCAATAGGATATGTCTTCATTAATCCACCTCATCAATATGCGGTTCATCAAAATATTTTTGGGTTGGCTTGAGGCTTGCCTCTAGCTGAGCCCATCTACCTTGGTTTATTCGATAGGCACAATCTTTAGCATGATTCTCGAGTAAGCCAAAAATAGTAGTTGTAGGGATTTTGCAATGAAGGCATCGATAAGCATGCTGGTGCTCTTCAATTTTTTCTTGTGGGTAATCGATATAAAACGGTCGCATAACAAACCCTTCTATCAAGATCAAGCTATGGAATGATCTTACACCTGCATTCTGTGGTTTGTGTACACAATTAAAGATCTGATGCTAAGCCCTCCCTCGTCACCTAGTGAAAGTGCCGATAGGCTTAATCTCTACTTTGGTTAGACTAGGTCTTTACCTATCTTAGCAACTTGAGACAATATGATTTGGTTAGGCCTTGCAGTAGCTATTTTTCTGGGTGCATTCATTGTCAGCCCACCCCATATATTCAAAAACTCGCCCCTAACCTGGCTGGCACCTACAGTCATTCTGTTTTTAGCAATCGCCTGGAACATCTCACCAAGTCTTCCAGGCCAACCTGCTGGAAAATTTTATGGCTTGATCTTTCACTTTTACGGAGCCTCATTATTAACAGCAATGTTTGGGCCAGCCATTGCCCTTTCCATATTATTTCCAGTGGCATTTCTAGGGGTCTATGTAGTTCAAGGAAACTATGAGGTAGCATCTCAGCACTACTTAATGGTCTGCGTATTACCCACTTTCTTTGCCTATCTATCCATCCAGATTATTCAACGCTTCATACCAAAGCATTTATTTGTTCTCATTCTAGGAAACGGCTATGTGGCTGCGTTTATGAGCGTCATTCTGTCTGGCACTTTCTTACTGGTCGCCAAAATGTTAATGGGAGAAGCGGGTCAACTAGATATTGAAGGTTGGTTACTTGGTCTAATTATTATTGCGTTTATGGAAGGTTCTTTGTCTGGCATGCTTTTAGCAATCATGCTTATTTTCAGGCCACACTGGGTTTCCACCTACAATGAAGAAGCTTATATGAGTCGATAGTTGTCGATTTAAATTTATCGAGAGAAGATCAATATGCTCCCATGCATTGAAATAGAAACCAGCCCAAACCCAACAGCAGCGGTAATCTGGCTCCATGGTCTTGGTGCCGATGGCAATGATTTCGTTCCCATCATTCCTGAATTAAAACTCACCGGATGCCCAGGGATTCGCTTTGTATTTCCTAGTGCACCCAGTATGCCCGTCACCGTCAATGGTGGCTATGTGATGCCAGCTTGGTACGACATCATCGGCAGAAATCTCATGGATCAAGAAGATGCAGCGGGTATTCAAAAATCAGCAGCATCCATTGTTGAGCTCATTGAAAAAGAAGCGAGCCGAGGTATTGCATACGACAAAATTGTGATTGCGGGCTTTTCACAAGGCTGTGCGCTGGCTTTACATATTGGTTTACGTTTTCCACATAAGTTGGCAGGCATCATCGCTTTGTCAGGTTACTTACCTCTTGCAATGAGTGCCAATATAGAAAAACATTCAGCCAATTCCAGCACCCCTATTTTTATGGCACACGGGACTTATGACCCAGTGGTGACCCTAGATCGAGCACAAGCGTCTCATGCTCTGCTTGAAAAGATGGGATATCAAGTCGACTGGAACGAATATCCAATGGAGCACTCCGTCAATCCTGAAGAACTTATGGATATCTCGCGCTTTTTACAGCAAGTTCTAAAAACTACATAAGCCCATCAGCAATCAACTTAATACTAGCAATCAGCAAAAAGAATCTCACAGTTCGGTAATACCATTTCATGGAGATTTTTTTTGCTAAATAAAAGCCAAAGTAGACACCAATAGGCACGCAAGGCAATAAGATGATGGAAGTTGCTAGCTGCTGGTAGTTCAGCAGATCCAAATATGCATATGGCCCCAACTTCCCAAAATTAATAATGGTGAAAAAGATTCCCAAGGTTGATGTGTACGCCATTGGCAATAGCCTCTCTCTCAACATGTAGACCGTAATTGGCGGCCCACCGATATGCGCAACAAAAGAAGTAAAGCCAGAGATCAACCCCATTGCGCGCCCAAGCCAGGGATAAGACTTGGTCTCTTGCATATCCATGCGCGACATAGCTAGGTTCTGAATTAAAAAGAGTAAGGTAAAAATACCGATTGAGAGCGTCAGCACCTGCGGAGTAATAGCAGTAAAGAAAACCATTCCCAATAAAAGTCCCACAATCGCTGGTGGAGAAATAATTTTCAAAATCCGCCAATTAGCATTGCGAATAAATCTGCGCATACCAACTAAATCGATTGCAATCAGCAGTGGTAGCAAAATAGCCAGTGCTTCATTAATACTGGATTGACTTGCCATCAAGGGTAGCGACAGAATACCAAGCCCAGCTCCAAAGCCACTCTTTGATACCCCAACAATAATCACGCTCATGACTGCAAACACAAAAAATGTGAATGCATGTGCATGAAACGATTGAATTATCGAAGGTAGGATCACATCAAACATGGCTTGATACCAACAAACGTAGGCGCCTTAAAAAGAAACAGGGCTCACTAGGAGCCCCATCGCAGCAAGATACTCTTTTCAAAGTTTCTTATTAAAACTGTATTGTGAAAATGCTTGTTCAGCCACATTAAACCATTGAGCTTCCATGTTTCTGAAGGCGCGATAGTCTTCAAAAATCTTTTTGAATTGTGGATTCTTTGCGGACTCTTCCGCATAGGTTTCTTGACTCGCTTTAAAGCAGGCTTCCAAGATCGTAGTATTGAACTTACGGAGTACCGCCCCATTCTGTAGTAGACGTTGTAATGCTGGTGGATTGAGCGCATCATACTTTGCGCACATATCAGTGTGCGCCTCAAAACAGGCTGCTTCCCATGCCGCTTGATAAGACGGTGGCAATGAATCCCACTGCTTCTTATTCACCAGGAAAGATAATCCGGCAGCACCCTCCCAAAAAGCAGGGTAATAATAATTTTTAGCCACTTTGGCTAGACCCAACTTCTCATCGTCGTATGGACCAACAAACTCTGCAGCATCAATGGTTCCTTTTTCTAGAGCAGAATAAATCTCACCAGCAGGTAGCTGCTGTGGAACAACCCCCAGTTTTGCGAGTACTTGCCCGGCAAAGCCTGCGATACGGAATTTCAGACCCTTTAAGTCTTCTGTGGATTTAATTTCTTTACGAAACCATCCGCCCATTTGTGTACCGGTTTGACCGCCGAGGAAATTGACAATGTTGTAGCTAGCATAGAGTTCACGCATTAACTTCATCCCATTGCCATGCAGCATCCAAGCCGTCTGCTGTCTAGCTGTCATGCCAAAAGGAGCCGCTGTATCAAAGATAAACGCACTATTCTTACCAAGATAGTAATAACTCGCTGTATGTCCGCACTCAACTGTGCCGTTTTGTACCGCATCTAACACTTGAAGTGCGGGTACTACTTCGCCAGCTGCAAATACTTTGACATTAAATTTGCCATCTGTTGCTTTACGCAAAGCATTCGCGAACACTTCAGGAGTGCCGAACAAAGTATCTAATGATTTAGGAAAACTCGATACTAGGCGCCAATTCAAGGTTGGCAGGCTTTGCGCGATCGATGGCGCTGCAAGCGCTGCTGCACCAGCACCAATTGTGGCTTTCTTTAAAAATGAACGTCTTTGCATCTTCGTCTCCCTCTTAAAAAATCATCAGTCTGTATTAATGTATCAAGCTTCTGCGTATGCTTACTCAGCTTACTTTCCACCAACCGTCATAGATCCCAGCAATATCGACCCTGTTTCCTTGGTGCCACGAATCAGTGTATCGCTACCGATAAGTTGAATATCCATCAGCATATCGCGCAAATTACCGGCAATCGTCACTTCCTCAACAGGATATTGAATCTCGCCATTTTCTACCCAATAACCAAATGCGCCGCGCGAATAATCACCCGTCACATAATTGACGCCCTGACCCATTAGCTCAGTGACTAGCAAGCCAGTGCCCATCTCTTTTAACAAAGCAGGCAAACCACCCTTTGGTGTTTTTTTACTCTGCAAAGTCAGATGATGAGAGCCACCGGCATTGCCGGTAGTTTTCATACCTAATTTGCGGGCCGAATAGGTTGACAAGAAATAACCTTCCAGCATCCCTTTGTCTACTACAGTACGAGCGGATGTTTTGACACCCTCTTCATCAAATGGAGCGCTACCCGTCATGGACATTAAGTGCGGGTCTTCAAATAAGCTGACATGCTTTGGAAGGACTTGTTTACCAAGGCTATCAAGCAAAAAGCTGGAGCGACGATATAAAGCGCCGCCCGAAACTGCTTGCACCAAGCCCCCCAATAATCCTGCAGCTAATGGGGCTTCGAAGATTACCGGACAACGTCGAGTAGTCAATGATCTTGCCTTGAGGCGTGATAGGGCTCGCTGCGCTGCATATTTACCAATCGCAGCTGGATCAGCTAACTCCTCAGGAATGCGTGAACTGGAATACCAATCATCCCGCTGCATATGCGCTTTCTTGCCGCCCTCGCTTGCTATGGGCGCACAAGAAATGTAGTGGCGTGAGAATGGATAACCACCCATAAAACCGTGAGACGTACCCATCATAAAATGCGCATGATGGGCAGATACAGATGCGCCGTCACTATTTTGTATTTGCTTACTGACAGCAAATGCCGCACCTTCTGCAGAACGCGCGATCTCAACAGCTGCAGCTGCATCAATATTCCATGGATGAAACAAATCTAAATCTAATGGATTTTTTTCTAGGAGCTCAGCTTCTGCAGGACCAGCGCAGACATCTTCTGCCGTGTGTTGAGCAATGTGGAATGCAGCATCCACTGTTGCCTTTAATGATTCTTTAGAAAAGTCACTTGTACTGGCATTGCCACGATGGTGGCCCAAAAACAATGTCACGCCCACTTGCTTATCTAGACTTTGCTCAATGGTCTCAACCTCGCCCTTGCGAACGGTTACAGAGAGGCCCTGGCCTTCTGACACCTCAGCAACGGCATCTGAGGCACCCCTTCTTTTGGCCTCTTTAAGCATGAAATCGATGATTTCTTGAAACTGATTGGATGTGTATGTAAACATACCCTAATAATAGCTAGAATAGAAACATGAAGCATACCGAAGCCCTAAAACGAAATAGCCCAAATGAGGTCAAAATTGGCCTCATTTCCATCTCGGATCGCGCCAGTAAAGGCATTTATCAAGACGAAGGTATCCCAGCACTACAAGCCTGGCTGATGAAAGCCATCAGCAATCCCTGCGCTTTTCATGAACGCTTGATTGCCGATGAATCTGAAGTCATTACGGAAACCATCGTTGAGCTGGTGGATGAGCTCGGTTGCGATCTAGTGCTAACAACAGGCGGCACAGGCCCCTCAAGAAGAGATGTCACCCCTGAGGCTACCCGCGACGCTGGAACCCGCGAAATGCCCGGTTTTGGTGAGCAGATGCGTCAAATTAGCTTGAACTTTGTACCCACCGCAATTTTGTCCAGACAAACTGCCGTTCTCAGAGAAATTGATAGTCACGCAGCTTTGGTAATTAACCTGCCCGGCCAACCTAAAGCGATTGCTGAAACCCTAGAAGGCCTTAAAGATGAGAACGGCAAGTCGATTGTTCCTGGTATCTTTGCTGCCGTGCCTTACTGCATTGACCTCATCGGTGGGCCTTATATTGAAACTGATGAAGCGGTGATTAAGGTCTTCAGACCTAAGAGTGCCATTAAAAAGTAAGAAGAAAAAATATCTGGTAGTTAGCAAATAAACAAAAGGTCCGCAGTGCGGACCTTTTTTATTCCTGCCTTAGATTTTCTTATTGAGGCAGCGGTACGATAAATTTCTCACGGTAGTACTTGAGCTCTTCTATCGACTCCTCGATATCAGCCAAGGCTGTATGCGCTTGCTTCTTAGTAAAACCTTTGACTAACTCGGGATGCCAACGCTTACATAACTCTTTCAAAGTAGAAACATCGATATTCCGATAATGAAAGTAAGCCTCTAACTTTGGCATGTACTTAGCCATAAAACGTCTGTCTTGACCAATCGTATTGCCACACATTGGCGCAATACCCGCTTTAATATATTTCTTCAGAAATGCAATGCATTGCGCTTCGACAGTAGCCTCATCCAAGGTAGATGCTTTTACCTTGTCGATTAAACCGGAGCGGCCATGGGTACCCTTATTCCAAGCGTCCATCGCATCCAAAACCGCATCCTCTTGATGTACCACCCAGACGGGTGCCGTGGCGATGGTATTGAGGTGGGCATCCGTAACAATAATGGCAATCTCTAAAATTCGCTCAGTTTCAGGGTTTAGACCCGACATCTCCATATCCACCCAAATGAGGTGCTCATTGGCTGGCGCCACTTTGGCTCCGGGTGTTGCTGCTATGTTAGTTTGCTCGCTCATATCTATAATGATCTCATGACATTCACAATTATTTTTCTAATCGCCTTTATTGCTAGTTTTGGCTTGCGCCACTGGCTGTCCCAACGTCAAATTCGCTACGTAGCAAAGCATCGAAATACCGTGCCCGCTGAATTCGCTGAAAAAGTGACATTAGCCGAACATCAAAAAGCGGCTGACTACACCATTGCTAAATTACGTCTAGGCATTATAGAAAATGGGGTCAGCGCAATCATTTTAATTGGCTTCACCCTCCTGGGCGGTTTGCAAATTCTGAACATGGCATTACTGCAACTTTTGGGTGAGGGCATCCCCCAACAAATGGCTCTGCTTGTTTCTATTGTGCTCATTTCTGGAGTGCTCGATATTCCATTTTCTTGGTACAAGCAATTCCATCTAGAAGAGCGCTTTGGCTTTAATCGGATGACCAAAAAACTGTTCTTCTCAGATATGTTTAAAGGGATCTCAGTAGGGAGTGCGATTGGCGTGCCACTACTCTGGGTCATTTTGTCCTTGATGGAAAAAGCAGGAGATTTATGGTGGTTGTGGGCATGGGCTGTATTAACTGTATTTAGCCTGCTGATGCAGTGGGTCTTCCCTACTTTTATTGCACCAATGTTTAATAAATTCCAAGCCCTCGATGAAGGTCCATTAAAGACGCAGATTGAATCGCTCCTGAAGCGCTGCGACTTCGCAAGCCAAGGTCTATTTGTTATGGATGGCAGTAAGCGCAGTGCTCATGGCAATGCATTTTTTGCTGGCATGGGCAAGGCTAAACGCATTGTATTTTTTGACACCCTCATTGAGAAACTCAACCCAGGCGAAGTAGAGGCAGTACTCGCTCACGAGCTTGGTCATTACAAATGCAACCATATTCGTAAGCGACTCTTGGTTTCCTTTGCGCTGAGCTTTGCTATGTTTGCCCTCTTAGGCTGGATTAGCACGAAAGTCTGGTTCTATACAGACTTAGGTGTTATGCCTAACCTGAATGGCTATAACGGCGGCCTTGCATTAGCGCTCTTTATGTTGGTCTCACCCGTATTTAGCTTTTTCTTCACACCACTCTCTAGCCTAGCATCGCGCAAACACGAGTACGAAGCTGATGGCTTTGCTGCTGAAAAATCTTCTGCAAAAGATTTAGTGACCGCACTAGTGAAGCTATATCAAGATAACGCATCAACCCTTACGCCAGATCCGATTTACACCGCTTTCTACAGCTCGCATCCGCCTGCGCCATTACGCATTGCCAACTTGCAACGGTTTAGCTCATAACGATGGAACAGTTTCACGCGCTACTGATCGCCTCCTACGGAAGGCATTATTTAGCGCAGCGTTTGATTGCAGACGCCCATGGTAATGAGTCGCCTGATGGTCCACTCATTCAGGTTAGTACGCCAGCCAAGCAACATATCGGCGCAGTAGGTGATCGCATGTTACTAGAAATGACTTCGGCAGATCAAGCGCGCATTATTCAAATTGAGCCTCGAGAAAATCTTCTCTATCGCTCAGATGCTTTTAAGAGCAAACTCATTGCTTCAAACGTGGATCAAATCTTGGTAGTGCTTGCAACTCAACCTGCTTTCTCACCAGATTTGTTGGGTAGAGCAGTTGTCGCTGCAGAAGCCAATCAAATTGGCTTACATATCCTACTTAATAAATGCGATCTCAAAGATAACTTGGAGCATGCTCGCAAAATTATCGCGCCCTATGCGCGCATGGGCTACCAAGTAAGTGAGGTATCTGCCAAATTTGATCCAACCTCAATTAATGCATTACGCACAACCTTACAAGGAAAGGTTTCTGTTTTTGTTGGGCAATCCGGCATGGGTAAATCCAGCCTACTCAATGCCTGGATACCCAACGCCGCAGCGTTGACCCAAGAATATTCAGTGCGCTTGGATACCGGTAAACATACCACCACCGCCTGTCGTTACTTTGAGCTGCCAGAAGCCTGGGGTAGAGATGAGACTGGTAAGTTGGGTGCCCTGATAGATTCGCCAGGCTTTCAGGAGTTTGGTTTAGCACATATGTCTGTGAGCGAATTACAGCACGCTTTTAGAGAATTTAAAGACTTACTGGGAAAGTGCCGCTTTCATAATTGCGCGCATTTATCAGAGCCTGAATGTGCGGTGCGAGATGCAGTAGACAGAAACGAAATAGCGCCAGAAAGACTAGCGCTATTTAGACAACTACACTCCGACTCAAAAACAGCGGATGTTCAAATTCAGGGAATTAGCCAAGCCAAAGAGCGATGGTCAGCATTAGCAACAAAGCCATCCAAGCGATAACGAGGCGCCATACTAATCCCACTGCAGAGCGCATGGTGCGCTCAGTAGGCTCAAGACCTACTTCATAAACTACAGGCTCACCTGCCTCAGCCATGCGCAATGCTTCATCACTATTAGGCTCGCTCATTGGCTCACCTAAGC
Organism: Polynucleobacter sp. KF022; assembly: GCF_027924105.1. NCBI lineage: Bacteria > Pseudomonadati > Pseudomonadota > Betaproteobacteria > Burkholderiales > Burkholderiaceae > Polynucleobacter > Polynucleobacter sp. KF022. The sequence goes on from NZ_AP026972.1 coordinate 1,339,051, forward strand.
GAACACCTAGAGCTCCACTACCTGCAGCCAAGATCACTGCCGATAAAGAATCAGACCATTTTTGTGTCAGGTAACGCCAACCATAAACAGCGCCTTCAAAGTTACCAACAATCGCAAAGCCCATGGCGGTAATGCGTGCAGGAACCCAATCCAAGACGTAGAAGAAATGGCGTGCCGCTTCACTCAAGTTGAAGTCGCCGCGCTCAGACCAACGCTGTGCAGCAATATCTGCCAAGCGATAGAGAACAACACCTGCAGGACCCATTGGCATCATGAACCAGAACAGCACACCAAAGACGTGATGATGTGAGCCGATAATGGCACGCTCAAGCGCCAAAGAAATCACTTCAGTCTCAGTGAGGTTAGAAGTATCTAATTCGGGGCCATACCACTCACCTAAGGCAGCACGCGCTCCTGGCAAGTCATGCGCTTCAATCGCTTCATGCACAGCAGTAAAGGAATGGCTGAACTGACGAAAGCCAAAAAACAAATACGCGATGACGATGTTCCAAAGAAATCCAAGAATGGGGTAAGTCACCATGCAAACGACATACACCATGAAGACTAAGAAGGTTGGCAAGATGAAAGCAACTAAACAAGCCATGCGCGCACCTACAGGGCTTGCGCCTTCTTCAGTCTTGCCACCGAATTCAGCGGCAACCCAATCTAACCAGCGGGCACAAACACGCGCAATCCAATGGCTTGAAGTTACTGGGCGATATTGCTCAGCAATAAGGGCAAAGAGAATAGAAAAGAAAGTCATACTTTTAATAAATGATAAAGGTTACGCAACATTCCCGCAGTAGCACCCCAAATAAAGCGGTTCTCATAAGGCATCGAATAAAAACGTCGTCCACCCTGCTCACTTTGCCACAGTCTAACCTGATGATTAGCAGGATCAAGCAAAAAACTCAGGGGCACTTCAAAGACATCAGCTACTTCAAACTCATCCAAGACATATTCTGCCTGAGCCTGGACCAATCCTACTACTGGGGTCACGCTATAGCCAGATACCGTCAAATACTGAGGCAAGTGCCCAATAATCTCTACTCGATTGGGGTCCAAACCAATTTCTTCCTGACTCTCCCGTAAGGCAGTGTCATTTGGACTCCGATCTTCAGGATCCATCCGACCCCCTGGAAAACTAATCTGCCCCGCGTGATCATGCAAATGATTGGTTCTTTGAGTAAGCAACACTGACAATCCCTCTTCTTTTACTAGGAGAGGGATTAGTACTGCTGCTTGAGTCACTTTTCCGGCGGCCTGTCGCTTGGTAATAATGTCTGCCGCAATCACATGACGGTTTTCATCGGTAATCTCTGGCTGCCACTCTGGTGGAGATTGCAAACGCAGCTTTAAACCGGCTGGCTCAAGGAATTCTTTTGCCACCCTCTTTTCATCAGCACACACTTGATGAATCGGAACCGCTTGCGCATCAAATCCTAGAGGCGCAGCAACATTCATTGCGTAGTCTTCAGGGCTTGGTGTCTTGGGCATATTCATATTCTAAGGCAACAAAAAAGGCGACCGAGGCCGCCTTTTTTACTTCAAGCCGACATTTATTCTGCGGCCGGAGCTGCTGCTGCAGTCTTACGTGCAGGCAACTTCTCTTTAATACGTGCAGACTTACCTGAACGATCGCGCAAGTAGTACAACTTCGCACGACGTACATCACCGCGTCGCTTCACTTCAATACCAGCGATCAATGGTGAGTAAGTTTGGAATGTACGCTCTACACCTTCGCCAGATGAAATCTTGCGAACGATAAAGCTGGAATTGAGTCCGCGATTGCGCTTAGCAATCACGACGCCTTCAAAGGCCTGGGCACGCTTACGTGTACCCTCAACTACGTTTACGCTAACAACTACTGTGTCGCCAGGAGCAAAGCTTGGCAATACTTTGTTAGCACTTAAGCGAGCAATTTCTTCTTGCTCAATTTTTTCAATTAAATTCATTTTTAATCCTTAAACATCGTATTAGCGTTTAATCCCGAAACCAAAGTTAACGGACCTAATAGAGGATGCAGTTAAAACAATTTCACTAAACCAAAAACCAAACCACCTATTCACTACTGCACACTAAAAGTATTTACAGAGAGCGAAGAAATTGTTCATCTTCTCGGGTTAGTAACCCTTTGGCTCTAGCCGATTCAATTAAGTCCGGCCTTAACCTGAACGTCAGCTCTAAAGACTTCTGCCGACGCCAATCTGCTATTTTAGCGTGATGTCCGCCTAAAAGCACGTCCGGAACCGATAAATTTTCATATATTTCAGGCCGGGTGTAGTGCGGGTAGTCTAAAAGACCATTCATAAAGCTATCTTGGGTAGCAGATTCGCCGTCTCCAAGAGCCCCAGGAATAAGCCTAATCACCGCATCCATCATGGCCATAGCGGGTATTTCACCCCCTGAAACCACAAAATCCCCAATAGAAAGCTGTAAATCGACATTTCGGTCTACAAAACGCTGGTCTACAGCTTCATATCGACCACAAATGAAGCTTAAATTTCCGTAATTGAGGATATCTGTCGCTATTTTCTGAGAAAAACGCTCGCCCTGGGGTGCCAATAAGCAAATTGGGCCGCTTTTAATGCCAGCAGCCTCATGGGATGCCTTGATACCAGCAACAGTATCTTCCAGCGGCTTGGCCATCATGACCATTCCAGGGCCGCCGCCATACGCGCGATCATCTACTGTTTTACGAGGGTCAGAACAAAAATCTCTGGGATTCCATAAATGGACGCTTGCCAAAGATTGTTCACATGCGCGCCCAGTAATACCCCACTGCGTTAAAGCAGAGAACATTTCCGGAAATAAGGTCACAACATCAAAGCGCATATCTATCTCGCATTATCTTTGAGCTTTATTGCCAGTCAGATTGCCAGTCAAGCGTAATCGTTTTATTTGGCAGGTCGACGTTTTGCACTACCTCTTTTACAAAAGGCACTAAATATTTAATTGTCTTTGTTTGTGCGTCGCCAATTGCAATCACACCATGCGCACCATTCTCAGTAACATCAATCACTTCACCAAGAATTTCATCTTGCAAATTGATGGCGTTACACCCAATCAGATCCACCCAGTAATACGAATCACTTTCCACTTTAGGAAAAGCATCACGTGCAACTAATATTCGGGCGCCCTTTAATGTAAGCGCTTGATCGCGATCACTAACACCCTCAAGCGCCATCACGACATTACCGCTGTGCATCTTGGCGCTCTTCACTTTGTATTGAGTCAAAGAGGCTTGTTCAGTCGACGCAGAAACACCTGCATCCCTACGCGGGATCAGAGAAAGCCAAACCAATTTTGATGAGAGAAGTGCTACTGGCTCAGAAGAGTGAGGCCTAACCTTCACTTGACCCTGTAAGCCTTGTGCCTCAGATATGGCACCAAGTTCAATCAAATCATTCAGGGAAGGTGCGCTCATTTGTAAGACACCTTGTTTTCCCAAAATAAAACTACTAGAAATCCTGCCACTAAAAACTCCACCAACTAGATGAAGTTTTTAGCAATCGAACATTAAACAGCTGGATTGTTTTTAATCAAACGAACTACTGTTGGAGAGATTTGCGCGCCAACACCAGTCCAGTAAGTTAAACGGTCTTGAGCAATACGCATTGCTTGCTCAGTAGCCGCTGCTTGTGGATTGAAGTAACCAATACGCTCGATAAAGTTCGAGTCACGACGGTTGCGCTTATCAGTAGCAACGATGCTGTAAAAAGGGCGCTTCTTAGAACCGCCGCGTGCCAGTCGAATGACGACCATACTTATTCCTTAAAATCTAAAATGAAAACAGGTTGATTACAACCCAATGAAATTTCTACAAAAAATCTTGGGCTCCAGCTCACCAAATACAGATACGGTAGAGCGGAAAACCTCATATTCTAGACGAAAACCCCTACTTCTTCCACCTATTTAAGCAGTCAAGCCAGTAGAATAGAATGCAGCCAGATGTAAAAAATACATTAAAAACAATAACTTAGATAAATATGCCCTTTAAATATAGCGTTTCAGCCCCTCTCAGAGGCCGTCTAAATAGACTGTTTCTAGCGCTTTCTTGCTTGGGCTTAGGTCTTTTAACTGGCTGCGCCAATGTCATCCCGCCTTGTGGCGCTAAAACCAGCCCACCAAGTAGTGAGCTCAAAAATACCAAATGGGAGCTTACTCGCTGGAACTTGCCTCCTAAAGACAACGGCGAGGTACGTGCCCGCCAAATTCCTCAGGGCGATGCCAGCAACCCCATTCAAATCATTTTCGATGCCAATGGTCAGCGCCTCAGTGGGTCGACGGGCTGCAATCGCTTCACTGCAACACTCGACGAAGATGCCCGTGGTTTCACCCTCAAACAAATCGCCAGCACCAAAATGGCTTGCAGTCCGCAGCGCATGGAATTAGAAAATGATTTTCTTTATCAGCTAAACGACTATCGCAGCATTGTGCGCAATGGCGACCAACTACTCATGATTGGCGCTGATCGCGAAGTATTGAGCTTTACTCAAAAACCAATTAAATAACTTTCAGCATCGCTACAGACATTCATATGAAAAAATCGAAACTCTTATTTTGTGCACTCGGATTAATCCTACCTGGAAGCGGACTCAACTGCTTTTACCTTCAGGGCTTGAAATCCTTTTGGGCATGGGTACAGCTATTTGCATTCATTGGCGGCGCTGCTGGCTGGGTGATTTTAAAAAATGCTCATTTTCATTCTGCTCCGGGATGGGTTCTTGTGACTTTTGGATTTATCGCGATTGAAGCAAGTTGGTTAACGACGATTGCTTTCGGTCTTCGCCTAGATGAAAAGTGGGATGCACAATTTAATCCCGGTATTGAAGAGCATCGGCGCAGTCGCTCTGGCTGGTTGGTAATCTTGACGGTCATCTTCTCCCTTGTATTTGGGGCTGGTGTCATGATGACTTTTTTTGCCGTTGCTTTTGAGCAATTTTTCATCTCACAGATCTATGAAGCAAAAAAGCTATCCCAATAATTGCAGATAGCTTTTCTTTTGCAAGAGCCGCTCTTAGGAGCGGTTTTTTTATTCTCTTTTAACTCTCTTTAGAACTGTTCTACTTCTAATGCATTTGTAGAGTGGCCACTTTCCACAATCGAGGTAGCGAGTGCTTGGGCTTGGGGCATTAGATTTTCTGCAAAGAAGCGCGCAGTTGCAATCTTGGCATCATAAAAGCTGGGATCGCCATCACGCAAACGCTCAGCCGCCAAAAGCGCTCTAGCCATTTGCCAACCACCCAATACCAAGCCCGATAAACGCAAATATGCAAAGCTGCCAGCATAAACAGCCTTGATGTCAGTCTTTGCATTCGCAACAATATAAGCAACAGCCTGCTCAAAAGCTGCGCGGGCTGCAGTCAATTGTTTAAGCACCGCTTTAGCATCAGCAGACCCGCTTGCTGCTAATTCTTTTTCGGTAGCAGCAATGCACTGAGAAAGCTCTTTTGCAACAGCTCCACCATCACGCACTGTTTTTCTGCCAACCAAATCATTTGCCTGTATTGCAGTAGTGCCTTCATAAATCGTCAAGATACGGGCATCACGATAATGCTGGGCGGCCCCGGTCTCTTCAATGAAGCCCATACCACCATGCACTTGAACACCCAGACTGGCAACCTCAATCGACATTTCTGTAGAGAAGCCCTTAACAATTGGCACCAAGAACTCATAAATAGCTTGATTAGATTTACGATCAGCCTCATCAGGCGCTGCGTGTTGTGCATCATATGCAGAGGCGGCATAGTAAGCTAATGCGCGTGACGCCTCTGTGTAAGCACGCATTGTCATAAGCATGCGCTTTACATCAGGCTGATGAATAATGGCAACAGGACCAGGTGAGCCCGTTAGATCACGACTTTGCACTCGGTCTTTCGCATATTGAACTGCCTTTTGATAAGCGCGCTCTGCTACAGCAATGCCTTGCATGCCTACCGCAAAGCGAGCTGCATTCATCATGACAAACATGTATTCCAGGCCACGATTTTCTTCGCCGACTAAGTAGCCAATAGCACCACCATGATCGCCAAACTGCAGAACTGCTGTTGGGCTAGCTTTAATGCCAAGCTTATGTTCAATCGAAACGCAATGCACATCATTGCGCTCACCCAATGAACCATCAGGCTTCACCAAAAATTTAGGCACTACAAATAAAGAAATTCCTTTGACGCCCTCTGGGGCATCAGGTGTTCTTGCCAGCACTAGATGAACAATATTCTTGGCCATATCGTGCTCACCATAGGTGATATAAATTTTGGTCCCAAAAATCTTATAAGTACCATCACCCTCAGGAACGGCGCGAGCACGCACCATCGATAAATCAGAGCCCGCTTGTGGCTCTGTTAAACACATTGAGCCAGTCCACTCACCAGAAATCATATTCGGCACAAAACGCTCTTGAAGTTCTGGGTCAGCGGCTGTCAAAAGCGCTTCAATCGCCCCATCAGTAAGCATTGGGCACAATGCAAATGACAAGCTAGCTGAGTGAACCATCTCAAAGCACGCAGTAGCAATTAGCTTAGGCAGGCCTTGACCGCCAAATTCTGCAGGATGTACAACGCCTTGCCAACCAGCTGCGCCAAACTGTTCAAAGGCCTCTTTGAATCCTTTAGTGGTGGTGACCACACCATCTTTTAAAGAACTTGGATTTTGATCGCCAACCCAGTTCAGGGGGGCGACTACATCTTGATTAAATTTTGCAGACTCTTCCAAAATAGCAGGGGCTAAATCAACGTCCGCACCAGCTTCCATATAAGAAGGATAGGCAACAACCTCCGATAATCCAGCAAGTTCATTCATCACAAACAACATGTCTTTTACTGGGGCTACGTATGGCATTACAACTCCTCTTAATTCAAATTGAATAACTCAAATACCTACTGGGCACTGCTATTCACAACTTATCCCAATGCTTTTGTTAATTCTGGAACTGCCGTATTTAGATCGGCAACCAAGCCATAATCTGCAACACTGAAGATTGGGGCTTCAGGATCTTTATTAATTGCGACGATGACTTTGGAATCTTTCATGCCAGCTAAATGCTGGATGGCACCAGAGATACCCACAGCAATATAGAGCTGTGGTGCAACTATCTTGCCGGTTTGGCCCACTTGGTAGTCATTTGGAACATAACCCGCATCAACGGCTGCGCGAGAGGCGCCCAAGGCTGCACCAAGCTTGTCAGCCAAAGGTGTAATGAGCTCTTGATATTTCTCGCCAGAACCTAAACCACGACCACCAGACACAATGATCTTGGCAGCAGTTAACTCTGGACGATCAGATTTAGTTAACTCACGACCAACAAAAGAAGATTGAGCTTTGCTATCAGCAGCCGCTGCTTTCTCAATGGCAGCTGAACCACCAGTCGCAGCAACTGGATCAAAACCGGTAGTACGTACAGTAATCACTTTAACTGGATCGGTAGATTGCACAGTGGCAATCGCATTACCTGCATAAATTGGACGCTCAAAAGTATCTATTGAAACCACTTTAGTGATGTCGGATAACTGAGCCACATCGAGCTTGGCTGCAACGCGAGGCAATACGTTCTTACCATTTGCAGTTGCAGGAGCAAGGATATGGTTATAGCCATTTGCAATTGAGAGAATTTGTGCCGCCAATGGTTCAGCCAATTGATCAGCTAAATTTGCCGCATCAATTTGAATGACCTTTCGTACACCAGCAATTTGTGATGCCGCAACTACTGCGGCATCAGCACCACTACCAGCAACGAGCACATCTACCTCTGGAGAGCACTGCAAAGCAGCCGCTACAGTATTCAGTGTGGCAGCCTTTAAAGATTGATTGTCGTGTTCAGCAATAACAAGAGCAGCCATTTAGATCACCTTCGCTTCATTTTTAAGTTTTTCTACCAAGGCTGCCACATCGGCAACCATCACACCTGCGCTACGCTTAGGCGGCTCTTCAACTTTGATTGTTTTCAGACGTGGGGCAATATCAACACCCAACTCTTCAGGCTTCACAATATCGATTGTCTTTTTCTTAGCCTTCATAATGTTTGGCAAAGTGACATAACGTGGTTCATTCAAACGTAAGTCAGTAGTAATGACTGCAGGCAAGGTGAGAGCAACCGTCTCTAAACCGCCATCCACTTCGCGTGTCACGGTAGCTTTACCGTCAGCCACAACTACCTTAGATGCGAATGTTGCTTGTGGAATATCCATCAGGCTTGCCAACATCTGACCAGTTTGATTGCTATCGTCATCAATCGCTTGCTTGCCAAGAATGATGATTTGCGCTTGCTCTTTATCTGAGAGTGCCTTGAGAATCTTTGCAACCGCCAAAGGCTGCAAGTCGGCATCAGGAGCTGTTTCAACCAAGATAGCGCGATCAGCGCCAATAGCTAAAGCAGTACGCAATGTTTCTTGGCATTGAGTGGCACCTGCAGTCACCACCACCACTTCAGTTGCTACGCCTGCTTCCTTTAAGCGCACCGCTTCTTCAACAGCAATTTCATCAAAGGGGTTCATGCTCATTTTGACGTTAGCCAAATCTACGCCGGAGTTATCTGACTTCACTCGAATTTTGACGTTGTAATCAACAACGCGCTTTACAGCTACTAAGATTTTCATTTGGAATTCTCAATAAAGATTAATGATCTATTTTATCCGCCCTAGGGCACCCTACCCTAGACATCAATAGCAGTGGCAGATCCAGCCTGCTTGCGTAACTCAAACTTCTGAATCTTGCCAGTAGAGGTCTTGGGTAGTTCGCAGAACACAATCGCCCTAGGAACCTTGAAGCCTGCCAAATGCTGCTTGCAATGGGCAATGATCTCCTCTGGAGTTACCTCTGACCCTGGCTTAATCTCCAGGAAGGCGCAAGGGGTTTCGCCCCACTTTGGATCTGGTTTAGCAACCACGGCAGCTGCATTCACTGCAGGATGGCGATAGAGAACATCTTCCACTTCAACAGAGGAAATATTCTCCCCACCAGAAATAATGATGTCTTTGCTACGGTCTTTCATCTTGACGTAGCCATCAGGATTCATTACAGCTAAGTCACCTGAATGGAACCAGCCACCCTCAAACGCTTCTTGAGTAGCTTTTTCATTCTTCAAGTAACCCTTCATGGCGATGTTACCTTTGAACATAATTTCGCCCATGGTTTCACCATCAGCAGGAACTGGTTTCATCGTTTCTGGATCCAGCACTGCAATTGCTTGCTGCATGTGATAGCGCACACCTTGACGAGCATTCAAACGAGCACGCTCACCGATATCCAAATCATTCCACTCGTCTTGCTTAACGCATACTGAGGCCGGACCATAAACCTCAGTCAAGCCATATACGTGAGTTAAGTCAAAACCTAACTTTTCCATGCCCTCAATAATGGATGCAGGTGGCGCAGCGCCTGCAATCAAGCCTTTGACGCCCGCAGGCACGCCGGCCTTCAATTCATCAGAGGCATTCACCAGCAAGTTATGAACAATTGGGGCGGCGCAATAGTGAGTCACACCATGCTCTTTAATAGCAGCAAAAATATGCTGTGCATCGACACGACGTAAGCATACGTTTACACCTGCGCGAGCAGCAATGGTCCACGGGAAACACCAGCCATTACAGTGGAACATAGGGAGAGTCCATAAGTACACAGGGTGCTTATTGATATCCCAATCCAACACATTTGATACCGCATTAATGGCAGCACCACGATGGTGATAAACCACTCCTTTTGGATTACCAGTAGTGCCAGAGGTGTAGTTCAAGCAAATAGCTTGCCACTCATCTGCCGGGACTTGCCACGCAAAATTGGGATCACCTTCAGAAAGTAAGCTTTCGTAAGTCAACCTGCCCAACTTCTCACCAGGAACATCAAACTCTTTTTCTTCTACATCGATTACCAATAATTCACGCCCTGATTCTTTTTTTGCAATCTCCAAAGCCTTCTTCATTACAGCTGAAAACTCAGGGTCAACGATGACTACTTTTGCTTCGCCGTGGTTGAGCATAAAGGCAATTGATTCGGCATCTAAACGGGTGTTGAGAGCATTTAATACCGCGCCCGCCATCGGAATACCAAAGTGAGCCTCTACCATTGGAGGAGTATTAGGCAACATTACCGCTACCGTATCGCCCAAGCCAATGCCATGCTTTTGCAAAGCGCTTGCTAAGCGACGGCAACGCTCGTACGTTTGCTGCCAAGTCTGGCGCAACTTGCCATGAATAATGGCGGTTTTATTAGGGTAAATCTCTGCTGAGCGCTCTAAAAAGAGGAGCGGAGTAATTGGAGTGTAATTGGCAGGATTGCGATCCAAGCCTTGTTCATAAATATTTACCATCTTCAACTTTCGATTTCGTTTTACTAAATTACAGTTACTGAATTAAATGTCTGCCAATGCCTTAACGTGAGCCACAACACTTCGCCCTAATGCTGAGAGGTTGTAACCTCCCTCTAGGCAGCTCACGATGCGACCCTGCGCATAATCATTCGCAATTTCTTTTAAGCGCTTCGTGATCCAAGCATAGTCATCTTCGACTAAACCCATCTGACCAAGATCATCCTCACGATGAGCATCGAAGCCTGCTGAAATAATCACGAGCTCGGGCTCAAAGTTACGCAAAGCAGGCAACCATCTCTCTTCCACAATCGAGCGAACCACATCGCCACGAGTGGATGCAGGCAAAGGCACATTGACCATATTATCAGCAGGATCCAGGCCGCTGTAGGGATAAAAAGGATGCTGGAAGAAGCTGCACATCAAGACATTAGGGTCATTGAAAAAAGCAGCTTCAGTACCATTACCGTGATGCACATCAAAATCAATAATCGCTACGCGCTCAATGCCATAGGTTTCCATGGCATATCTTGCGGCAATCGCCACGTTATCAAATAAACAAAATCCCATTGAACGGGTTGGCTCGGCATGATGCCCTGGCGGCCTTACCGCACAAAAGACATTCTCAACTTCGCCCTTCATCACAGCATCAACACCAGCAATCGCTGCACCAGCAGCTCTGAGCGCCACTCTATAAGTATGGGGATTCATGATGGTGTCACCATCGAGCATGAAATACCCACTCTCAGGAGCGCGATCTCTCACAAAAGAAACGTGATCAGGGCTATGCACTAACTCAAGCTGTTCTTCGGTTGCTAATGGTGCATCCAAGTGATGCAGGAGGCGATCAACACCACTACGAATTAACTGGTCATTAATCGCTTGAATTCGTTCTGGACACTCTGGATGATGGCTTCCCATCTCATGTTTCAGAAAGTCTGGATGAGTTATGTATCCTGTTGTCATTACTCAAAATCCTTAATCACAAATTTATAATTTTTATAATCTGATAAAACGTGCTCAACACTCGAAAATCCAATACCTTTAGCATGAACTTTCGCATCTCCCTCTTACTCTTAATTCTTGCTCTGGCGGGCTGTTCCAGCACCCCCACACAGCCTACACAGCCTATACAGCCACACCAGCCTATCCTAAACCAGACTGATGATGCAGTCACTGAAGCGCGTTTTAGTCAAAACCTCAACGAATTACTGGGGCAGATCTCGCAAAACCAAGAAATACCGCTTTCAGCACTAGAAATGGGCCTCCTTGATGCTAAAACGATTCCCTCGATTCGCAAATTGGTATTACCCCCATCGGGAACCTTCAAGAAAAATTGGCTGGCTTACCGGAAGCGCTTTATTGAGCCAGTCCGCCTCAAGGCTGGCAAGGCATTTTGGGACCAAAATCAGGCCTTTTTGAGTCAAGTCGAGCAAGACTCAGGGGTGCCTGCAGAAATTATTGTGGCCATTATTGGAATCGAAACTATCTATGGGCGCCAAACCGGTAACTTCAGGGTGAAAGACGTACTTTCCACTCTCGCCTTTAGCTACCCCGAGACCCCTAACAAACCAGCACGTGAACAGCTTTTTAAGGACCAACTCAAAGAACTCATTTTGCTTTGCTGGACCGAGGCAGGCGGCAAACTACCTTCTAAAAATAGCAGTCAAGGTGTCAATAGTGCGCGCTTTAGCAGCTGCTTAAACCAAAATAGTTCTTATGCTGGCGCAATTGGTCTGCCGCAGTTCATGCCCGGAAGTATTCGCAACTTTGCAATAGATGGCGATGGTGATGGACGGATTGATCTTAAAAATAGTCCCAAAGATGCCATTGCTAGCGTTGCCAGCTTCATGAAAAAACATGGCTGGCAAGCAGGTATGCCGATTTCATTTCCAGTTCAAGTCAATGGCATTGAAGCCGCCAAGCAGTTGGCTGATGGCGAGCCCCAATTGAAATTCACTGTGCAGGAATTAATTGATAAGGGCATCCTAACCAAACAACAAGGCGACCTACAAAGTGGTGGCGTAGAACCGCAAAGCAAAGCCTTCATTATTGACTTGCCATACCCTGATAAAGATGGCACTGACCAAGTGCAATATTTTGTTGGCTTAAATAATTTTCTGACGATTGTTCAATACAACCGTAGTTATTTTTATGCGCAAAGCGTTGCTGAGTTTGCAGAGGCCTTGGGATACAAAAATCAGAGTGCAGTACCAGTAGAAAGCCTAAGCAAAAATGTAGGGGCTAAAGCTGCTACCGAAAAATCCAAGGCTAAGAAATCAAGCCAAAAGAAAAAAGCTAAATCTACTTAAGCAGGAAACACCCCAGTAGATAGGTAGCGGTCTCCGCGGTCGCAAACAATAAATACGATCGTGGCATTTTCAACTTGACGCGCAATGCGCAAGGCGACTACTAGGGCGCCGCCGGCAGAGATACCACAGAAGATTCCCTCCTCAACAGCGAGACGACGCGCCATCTCTTCAGCATCTGCTTGAGACACATATTCAATAAGATCAACCTTATCGCCTTGATAGATCTTGGGTAAATACTCAGGAGCCCATTTACGAATTCCCGGAATTTGTGAACCATCCTCAGGCTGTGCTCCGATGATCTGAATCGCAGGATTCATAGACTTCAGATACGTTGACACTCCAGTAATGGTGCCGGTAGTCCCCATCGCTGAAACAAAATGAGTAACCTGACCATCGGTATCGCGCCAAATTTCTGGGCCAGTAGTTTCAATATGTGCTCTTGGATTATCTGGATTAGCAAACTGATCAAGCAATCTGCCTCGACCTTCTCGTTGCAATTGCAGAGCGTAATCTCTAGCAAACTCCATACCACCAGAAGCTGCCGTCAAAATGAGTTCAGCGCCATAAGCCGCCATACTTTGACGGCGCTCAATGCTTTGGTTTTCTGGCATCACTAAAATCATTTTGTAACCCAGCATCGCTGCAGTCATTGCCAATGCAATTCCGGTGTTGCCGCTAGTGGCTTCGATTAATGTATCGCCAGGTTTAATTTCGCCACGCTCTTGTGCGCGAGAGATCATCGACAGCGCAGGTCGGTCTTTAACCGACCCCGCTGGATTATTCCCCTCTAACTTACCCAGAATGACATTGTTGCGATTCTCGTTTTCCAGACCAGGAATACGCTGTAAACGAACCAAAGGCGTATTGCCCACTGTCTGTGAAATAGTTAGGTAGGAAGGTTTGCTCATAAGGCCATTTTAGCCATAAGCCGCCTTACACGCGATAGGGCTTAATTTCTGCGACCTGCTCCCGCACGCTCCGGCTGATTGCGATGACCAGCTTGATTACGAGAATGACGTCTGCTAGAGGTGCTACCCTCCTTTTTGGTTCGGCCATTCGGCTCCCGAAAAGAGCTTGGGGCTTCGATCGTCAAACCGTTATCCACCATTTTCTCCACGGATTTCATGCCGATACCACGAACACGCTTTTGCAAATCATTAGCATCTTGAAAGTGTCCGCCATCTAAACGTTCAGCAATGATGGTTTTGGCTTTAGAAGGGCCAATTCCCTTAATACTCTCCAATTCTGATTGAGTAGCGGTGTTGACATTAATCGGTGAGGCATAAGCTGATAGAGAACTCGCAGCCAATACTGTGGACACAGCAAGCGCCTTGAATAATCTGTTAAATCTACCTAAGTTCAAATATTGAGTCATTTCTTCTCCTCTAGAAAATAAAAAATCCACGGACACAAAGTGCGCATGGATCATGTACAACGATTCAGGATAGAGGTGGTTGACTAGTTTTATAGGACAGCAAATTAATCAGTAAATACTGACAATAATTAAATTTAATGGCTCAAGATAAACTGGGCCGCACGTTTAACAAGTTCTGGCTCGGTCTGGTTAAACCCATGATAAGCAAAGGAGTCGCACACATTACCCTCGCTTATACCGCCCTCAATAATCTCTAGACGCGAAACAGTATTTATTGGTCTAGAGGAAATGATGTTTTCAGAAGCAGATAGTGGAGTGCCTAAGCACTGATCATTTAAGTGATGAATTGCCAATACTGGAAATTTCACATCATCATCCAAGCTTGCAGTCCTGACAGTTCCAGCAATGATGATCCCAGCAAGTGAATTCGTTTTTACTTTATTTGAAAAATAGGTAGCAGTCGATGTACCCATGCTATGTCCAAATATCCAAACAGGGAGATTAAATTTTTTCTTGTAGAACTCAATAACCTCGCCCACTCTTGCAAGGTGATCTGCGCGGTCGCGTCGATCACCTCTTCTGAGGTCCCCTAAGTCATATGGAGTATCGACTAATACCGCATCAATTTGATATTGAGACCAAAGGCTTGCTGAGCGGACAAAAGTATGTTGATTCTTAGTGGAGCCATCATCTTTAAGGCGTAGCATACCTCCACCCCCGGGGAATAACAGCACTATAGCCTTTGCATTTGGTGTCGGCAGCAAAAGAGTTCTTGTTGGCTGATCTTGCTGATGTGGGATATCTAATACTTGCGCCTGCGCAGTCACAGCCGCAAAGCACAAGCAAACAGTCAATAAGGACTTAGCTACCAATGATTCCCTTAAGACCGGTGTAAATAGACACGGCTGTAGTTCCCAGAGCCACAACGGTGCCGCCGTATTCCTGTAATGTCTTCATTAAGCCATGGACATTTTTAAGCGAGGCACCGCCGTCTTTAAAGTTCAATGCAGCCACCTTCATCATTGAGCTCATTAAGCCGGTCCTGCGAGCTCTTTGCTTTGCAGCGTAAGTCACACCGCCAAGCAACATGCCTGTTAAAAAGCTAAATGCAATACTAGCTGAATACTCTAAAACCTCTTTCCATTCAAATAAGTTTTGCGGAAAGATTGGGGAGTGATCAACCAAGCTCGTAATCCAACTCATACCAATAACAGAAGCAATCGCTAAAAAAATGACTCCAGCAAACCAGGGCATTACTTTATGAGGGTGCTTCTTAAATAATGCATAGGCAAATGGTAGTGGCAACACCATCGAAATAATGCGCAGATAAATCATTTTGGTGTCATACACCACCGCAATTAACCAATGCGCTAGGAGCAACAACAAGAGAGGAATGATGAGATATATAGAAATGTCAGTGAGCCACTGCAGCGAAGATCTTCTCTCCAACTTTTGGCTTTGCTCTTCCAGTTGATCTTCCAATTCAGCTATCCTGAGCTCATAGAACTCAGGGCTAACCACTGCAGCCAGCTTACCCTCTAAATCAGCCACCTTTGCCATCATCGGCTTAAATAAATAGAGATCACGACTGCAGGTTTTGCAAACGTGAGCCTCTTCAGAAACCTCCGACAGGCAATATGGGCAGTTCATTATTTATTAACCACCAGGTTGAGGACTGAATTAGTCTCACGACCTTCGGAGTCTTTAACGGTCACTCGAATTGTGTGAGTGCCAGGAGGAACGTCTGCTTTAGCGAAATCAATGCCATTAGCAGAAATCGCGCTTTTAAGACGAGGAGTGAGGTCCACAAATGGAGACTTCATATACACGACTTTTACCGAGCCTGGATCAATCTTCGCATCACCACGTGGCTCAAAGTTCACTTTGAAATCAAATGGCGCCACTACCGGAGTATCCGCCTCAGGGGATGCCAATTTAATCGCAGGTCCACGAGAAATCCCGCGCGTAGCCAAAGTTCCTGCAGCTGGTGGTAGCGCTGCCTCTTTTGCAGTAATCAAAGGCGCAGCGATCACTAACTGAGAAGTGATTAAGAGGAGGACCGCAAAAAGAAGCTGGGTTAATTTCATAAGTGCCTTAAATAATTAGAGTTACTCAATGGATAGATCTTAAATCAATCGCCAACCACTACAAACGGAGCCCAAAATAAAGGGTGGGCATAGGCGTACTTCATATTACCGCCCTCTTTCATGCCGCCTTGATCAATTTGATTGAGCATGGCTTGTCTCAACAGCTCAGCCTTGCTAGTGCCCTGGGCCTTTTGCTGATTTTTAAATAAATCAGTCATCATTGTCCTGGAAGCAACTGAATCAACCGGCCAATTGGATACTAAAAGTGCTTTAGCACCCGCAAAGAAGAAAGCCCTTCCTAGGCCAGATACCGCCTCAGATCCTGACCCCTCTCCAGCTGCGGTGTTGCAGGCAGATAGTACAACCCAATCAGCATCCAACTTCAAGGCAATGACCTTATCCATTGTTAACAGACCATCATCTTGGTCGCCAGTAACCTCTGGTGAAGACATTGCCAATGCGG
Organism: Polynucleobacter sp. KF022; assembly: GCF_027924105.1. Lineage (NCBI taxonomy): Bacteria > Pseudomonadati > Pseudomonadota > Betaproteobacteria > Burkholderiales > Burkholderiaceae > Polynucleobacter > Polynucleobacter sp. KF022. The sequence continues at coordinate 1,355,591 of NZ_AP026972.1, forward strand.
GCTGAGTCAAACCATTTAATTCACCGGGGACTAAACCGTGAGTAGAAAACATAATCACTTTACGATCCGATAAATCCATAGATGTTACTTGCTTGACGCTAGCTTGCTTATGCAAAAAGATATCTTCAGGTTGAGCGCCGACCGCTCTACCAATTTCTTGAATTTCCAAACTAGTGTCTGGCAAGCGCGGGAGAAGAGCCAACTCTGCTGAACTAACGCCAGCAGTCTTTGGAGCACTTCGTAATTTCAACGGTATCCCACGAGTAGCCAACTGTGTAGCGTTATTTTTTTGCGCACTTTTCTCTTGCGCGCCACTAAAGTAAGGGTCTCCAAAGCCAATAAAATTTTTACGGTTAGGATTTCCCTCTGGAAGACTACGAAGGGCAGTTAATGCAGTAACGGATGGTACCTGCGCCACCGCAATATCCCTTGTTAACCATGGGACAGTCTTGTATCCCACAAAGGCAATTGGGCCGCCCTTGCTTGGTTGAGCTGTTGCCTGTGTAACCAGCAGGGATATTGGCAGCTGACCGAGCTCAGCATGCGGCACTACCAACATCACTTTTTTACCTTTAAATCCATCCTCTACGGGCGCCAAAATCTGCTGATAAAGTTTGTATGCCAAAGCAACATCAAATGGTGGAATCTCATCGATTGTCGATACACCAGGATCAAGTGCCTTGCGTAATTGAGATACTTCTTTTGCCATTTGCTTTCTGCCAATGGCTAACTGAGAAAATTTAGGTGTGCCTTGTTTGCTTATCGCCCATACGTATCCCACATTTTCTGCGAAATACCAAGATATCAAAACTTCATCAGCCTTTAAAAGTCTTTGAGTTCGCTCAATAGATGCCGGCTTTGGCTCAACAAGCTCTGCATAATCAGGGAATTTTTTCTCAATCTCTTTTTTAAGAGATTCACGTTGAGATTTAAATGTTTCTAAATCTGAACGAATTTTTGCTTGAACAGCCGGTAGTTGTTGATCGGGTGAAGCCGAACGTAAGCCAGTCAATAATTCAGAAAGAGTATTAATGCGCCTTTGTAGATCCTGTTCCTGCCTTGCAAGGCTAGCCAACTGAGGGTCTTTAATACTTGCTCGAGCAGCGCTAGCAGTAAGCGCCCTTTGAACACCGCTACCCCGAGCAATATCTGCGACCTGAAAAGCTTGAGCTGCAGCTAATGGTGCCTGACTAGGATCGGTTTTTGCTGTGTGAGCCAATAAAGCCAAATAACTTTCTAATAAAAAAGTCATTCTTTGTTGCTGTTTGATACTGGTTGTGTCATTCTCCGCATCATTTCGCGCTTGATCAATCAAAATGGGCATAGATAACTTATAAGCAGCATCCGCTTCACTCCATTTATTGTCTGCCTGCAAACTTGCAGCATCAAATGCCCGAATCATAGCCAATCGTGGAGAACTCTTATCAGCAGTGAGTTCCTGCCGCTGAAGCATGTTACCCACCATCTCATTGGCTTGATTAGCCTTACCGGTTTTTAACATCGCCAAAACCCAATCAAGATCTCCAAATTGATAGCTTTTTGCCATTTCTGGGTCTGTTTTAATGGCGGCAGCCATCTCATCAAAGACTTGATTGGCCTCTGCATATTTTCCATCCGCGACAAGCGCTGAACCAAGAGACTTTTGCGCTGATGCGAGAGTGCTATTGGCGCCTGTTGCGCCAGCAGCTTTAACGGTACTAACGGCCAATCTAGATAAAAGAACTGCCTCAGAATACCTTCCCTGCTCATTGACTATAGTCGCAAGACTTCTAAGACCACGGGCAACTTCAATTGAGTTTGAGCCAAAGCTGGATAAAGAAAGCGTAATTGATTTTCTGGCGTAGAACTCCGCATCAATTAATTTTCTCTGTCTCAGCAAGACATTGGCTAAATTCAACTCACGATTCGAAATTTGCGTGACATAAACACGTGGATTATTTGTTGCATCTGTAGGAGCTCTAACATCATCTCCGACAACATCAATTTTTTTTGAACTATTTTTAACTATTTGATATTGAGTCTCAAGTATATGCAAGGTTTTTCTAAGAGCACGCTCACTCTCAAGCCATTGGCCTTGCCCCGAAAAATAAATTCCGCGAGCACTCTCGTACCCGCTTTCCCAAATAGGGCCATATTCCATATAACCACGAGACCTTTTTAAAACACTTAACGTACCCTCCATGGCATCGAGTGCTTTTTTGGCAGCATCAAAATTTCCAGAATTAACATAATAAGTAGTCAACAGCCTACCCATCGTTATTTGGTAGCCATTCAAGTTTGGCAATGCAGATAGTTGATATGCCTGAGCTTTTTGAATTAGCGCAATAGCTGCAGACTGTTTCCCGGCAGAATTTTCTAAGACGCTTAAATTAATCAAATCATTTAGATGAAGTCGAGGATTGGTAGAGGGGTATTTATTAACTGCGATTTCGAGGTTTTTTAAAGCCTCGCCACTATTTCCTAAATCCTCAAACGCCGCAGAACGTCTTGTATAAAAATGATTTAAAACCTCATTATCTTGAGAAGTTGGCAGTGGGGTTGCTACTATCTTTTGTGCGCGCTCGACAATCGCTAAGTCTGGCTTGGTTTGCTCTACAAGCTTTAGGATATCTTTAACATCCCTTGGGGGTGCTTTAATATTTTCAACATCCACCTCATCTTTTGCGGACACTGCATAGGAATGACTTGAAAAAAACAGAATGCTGAAGCTTATTAATAACGATGGAATAAAAACAAGCTTACGCATAAGAAACTCCTAATTTTTATAAGGAATATAGTAGAGCAAAAACTAAGGCTTTTAGGAGCTCCCAACCTAGTAGTGCTACCTAGCAAATCACATCCAAAATGGATTAAAGATTAGCCTATAGGGGATTAGCTAAAAATCCAGAATTGGCTTCCAACCACTCGATATATCTTCCTACACCCTGCTCAACAGTGAGGAAGGGCTCTGCGTAGCCGGCAGCTCTGAGCTTAGTGAGATCTGCTTGGGTAAAGCACTGATATTTTCCTTTGAGTGCCTCCGGAAATGGAATGTACTCAATAGCCTTTTCTTTTACAAGCTCTTGCAAGGATGCTGGTGCTGCTTTATCAAGCTTACGCATTGCGTTTGCTACTGCATGAGCAACATCATTAAATGGCTGCGCACGACCACTGCCTAAATTAAAGATGCCGCTAATTTCTGGATGATCCAGAAAAAATAGGTTTACCTTCACCACATCTTCAACCGATACAAAATCACGACTTTGCTCGCCAGGGCCGTAACCGCCATATTCACCAAAAAGTTTCACATGCCCATTGGCTTTGTACTGATGATATTGATGGAACGCAACAGATGCCATGCGACCTTTATGTGACTCGCGAGGACCATATACGTTGAAATAACGGAAGCCAACGACCTGTGCTGTATTCGCTTTTTCAGCAAAGCGCTTACGCATCACTTGATCAAATAAGAACTTGGAGTAGCCGTAAATATTAAGAGGCTTCTCATGCTCACGGCTTTCAACAAAAACATCAGAACCACCGTAAGTTGCAGCTGAAGAAGCGTAGAGCAACTGCACTTTTTGCTCGGTGCAGATATCCAATAAATCCATCGTATAGCGATAGTTATTCGCCATCATGAAAATACCATCGGTCTCCATAGTGTCTGAACAAGCACCCTCATGAAAAACTGCTTTAACCTTGCCAAAGCGACCGCTCCTAAAGGCTTCCAGAAATTCATCTTTATCAAGATAGTCAACGATATCCAAATCAGCGAGGTTACGGTATTTATCCGCAGGACGAAGATCATCAACGGCGATAATATTTTTCTCACCACGAGCATTGAGTGCTTGAACAATGTTTGCGCCAATAAATCCAGCAGCGCCGGTTACGATAATAGTCACTGTAATTCCTCTGAAGTAACGGTTGCAGTACCTAACTTGCCAACTACGATACTACCTGCACGGTTTGCAAGGGCCATTGCTTTTTCCAGAGGCCACTTAGCAGCTAAAGCAACTGCTAGCGTAGCAATCACGGTATCGCCAGCACCCGATACATCGAATACCTCGCGTGCCTGAGCTTTTACATGACTTACACCTTCGTCGGTATATAGACTCATACCCTCTTCAGAGCGCGTAAGGAGAAGCGCCTGTAAGTCGAGAGACTTTCTCAAGTCTTGCGCTTTCTTGGTTAAATCTTCTTCGCTAGTCCACTTACCAACTACTTGGCGTAACTCGCTGCGATTAGGCGTCAAAACAGTGGCGCCTCGATATTTTTCATAGTCTTCACCCTTAGGGTCAACCAAGATCATTTTGTTTTGGGCTCTCGCTTGCTCAATCATATGAGCCACTTGACCCAAAGCGCCTTTGCCGTAATCAGACAGAATAACCACATCTGCATCACCAACCAGATTTTCAAAACGCTCTAGCTTATGAGCGAGCGCTTTTGCACTAGGGGTTTCTTCAAAATCCAAACGGATCAATTGCTGTTGGCGAGCAATCACGCGCAACTTCACAATCGTTGGGACATCAGAATCAACCTCTAATTGACTATCGACACCGCCCGCTTTTAACAACTCCACTACACGCTTACCAGGCTCATCATTACCTACGATTCCAAGAATAGTTGCCTTAGCATCGAGCGCAGCTACGTTGCGCGCTACGTTGGCGGCGCCGCCAAGACGCTCATCGATCTTTCCAACCTGAACTACAGGCACAGGTGCTTCTGGAGAAATGCGATTGGTATCACCGAACCAATAACGATCCAGCATGACATCACCCACCACTAGCAAGCGGGCTTTAGAAAACTGTTCTCGATTAGCTTTTTCCATTTGAATACTTTATGTATTTTTTCTTTATTTTCAAATCTACTTAATTATGTCGCCCGATGCCATGGTACTCAATACCTAATTCTTGCATAGAAGCTGGCTCATATAGGTTACGACCATCAAAAATGATTGGACGCTTAAGCTTTTGCATCACTTGATCAAAGTCTGGGCTTCTAAAGGCTTTCCACTCAGTCACGATGACTAGGGCATCAGCCCCATCTAAGGCGCTCATAGGGTCAGAGGTCATCAACACTTGCGCAAGACCGGTTGGGTTATCTTTAAAGTCAAGCTCTAGAGCATGTTTAGCTTCAGGCATAGCAACAGGGTCATGAGCCACCACCTGGGCACCACGCTTAACCAATTCTTGAATGATCACGCGGCTAGGTGCTTCACGCATATCGTCAGTATTGGGTTTAAAAGCTAAACCCCACAGTGCAAACTTCATCCCCTTAAGATCTTTACCAAAACGCTTTTCGATCTTTTGAACTAAGGTGTACTTTTGTAATTCGTTCACGGCTTCTACAGCATCCAGGATCTTGAGATCTCTACCATGCTCTTTGGCGGTCTTCGATAACGCAGACACGTCCTTTGGAAAGCATGAGCCGCCATAACCAGTGCCTGGGTATAAAAAGCCAAAGCCAATACGTGAATCTGATCCAATGCCCTGACGAACTGCTTCAATATCTGCGCCCACCAAGTCAGCTAAATTCGCCAATTCATTCATAAAGGAGATGCGGGTAGCTAGCATAGCGTTGGCTGCGTATTTAGTTAACTCAGCACTTCTCACATCCATGTAGTAGGTGCGCTCATGGTGACGATTAAAGGGCGCGTAGAGTTTACGCATTTGCTCTTTTGCTCTAAGGCCTGCTGGTGTATTTTCAGTGCCAATCACAATACGATCGGGGCGCATAAAGTCTTCTACGGCAGCGCCCTCTTTGAGAAACTCTGGATTAGAAACTACCGAGCATAGCTCTGGAGATAAACCTCTTTTTTCCAATTCTTCAGTAATGGCTGCAGAAACTTTGTCAGCAGTTCCCACTGGAACAGTCGATTTATCGACAATCACCTTAGGCGTAGTCATGTGACGACCAATATTGCGGGCAGCAGCTACGACGTATTGCAAATCAGCTGAACCATCTTCATCAGGGGGTGTACCTACTGCGATGAACTGAATATCACCATGAGCAACCGAAGCTGCAATATCCGTGGAGAACTGTAAACGACCTGCCGCTCTATTACGCTCAATCATTTCTTTGAGACCAGGCTCATAAATAGGAACGCCACCAGAATTGAGAATCTCAATCTTTTTGGGATCAACGTCTACGCAAAAAATATTATTGCCTTGTTCCGCAAGGCAGGCTCCCGTAACAAGACCAACGTAACCGCTACCAATGATGGTGACTTTCAATCTTTCTCTCCAAATTTCTTTACATTGAAGGACCGCTTGGAGCGGCACCCTCGCTACGTCTTGGGGAGTATGCCTCCCAATGATTACAACCAGGACACTGCCAATAAAATCTTCTCGCTCTAAATCCGCAATTGCCACAAGTGTAGCGAGCCAAGCTTGTTGTGCGCTGGCGCAACAAAGTCAGAATGGATTGCAGCTCCAATAATCTCTCAGGATTAGCACTACCCTCTTCCAGGGCAAGACGAGTTTCAGCTAACTTCGATAAAGCAATCAAAGTAGGTGAATGTTGCATCACCTCAGATAACATCATGTTTGCAGCTTGAGGACCTCGAATTTTCATGAGGTGCTTATGTACGATATCTAGCAATTCGCCAGTAGCTTGGGTTTTAAGTAATTCACAAAGACGATCTAAGCCTTCGCTCTCTTTATCGATAGCTGCATGCGCCAACATCCAGCGGTCTGCCAATAAATGCATATATGCTGGATGAGAGCTAGCTACTAGACTCCAAGCTTCAATTGCTTGAGTAGGACGATCGATTGCCATTAAATAGTCGCCCTGCAATATTAGCGCTCTCGCATGATTGGGAACGGCTTGTAAAGCCCGTTGTATTGATTGCTCAGCTTCTACTAAGTCTTTACGACGCAATGCCTCTTGACCTAATTCACAGTGAAACTGAGCAATTTCAGTATGGTGCGACTTACCTTGCAGAGTCTCAAGTTCAGTTGCAGCAATGATGGCTTTTTTCCAATCATGCTCAATTTGATACATCTCCAACAAACTTTCTTTTGCTGGTTCGGCATACTTTCCAGCACCTACACGATTGAGTGATGCCTCGGCCCGATCTAATAAACCAGCGCGCAAAAAGTCACGGCCTAACTCATAGGCAGCATGATCACGATCACGAGGCTTTAGGTCATCACGATTAGCTAAATGCTGATGCACTTTGATAGCGCGCTCAGTCTCACCACGGCGACGAAATAAATTGCCTAATGAAAAATGCAGTTCAATAGTTTCAGGGTCTAGTTGTGCAATTTTGACCAGCGTTTCAATCGCTTGATCGGGCTGCTCATTTAGCAAAAGACTTAAACCTTTGAATGTTGAACGCTGCTGACGCATACGTTCGCGCTCATCCATACGATTCTCAAGTCGTAGATCCCAACGCGAAGCCAACCAACCAATACCAAACATGACTGGCAGCAACAATAGCCAAGATGTCGCTATCTGAATCATGGCGTGCAGAATTTAAATAAAAAAATGGCCCGAATGGACCACTGAGGTTTAGCCTGAATCTTAGGCACCAGAACCCTCTTTGGGGCCCGCCTGTTTCAAGGGCTTGTAATCTACTCGCTCACGCAACTCTTTGCCAGGCTTAAAGTGCGGAACGCGTTTTTCTGGAATCAATACTTTCTCACCAGACTTCGGATTGCGACCAGTGCGTGCAGGACGATGATGAAGCACAAAACTTCCCACGCCACGCAACTCGATACGCTTACCCTCAGCCAAAGCATGAGTCATTGTGTCCAGCAAAGTTTTTACCGCCAACTCCACATCCCTAGGCAGAAGCTGCGGAAACTGTTCCGCAAGACTCTCCACTAGTTCGGAGCGGGTAATTGCTTGTTGCTCTTGATCTGTCATGATCTATCAATAAAAAATCGCCGCTCCCCCAATGGAAAGCGGCGATATTGATTTAGCCTTGATTGTCCAATTTTGCTTTTAACAAAGCGCCCAAATTGGTAGTGCCAGACTGCGCATCACCTTGGAGCTTGCTCATTGCATCTTGTTGATCAGAGCTGTCTTTTGCTTTGATTGAAAGATTGATAACACGTGACTTGCGATCAATGTTGATGATCATTGCGGTTACGCTATCACCTTCTTTCAATACATTACGTGCATCTTCAACGCGATCTGTTGAGATCTCAGAAGCACGCAAGTAAGCTTCAACTTCATCAGCCAAGTGAATTGTTGCACCCTTAGCATCAACCGCTTTCACAGTACCAGTAACGAGGCTACCCTTGTCACTGACAGATGTGTAGTTGTTGAATGGGTCGCCAGACAATTGCTTGATACCGAGAGAGATGCGCTCTTTCTCAACATCAATTGCCAATACAGTGGCTTCAACTTCATCACCTTTTTTGTATTTCTTAACAGCTTCTTCGCCTGGCTCATTCCATGAGAGGTCTGAGAGGTGAACTAAACCGTCGATACCACCAGGCAAGCCAATGAACACACCAAAGTCAGTGATTGACTTGATTGCGCCAGTGAGCTTATCGCCTTTTTGTTGGGCACGTGAGAACTCTTCCCATGGATTAGCTTTGCACTGCTTGATGCCCAAGCTAATACGACGCTTGTCTTCATCAATATCCAGAACCATGACTTCAACTTCGGTTCCTAATGCAGTAGCTTTGCTTGGAGCAACGTTCTTGTTAGTCCAGTCCATTTCAGAAACGTGTACCAAACCTTCGATACCAGATTCGATTTCAACGAATGCACCGTAGTCAGTTAGGTTAGTTACCTTACCGAATAAACGGGTATTTGGTGGGTAACGACGAGCGATACCAACCCATGGATCATCACCTAATTGCTTCACACCGAGTGAAACACGGTTCTTCTCTTGATCAAACTTCAAAATCTTAGCGGTAACTTCTTGACCGACAGTCAACATCTCGCTTGGGTGACGCACACGACGCCATGCCAAGTCAGTGATATGCAAGAGGCCATCGATACCGCCGAGGTCAACGAACGCGCCGTAATCAGTAATGTTCTTAACGAGGCCAGTAACCACTGCGCCTTCTTTAAGGTTAGACATCAACTTAGCACGCTCTTCACCTTGGCTAGCCTCAACAACTGCACGACGTGACAACACTACGTTGTTACGCTTACGGTCGAGCTTGATAACCTTGAACTCCATCGTCTTACCTTCGTAAGGGCTGGTGTCTTTGATTGGGCGTGTATCAACGAGTGATCCAGGCAAGAATGCGCGGATACCGTTAACCATCACAGTCAAGCCGCCTTTTACCTTACCAGTAACAGTGCCGGTAACGATCTCAGCTTGCTCGAGAGCCTTCTCTAAGTTCATCCATGAAGCCAAGCGCTTAGCTTTGTCACGGGAAAGGATGGTGTCGCCATAGCCGTTCTCAAGAGCGTCAATAGCAACAGAAACGAAATCGCCAGGAGCTACTTCAATCTCGCCAGCGTCGTTATGGAATTCTTCAACAGGAATAAACGCTTCAGACTTTAAGCCAGCGTTAACAACGACGAAGTTATGGTCGATGCGAAGAACTTCAGCCGAAATAACTTGGCCGGTCTTCATATTCGATCGGGTTAATGATTCTTCAAATAATTCTGCAAATGATTCAGACATGTGTATTCACTTTTTGCCGCCAGAAGGCCTGACGGGTTAGGTTAAAAAAGTCTTAAAGAAACACGCTAATGAAAAAGTCGCGTTGTGGGGTTTCTTAAGACGCCAAAACAACTGCTTACAACTCAATGCAACTACATACAAAACTAGGCGACTGCAGATTGATACCAATCTAAAACCGTCTTAACTGCTTGATCTATAGATAAATCTGATGTTTCAAGCACTTTTGCACCATCTGCAACTAACAAGGGTGCGGTACCTCGATTACTGTCTCTGGCATCGCGCTCCTGCAAATCTTGCAGTAAGTCCGGAAGTTTAGCAGAAATTCCCTTAGCTATCAATTGCTTATAGCGACGCTCGGCTCTGGCGGCGGCCGTTGCAGTCAAGAAAACCTTCAAAACTGCATCTGGGAATATGACGCTGGCCATATCCCGGCCATCAGCCACCAGGCCAGGGGATTGGCGAAAACTGCGCTGCAGACCAACTAAAGCAGACCTTACCTCTGGATGGACCGCTAAAGCTGAGGCCCTTAAACCAATGTTTTCAGTCCGAATAGCGTCAGTGACATCGTCGCCATTGAGAAATATTTGACTATTTTTGAATGAAATCAATAACTTAGGAACTAAAAGGCCTAGTTCTGGGCCATTTTTAACGTCAATTCCCTGTTTTTCACTGGCTAAGGCCACTAAGCGATAGAGGGCCCCGCTATCCAAATAATGAAATCCTAGCTTTTCAGCAACCAGTGAAGCAACTGTTCCCTTGCCTGAGGCAGTAGGACCATCAATCGCGATGACCGGAAATGCGCTCATGGAATTAATCAACTACCTTCGCAAATTCAGCGAAATAAGCTGGGAATGTTTTCGCTACACAATTCGGATCGTTGATCTTGAGTGCATTCGGACCAAAGGCGGCAAGCGAGAAACACATCGCCATGCGATGGTCATCATAAGTATCGATACCTTCAGCCGGCGATTTCCAATCAGCTTGTGATGCTGGAGCCTGCACAACAATGTAGTCAGCCCCTTCTTCAACAATGGCGCCAACTTTTTTCAATTCTTTTGCCATTGCCGCAATACGATCCGTCTCTTTAACGCGCCAACTAGCAATGCTGTTTAATCGAGTTGGACCCTCAGCAAATAATGCAGCGACCGCAAGCGTCATAGCTGCATCTGGAATTTCTGTGCAATCAATGGTGATGCCATTGAGTTTGCCACTGGTATTTTTCACGCCAGATACTTCAATCCAATCTTCACCAGCATTAATGTTCGCACCCATTAAAGCGAGCGCATCTGCAAAAGCCACATCACCCTGAATGCTGTCCTTGCCAACACCCAATACCTTCACAGGGCCGCCACCGATAGCCCCGAGAGCTAAGAAATATGAAGCTGAAGAAGCATCACCCTCTACGGATAGCTGGCCTGGGCTTTTGTATACAGTGTTTGATGTTTTTGCCGGAATAACAAAAGATTGTTTGTCAGGACAGGCGACGTTCACACCAAAGCGAGCCATGAGCTTCAAAGTGATATCAATGTAGGGGCGAGAAATCAATTCACCCATCACTTCAATACGTACTGACTCATTTGCAACCAATGGTAAAGCCATTAACAATGCGGTTAAAAATTGACTAGAGACATCACCACGTACCTTGACGACATCTTTAATCTGAATATCCGCTGCCAATATCTTAATTGGTGGATAGCCTTCTTGTAATTCATACTCAATCTTCGCGCCCACCTGACGTAAGCCATCAACCAAATCACGAATGGGTCTTTCATGCATGCGTGCCACGCCAGATAAGCGATAGTTACCACCTTGCATGGCCAGTGCGGCAGTTAGCGGACGAATTGCGGTGCCTGCATTACCCATAAAGAGGTCTGCCTCCTGCACGGGGAATTTACCGCCACAACCCTCAACGACACACACTTTGTCAGCTTTATCGATAACAGATAAGCCTAATTGACGTAAAGCATTACGCATCACCTGAGTATCGTCAGCATCCAACAAGTTCTTGAGGGTGGTTGTACCAGTGGATAAAGCCGCTAGTAACAATGCGCGATTCGAAATACTCTTGGATCCTGGCAACACAATCGAGCCTTGCGCTCGTTTAAATGGCCCAATATTGATATCTGGCAAACCACTCATTAAAGTGCGTCCAAATTTTGACGTGCTTTGCTCGCCTTGTTGAATAATTTTTCTAAACCAGCGCCATCGTTTTCGGCAACGAGTTTGCGCATGTGATTCACGATGAGCAAATACTGATCTAGCTCTTTCAGGATTGCAGTGCGATTGCCAAGGCAGATATCGCGCCACATCTCTGGACTGGAAGCGGCGATGCGCGTGAAATCCTTAAACCCTGCGCCAACATGGCTTAACTTCTGATCGGCATCCTCAGAGTTCACAACGCTTGCCATTAATGCATAAGATAGAAGATGTGGGAGATGAGAAACAGCAGCATAGATCGCATCATGCTGCACGACACCAATCTTTTTCACCTCGGAACCAACTGACTCCCAAAAGCCTGTAATTAAAGCTATATCCTCTGGAGAGTTTTCTTGAAGCGGGCAAATAATAGTTTGCTTCCCCTGAAATAAATCAGCCTTAGCTGCAGCAGCTCCATGCTGAGCGCCCCCAGCAATGGGATGCGCCGGTACAAATTGACAGGCCTTCTTGCCTAATACTTCTTTGGCAGCCACGATCACATCACCTTTGGTGCTACCCGCATCGGTAATCATGGTGCGAGACTCAAGATGTGGCTCAATCACTTCAAAGGCTGCTCGCATTTGAGCCACTGGCACGCAAAGCACAATCACATCGGATTGCTTCGCTGCTTCAACCAAATCCACTACACCATCAATCGCACCCATCTTTTGCGCTTGATCTAAATTTTCTTTGCTGCGACCTACGCCCAATACCTTGGCAGCAACGCCAGCTTGCTTAAGAGCTAAACCCAAAGAGGCGCCAATCAAACCAACACCAACGATGGTGACGGTACCGTAGTTGCTCGCAGGATTAATGATGGTCATTAGGACAGTATTTCTTTCAAAGCGACAATAAAAGCAGCATTCTCTTCTGGCAAGCCAATGGAAATGCGCAACCATTGCGGTAATCCGTAGTTACCTACAGGACGAACAATGATGCCGCGTTTGAGTAATGCCAAGTTAATACGGGCGCCTGCCTGATCATCATCACCCACCTTCACCAAAACAAAATTTCCAGCGGATGGTAAATACTTCAGACCCAACTCATCAAAGGCTTTAGTTAATTGAGCATAGCCGGCACGATTGAGGTCAAATCCTTGTTGCAAAAATTCTTGATCCTGAAATGCGGCAATTGCTGCTGCTTGGGCAAGGCTATTCACATTAAATGGTTGACGAATACGATTGAGCAAATCAGTCAGATGAGGTTGCGAAACACCATAACCAATTCGCAAGCCAGCCAAGCCGTAGGCCTTAGAGAAGCTCCGCGACAAAATCATATTGGGGAAACGCTTTACCCAAGCAATCGCATCGTAGCGCTGCTCTGGACTGAGGTACTCGTTATAAGCTTCATCAAGCACGACCACAACATGAGATGGTACGGCTGCTAAAAATTCTTCAATTTCTTTAGCTGGCAAATAACTGCCTGTGGGATTATTTGGATTAGCAACAAAAACAAGTTTCGCTTTTTCACCAGAAAACTTAATAGCCGCCAACATCGCCGGCAAGTCATGACCATAAATAGCAGTGGCTGCGACCTCTACCGCCTTTGCACCCACAGCCTGAGTAGCCAGTGGATAGACTGCAAAAGCATGTTTAGAAAAAATTACCTCGTCACCAGCTTGTGCAACAGCGCGTGCTGCTAACTCTAAGATGTCGTTACTGCCATTACCCAAAGTAATCCAGTCAGCTGGCACGCCCAAACGTGCAGCAAGTACATTCTTGAGCTCAAACCCATTGGAATCCGGATAACGACCCAAATCACTCGCCGCCTTAAGCATGGCATCCTGAGCAGACTTTGGCATACCCAATGGATTCTCATTGGAAGCCAATTTCACAATCTTGTTTTCATCCAAGCCGTATTCACGCGCAACTTCACTGATTGGTCGCCCACCTACATAAGGGGCAATCGCATGAATATGTTTTAAGCCAATCTTGGATGTCATTCGATTTTTACTAAAGTGATTTGGTAGTTTTTATTTGCTAGTGAAGTTAATTTTTTTTAATCTCAATCATGCAGAGTGCGGATAAGAACCGAGATTCTTATAGAAAGCGGCAACACCTTTCAGCTCTTCAAGCGCCTTCACTACCTTATCGTCATCGGCATGACCAGCAATATCAATGTAGAAGTGATACTCCCAAGTACCCTTGCGCGCAGGACGTGATTCAAAGCGATTCATAGAGACGCCATGCTTGGCCAAAGGCGCTAACAAGCGATGTACAGCACCAGGCTGGTTATCTACAGAAAGAACTAAAGAAGTTTGATCTTTGCCAGTTGATTGACAGGCATAGTTACCCACCACCACAAAACGAGTGCGATTATGTGGGTCATCCTGAATTTGCGCAGCCACGGCCTGAAGGCCATAAGCTTCTTGCGCAGGATCACCTGCAATAGCAGCTAACGTTGGATCCGCAGCCGCCATACGAGCAGCCTCGGCATTACTACTCACCGCTTGACGCTTGAGCTGCGGAGCATGGACGCTCAGCCATTGCTGGCACTGCGCTAATGCCTGAGCATGTGCGCACACGGTTGTTACACCATCCAAATTGCCGCTCTTGGTCAAAAGATGATGACGAATAGGCAACACCACTTCACCGCTGATGCGCATTGAGGAATCAAGCAGCAAATCCAAGGTACGTGAGATAGCGCCCTCGCTAGAGTTTTCCACCGGCACCACGCCAAATTGCGCCGCGCCCTTCTCTACCGCTTTAAATACTTCATCCAAACTTGCGCAAGGCAAACCTGCAATAGAGTGACCAAAATAGGTTTGCGCTGCTTGCTCCGAAAACGTTCCAACTGGACCAAGGTAAGCAATTGTTTGGCGAGCCTCTAAGGCTCTGCAAGCCGACATCACTTCACGCCAAATTGCGGCAATGCCATCTGGAAGTAAAGGGCCCTTATTAATCTCTTGTAAACGAGCAACCACTTGACGCTCACGCTCAGGACGGAAGACTGGTGAAGCGAATCCACCTTTGACATGACCAACTTCTTGCGCAGCTTTTGCACGCTGAGTCAGTAAATCTAAAATTTGTGCATCCAATGCGTCAATTTTTTCACGCAGGGGAGCTAAGCGCTGTTCTTCAGTACTCATTAAGCCCGCCTTTCAAAATCACGCATGAATTCAACCAAGGCTTTTACGCCTTCTATTGGCATAGCGTTATAGATACTTGCACGCATGCCACCTGCAGCTTTATGACCCCGCAAGGCAACTAAACCAGCTGCATTTGATTGGGCTAAAAACTCTGCGTTTAGGTTCTCATCTTTTAAGAAGAAAGTCACGTTCATGCGTGAGCGATATTCTTTTGTGACGCGATTTTCATACAAACTGCTTTGATCCAAGAAGTTATAGAGCAAATCAGCTTTTTCTTGATTCCGCTTCTCAATCGCTTTAACACCGCCCTGCTTGAGCAACCATTTAAAACCTAAGCCAGCCATATAAATCGAAAATGTAGGTGGCGTATTAATCATGGACTGAGTATTGGCTTGCACCGCCCAATCCCAAATCGTTGGGGTAATACCCATACTGTGACCAATTAAATCTTTGCGCACAATCACAATCGTTACGCCAGATGGGCCAATATTTTTTTGCGCTCCACCAAACCAAACAGCGCACTTATTCACATCCATCTCTTTAGAGAGAATGTTGCTAGAGATGTCAGCAACCAGTGGAATATCGCCAACATCAGGCGCATCCGGAAACTCAACGCCGCCTATGGTTTCATTCGCGCAGTAATGCACGTAAGCCGCATCACTTGATAGCTGCCAAGTGGATCTAGCAGGAATCGTATTAAATTTTTCAGCAGCAGAAGATGCGGCCAAATTTGCTGTGCCGTATTTTTGCGCTTCTTTAAATGATTTTTCTGACCAAACGCCGGTTACCAAGAAATCCGCCTTAGGGCCATTCTTAGCCAAAGGCATGAGGTTCATGGGAATCGCAGCATTCTGACCTAGACCACCGCCCTGCAAAAGCAAGACCTCATAAGAATCCGGAATATTCATGAGCGTACGAAGGTCCTGAATGACCTCTTCATACACTTCCATGAACTCTTTACTGCGATGACTGATTTCCATCACGCTCGTGCCGAGCCCACGCCAGTTGAGCATTTCAGCGGCAGCCTGCTTTAGCACCTCTTCAGGCAAGGTAGCAGGCCCCGCAGCGAAATTAAAAATGCGGCGGTCAAAAGTCATGATCTACTCTAGTCTAGTGGTGACGCTTAAGCATCACCTGCCGTATCGTCATTAGAGTCGGTTGCTGGATCAGCAGATACATCACTTTCTTCTGCATCATCAGCGTCATCATCAGAGTCGCTTTCAGCAATACGTTGCAAGCCAGACAAACGAGTACCTTCATCCACATTGATCAAAGTAACGCCTTGAGTGGCGCGACCCATCTCACGAATTTCAGAAACACGTGTGCGCACTAGAACGCCACCAGTAGTAATCAACATAATCTGATCTTCTGGGGACACCAATGCGGCTGCAACTACTTTACCGTTTCGTTCTGAAGTCTGAATGGCGATCATGCCCTTAGTACCACGACCATGACGAGTGTATTCAGCGATTGGCGTACGCTTGCCATAGCCATTCTCGGTAGCAGTTAATACGCTACTTGGAATTGATACGCCGTTCGCATCCACCACTGCTGCCTCAACACCTTCTGCAGCTTCTGCTGGAGCAACCAACATGGCAATCACTTGATGACCTTCACCCAAATTCATACCGCGCACACCGCGTGCAGTACGGCCCATTGGACGAACGTCATTCTCATCAAAGCGCACTGCCTTACCGGCATCAGAGAACAACATGACATCGTGCTGACCATCAGTAATCGCAGCGCCAACTAAGAAGTCGTTTTCGTTCAAATCAACAGCAATAATGCCAGCCTTACGTGGGTTAGAGAAGTCAGACAAACGTGTCTTCTTCACAGTGCCCAAGCTAGTAGCCATAAATACATACTGATCGTCTTGGTAGCCTTTAATCGGCAGAATCACCGTAATCTTCTCGCCTTCAATTAGCGGGAACATATTGACGATTGGCTTGCCGCGCGAAGTGCGACTTCCTTGCGGCACTTCCCAAACTTTGAGCCAGTACATGCGACCACGATCCGAGAAGCAAAGAATTGTGTCGTGCGTATTCGCTACGAAGAGTGTTTCAATCCAATCTTCATTCTTAGTAGCAGCTGCCTGCTTACCGCGTCCACCACGCTTTTGCGCACGGTATTCACTCAGCGGCTGACTCTTCATATAACCAGTATTTGAGAGTGTCACCACTAAATCTTGTGGCGTAATCAAATCTTCCGTGAAGAGTTCGGTTGCATTCATTTCGATAAATGAACGACGACCTGTGTCACCACCAGCAATACCAAATTCAGATTGCACTTCTTTCAACTCAGACTCAATCACTTGAGTAACACGCTCTGGCTTCGCTAACAAATCAAGTAAGTCAGAAATCTCTGCCATAACTTCTTTGTATTCGTTAACAATTTTGTCTTGCTCAAGGCCAGTCAAGCGTTGCAAACGCATCTGTAAAATTTCTTGTGCTTGGCTATCAGAGAGACGATATAAGCCTGTCGTTTGCATGCCGTACTCAGGCAACAAACCTTCTGGGCGATAAGCGTTGCGGCCGCCTGGCGTATCCGTCTCAGCACGCGCTAACATCTCACGCACCATTGATGAATCCCATGCTTTGCCCATCAGCTCTTGCTTAGCAATCACAGGGTTCGCAGCAGCTTTAATAATTGCAATGAACTCATCGATGTTTGCCAACGCAACTGCTAAACCTTCTAAGACATGACCACGATCGCGTGCTTTACGTAATTCAAAAATCGTACGACGTGTCACTACTTCACGACGATGTTGTAAGAAGTACTCCAGCATTTGCTTAAGGTTCAACAAGCGTGGTTGGTTATCTACCAGTGCCACCATGTTCATACCGAAGTTATCTTGCAGTTGAGTGCTCTTATACAAATTATTGAGCACTACTTCAGGTACTTCACCACGTTTGAGTTCAATCACAACGCGCATACCGGATTTATCTGATTCATCACGCAAATCAGAAATGCCTTCTACTTTTTTCTCGTTGACTAACTCAGCGATGCGCTCAAGCAAATTCTTTTTGTTAACTTGGTACGGCAACTCATCAACGATGATGGCTTGACGCGTGCCCTTATCCAAATCTTCGAAGTGAGTCTTTGCTCGCATAACCACGCGTCCACGACCCGTGCGATAGCCCTCGCGAACCCCTTGAACGCCATAAATGATGCCGGCGGTAGGGAAATCCGGAGCTGGAATGATCTCAATCAGCTCATCAATCGTACATTCTGGGTTGTGTAAGACGTGCAAACAGGCTGAAACCACCTCATCCAGGTTGTGGGGAGGGATATTGGTCGCCATACCCACAGCAATGCCAGAACTGCCGTTTATCAGCAAATTAGGCACTTTGGCAGGCAGAATCAGGGGTTCTTTCTCGCTACCGTCGTAATTTGGCCCAAAATCGACCGTTTCCTTGTCCAAATCGGCCAAAAGCTCATGGGCGATCTTACGGAGGCGGATTTCGGTATATCGCATCGCAGCAGCGTTATCGCCGTCTACGGAGCCAAAGTTACCCTGCCCGTCAACCAGCATATAGCGCAGAGAGAAGTCCTGGGCCATCCGAACGATCGTGTCATACACCGCAGAATCACCGTGCGGGTGGTATTTACCGATTACATCGCCAACTATACGGGCAGATTTTTTGTAAGCTCGGTTCCAATCGTTGTTTAATTCATACATCGCGAATAAGACCCGGCGGTGAACCGGTTTGAGGCCATCACGCACGTCTGGCAGGGCTCTGCCGACGATGACGCTCATTGCGTAGTCCAAATAGGACCGCCGCATTTCGTCTTCGAGGGATATTGGTAGTGTTTCTTTAGCGGCTTGTTCCATCTGGAAATAATATCATTTTGATGACAGGTAGGCCCTATGCTAAGATTCTGTCAGTTTGTACGAAATTGAGATGTGTCGCTTTGCAGTTTTTGCATCAAGGTAGGGCGAATTACATTTAAGTTTGACTTTAATTAAAAAAGAGATTTTTGAGGACTAAAAATGAACAAAACCCTAAAAGTGTTGCTGGCTTCTGTTATCACTGTTTCTGCTACTGCAGCAATTGCATCTGATAACTGGGAAAACAGCTCTGGCTTGAATTGGAAAAACAACGACGGCACATTGTGCTGGCGCGATAACAACTGGACACCTGCTACTGCAGCTAAAGGTTGTGACGGTGCATTGGCTCCTAAAGCAGCAGCTTCTGGTGTAAGCCAAAGCAAGATCACTTTGCAAGCTGACACACTTTATGACTTCAACAAATCTGACTTGAAACCAGAAGGTAAAGCTACTTTGGACAAGATCGCTAAAGATTTGAGCAAGATCAAGTTAGAAGTAATCATCGCTGTTGGTAACACTGACAGCGTTGGTACAGATGCATACAACATGGCCCTCGGTCAGCGTCGTGCGCAATCTGTTAAGACATACTTAGTAAGCAAGGGTGTTGACGGTAGCCGTATCTACACAGAATCTAAAGGCAAGAGCAATCCAGTTGCATCAAACGCAACTGCTGAAGGCCGCGCTAAGAACCGCCGTACTGACATCGAAGTTGTTGGTACAGCAGCTAAGTAATTCACTTTACTTGTAAAAAAGCCCGCTTCTAGCGGGCTTTTTTATTTCCGCTATATTCATAAACTTCTTCAATAGCCCTACAAACAGCCAATCACCATGAACGTCGACCAGTCAGAAATCGCCAAATTTAGCGCCCTAGCCCATCGCTGGTGGGATCCTAATAGCGAATTCAAGCCGCTGCACGCCATCAATCCTCTACGCCTAAATTGGATCAAATCCTTCGTGAATTTAGAGGGTAAAAAAGTAGTGGATATTGGTTGTGGTGGTGGCATATTGGCTGAATCGATTTGCCAATCAGGCGCAGACACTACTGGTATCGATTTATCTGAAAAAGCACTCAAAGTTGCTGAGTTGCACGCGCTTGAAGTGGGTGCCAACCTGACTTATCGCTCCATCTCAGCAGAAGCACTTGCTGATGAACAGCCAGAACAATATGACGTAGTGACTTGTATGGAAATGTTGGAGCACGTACCCGATCCCGCATCAGTAGTACGCGCTTGCGCCAAACTCTGCAAACCAGGTGGCACTTTATTTTTTAGCACCCTCAATCGCAGTCCTAAGTCCTACTTATTTGCGATTATCGGTGCTGAGTACATTCTCAAATTACTCCCTAAGGGTACCCATGAATACGCCAAATTCATCAAACCCTCTGAGCTAGTTGCGTTTACGCGTCAAGCCGGTCTAGAGATGATCGGAATCAAGGGCCTGAGTTACAACCCATTTACGCAGGTGTATAGCCTTGGCGATGATGTGGATGTGAACTACATGATTGCCGTCAGAAAGTGATCTGAAACGTGAGTAATCTTTCCAGCCCCTATGCAGGCATCTTTTTTGATTTAGATGGCACTCTAGCCGATACCGCTCCAGATTTAGTGGCAGCGACCAATAAATTGCTCGTGGCGCGCAATCTTGCACCCAAGCCTTATGAATTTCTGCGTCCTTACGCCTCGGCAGGAGCTCGTGGCTTGCTTGAGGGCGCCTTTGGAATCAGTCCTGACCACGCAGACTTCAACCTATTGCGCGATGAATTTTTCAGTAATTACGAAAAAGCCTTGCTAGTAGAGAGCAAGCTGTTTGATGGAATTGATCATTTACTTGATCAAATGGATGCTGCAAAACTCCCTTGGGGAATCATTACCAATAAAAGTGAGCGCTTTACCAATCCCTTAACTGATCTCATGGGTCTGCGCCAGCGAGCCGTTTCCACCGTTTCTGGTGACACCACACCTTATTCAAAGCCGCATCCAGAACCCATCTTGCATGCAGCCAGAACTACCAACATTAACCCCACCAAATCAATCTATGTTGGAGATGACATTAGAGACGTTCTGGCAGGTAAAGCAGCGGGAATGAAGACCGTAGCCGCCGCCTATGGTTACTGTGGCTGCAAAGAGCCTCCTGAAGCCTGGGGAGCAGACTACATCATCAATACACCGCTCGATTTACTGCAAATCATCTTCCCCAACAGGGAATAAGCCAAAAGATATTCGGCAATTTAGGGTCGACGGCCTTAAAATAGGGCTTCCTATGCATGAACTCCGGGGTCGACATGGTTTCGACGTGGATTACAAAGCATCAAGGGCATACCGAGGACCCGTTATCTCGTAAATCAATGGGAATGTTTTAACTGCAAACGACGAACGTTTCGCACTAGCCGCTTAATTGCGGTTGCCCCTGAACTGATTCTCTCTTGGGTCAGCTAGCGCAAGCTAGATCAGGGTCATTTACAAGAGATAAGATCATTTCATGTCACGGGGAATGATTCGAAAACCTAGTGAATCGTCAGCGAAGAACGTGTCAGTCCGTGCTTAACTGATTAAATCAAATGATATGACTAAGTATGTAGAACTTGTTGTGGAGGATTTGCGGACGCGGGTTCGATTCCCGCCGACTCCACCAATCAAAGCCAGCATTAAATGGCTGCACCAAAACCTTTCTTTCATTTTGAGGAAAGGTTTTGTTGTTTTTAAAGCTCAGAAATATGATCGGGCGCCAACCCAGCTTCATGACGCTCGTACATTTTTTTATAGAGGGCTTCTAAATTCTGAGTAAACCGTGGCGTATCAAATAAAGGCTTCACCAAGCGATTCTCAGCAAGACGCTCCTTGATTGCCTGTAAGGCCGACTTGTCGCGCGCCAATTCAATTGCACGTTGCTCATACTCTTCAGGTGTTTTAGCAATTAACCCCTCTATTCCCAACGCACCCAGAAGGCTTGCTGAGACCCTACCCGGAAAAGTTTTGCCAGGGAGGGTTAATACCGGCACTCCAGCCCATAACGCATCACTAGCAGTTGTGTGGGCATTGTAGGGAAGCGTATCCAAAAACAGATCTGCCATTTTGTGGCGAGCCAAATGCTCTGGAAGGGGCAATCTTTTCGCAAAAATAATGCGGTCGGAGGAAATACCTCTTTTTAGTGCTTCAGCCTGCAGGTTTTTTTCAGCAGCCTCATTGTCCTGAATCAACCACAGGACACTTCCATCGACGGCCTTCAGAATACGCATCCAACGATCAAAAGTTTCGGGGGTAATCTTGTAATTATTGTTAAAGCAGCAGTAGACGAAAGCATTTTCTGGCAAACCTAACTCTGCTCTGGAAAATTGTCTTTTAGAAATGATGCGCTTTGCATCATTGGCCTGATAACTATGCGGCATATACGCAATTTTCTCCACATAATGCTGGCGGCTATCCGGTGGAATCACTATAGGATCTGCAATCAAATAATCCATATAGTCAGCGCCCAAGGTTCCTGGGAAACCCAAATAATTAACCTGAATAGGTGCTGGATGAGATGCAAAGATATTTTGACGCCCCTCCCCAAAATAACCATTGAGGTTTACCAAAATATCGATATTCAATTCCTGAATTAATTGAATCACTTGGTGATCCGTTTTCTGGCTGATGTCGATGATTTCCTTAAATGCGTTTTTCATGCGCGGCCTCAGAACGCCGCCATCATCCCAGCCATTATCTAAAGCATAGATTTCAAAATATTTTTGGTCATGGCATTCATAAACACCAGTCATTAATACGGATGTTGCCTGATCCCTAAACTCCCCACACAAATAGGCAATACGTATTTTTTCGTTTTTTCTCTTAACGGGAGACTCTGCGGAGATATTTTCTTTTGCAGGAAAGCGTTGTTTAGCAAATATCTTTGCTGTCTCCAAAAGATCCTTCTCAGAATCTGAAATTCCCTGAAAACCAAAAGGCTCAGCTACCAACTGATGGGCACGTAAATCCTCCTGAACCTTTAAATACATGCCTTCCAGGTCTGCCCAATCACAAATGAGCATTTTGTAATGCAAAATAATGCCGAGTAAAAATGGTTCGGTAGGTCGCAGGTGATATGCAGCGATATAGGCATGCAAAGCCTCTTCATAGCGCTTGAGTTCACCAAAAATCTTTCCCTTGTTGAACCATCCCTCAGTCATATTGGGCTGTAAGGCAACTGCTTTTTCGTAACAAACCAAAGCCTCTTCTCGCTGCCGAAGATTATCTAAACTTCTACCGTAATTCAGCCAGATATCAGGATTTTCGGGATCTAAACTGATTGCTCTCCGGTGGTACTCAAGTGCTTCAGCATCTCTTTGTAGAGTGGACAAAGCTTTTGCGGCGTTAAAAAGGAGTGCTGGATTATCAGGGGTGACCTGTAACGTTTGCTCAAAAAATACCAAAGCATCAATTGGACGATGTTGCATTCCACAAACAACGCCCATCAAATGCAAGACATCTGGGTTTCCTGGATTGGCAATAACCATTTTCTCAAGCAAAGATTCAGCCTCAAGAAATTGATTATTTTGCAGAGCCTCAAAAACGTTTTGGAACATACCAAGAATATAAATTAATCGGGATTCAATCTTAAATCTTGGCTTGGGCAGCAAGACGCCATAGGGAGGTAATTTCCTTGGATCGGGCCACATGCAATGCATCAGCCTTATCAAATGCCTTGTTATGGGTTGGCTTGGTATCTATTCGACCCAAAACCCGCAACCCAGCTTGCTCGATCCATTGGAGAAGCTCATCTCTCGTCCTCAAGCCCAGATGCTCTGCCAAGTCAGAGAGAATGAGCCACCCCTCGCCACCATCAAGCAGGTGATTCTTTAAATGAAGCAAAAATCCTTTCAGCATCTGACTCTCAGGGTCATATACCGAATGCTCAAGTGAGGAACTTGGTCGAGCTGGTAGCCATGGTGGATTGCAAATAATAAGCGCGGCTTTACCTGTTGGAAATAAATGAGTCTTGAGCACCTCTATTTGAGATTGCAAACCCAAGCGATCAATATTTTCTTGTGCGCATGTAATGGCGCGATCATCCAAATCTGTAGAAACAATTTTCTGGATTCCTCTCAAAGCCAAAACTACTGAGAGCACACCAGTACCAACACCAATATCAAAAGCGGTTGAAGATTTTTGAATAACTTCGGGTAACGGAGTTTTTAAAATTAATTCAATGTACTCGCCACGCACAGGCGAGAACACGCCATAATGCGGATGAATACGAACCTCCTCATCATCCCTGATTAATACTTGAACACCATTCTTGCGCCACTCATGAGCGCTGATGACTCCAAGTAATTCACGCAAAGAGATTACATACGAGTCATTCCGGCCTCCATAAACCTCGGAGCAGGCTTGAGCCACATCGGGAGCGCGCCTGAGAGAGATGCTATGGTCTGGATTTACCTGTATCAAAATCATTCCCAGAATACGGGCGCGCTGAGATTGGGCAAGACGATGCAAATTAAATGTGTCTAAGGGGCTTTTAGTTTTCTCTTTTGCCACTCTGTCAGCTCGAGTAGACTTTTTGGAAGGTTTATCCACCCTTCTTACCAAGGCCTGTAGAAGCTGTCGGGCATTCTGAAAATCCCCCCGATAAAGCATCGCCGTGCCCTCGCAAGCCAAGCGATAAGCAATATCAGCAGTCATCGTGTCATCAACGATTTGAATCTTTTTATGCGGGGCAATACCATTCTCTGAATGCCAACTAGCGCTATGCGTTTGTCCGCCTTCTTCCCATTGAAGAATTGATAACTGAGTCACCTAAGAAACCACAAAACGATTGTTTTGATAATCATCGATTGCTTGCTCAATCTCGGCACGTGTATTCATGACAAAGGGGCCATATTGAACAATCGGTTCATGCAGAGGTAAAGCGGCAAGGACAATGAATTGAGCGCCAACGGATCCTGTCTTAGCCTTTAGGCGATCGCCATCGCCAAGCACGATCGCCGCCTGCTTTGGAACTGACCTCATAGGGCCGCCAATTTCTAAATCGCCTTCATATACATAAATAAATGCATTGAGCTCTTTAGGGATGCGGTGCTCAAATTCTGAATCAGGCAGTAAGTGCACATCTAAAAATAAAGGGGCCGTAGTAATGCCCTGAATCGGTCCCTTAACTTCTTTGCTCTCTTGACTGTAAGTGCCAGCAATCACTTTCACTGTGCCGCCATTCTCCAAATCAACCTTAGGAATATCCTCTACCTGAATATCTTTATATCCCGCCGCCTTCATCTTTTCTTTGGCAGGCAAGTTAATCCACAGCTGAAAGCCGCGCATGGCACCATTAACCTGTTGCGGCATCTCCGAATGAATAATGCCTCTTCCGGCAGTCATCCACTGAACGCCGCCCGTTTTGAGATGGCCTTGGTTTCCCAGGTGATCCTCATGCAACATGTGACCTTCAAGCATATAGGTCACTGTCTCAAATCCTCGATGCGGGTGGGCTGGAAAGCCTGCCACGTAATCATTCGGATCGTTTGAAGAAAATTCATCGAGCATCAAAAAGGGATCTAGCCTCACTTGATTCTGTCCACCAAGACTACGTCGCAATTTCACACCCGCACCATCAGAAGTGGCAATGCCAGGAATAATAGTTTGAATGTTACGGATCATGTTCGAAGGCTTATATTTCTTTTAAGCGGGAGGATGATCTTCAGGATTAACATCTAGCGCAATTAAGAAGCGAGACACCATGTTGTAAGCGGCAATGACCGTTACCAACTCTACCGTATCGGTACTTCCTAACGCCTTTTGTAAACGCTTCATCAACTCAGGATCTACCTTGATATTGCGCGTCATCTGAAAGGTTAAATCAACGGCATCATTTTCTAAAGGCGAATACAACTCTTTCGGGAAATTCGGTTGTCCGATCAGACGTAAGCCTTGAACCTGCTCCTCAGTGCCGCCCGCTTTCTTAAAGGGCGGCGCATGGTGAAAGAATTCATACTCAGCACCGTTGAGAACTGCTACGCCACACATCGCTAACTCGCGCAACTTGGGATCTAAAGATAAATTATTCCGAATCTCGCCAATAAAATGATTCCAGCCTTCAGCAATAGGGATGCTGTGCAGGAGCATACGGTCTAAATTGATAAATTGACCACCACGTCTTTTGCGAATGGCGGCCACCAACTCAGCTGGCTCAGCCAAGTCCATTGGCTGATACGGAATTAAACGTTCGGACATAGTTGCCTCTTATCAACTCTTTTTACTGAGCAGTTTCTTTAATGTTGTTTTCAATGACGAACTTACCCCAGATACCAATTTGCTTACCAATGAACTCTTGGGCGGCTTCCGGAGTGCCTCCAACAATTTGAATGCCTTGAGCCTTAAATTTCTCAGCAACAGCAGGGGTTTTCAATGCCTTATTCAAAGCCTTATTCATCGCATCCACTACTGCTGGTGGAGTCTTACCGGGAGCCAATACTGCCCACCATGCAGGCGCACTAAATCCAGGAAAGCCACTCTCTGAAATAGTTGGCACGTTAGGTAGAGATGGTGATCTCTTAGCGGTAGTAATAACCAGAGGAATAACGCCACCACTATCAACGTGTGGCTTCACCAAAAATTCGGAGCCTACCGCTAACTCTACTTGACCACCTAATGCATCTTGCATCAAGGGACCACCACCACGATAGGGAATGTGATTCCAATCAAAGCCGGCCTGTTTTGCGAGACGAGCCATTGCCAAGTGGCCTAAGCTGCCGATACCGATAGAGCCGTAACTGAATTGCTTGCCGGTCTTAGAAAGATCTACTAACTGTTTAAAGCTTGTGATGCCCGATTTTTTACTGGCAACCAAAACCATTGGCGATGTTCCAATTAACACCACAGGAGCAATATCTTTAATCGTGTCGTAGGGAAGCTTGTCTTTGAGGCTAGGATTCACACCGTGAGTGTCAAATACCACTGCAAAGGTATAACCATCTGGATCGGAACGCGTCATCGCGGAAGTGCCAATGACACCAGAGGCTCCACCAATATTCTCAACAATCACGTTTTGCTTTAATTCTGACTGTAGGGCCGGTGCCAGCACACGGGCAACCTGGTCAACCGAACCGCCCGGAGGAAATACTGCGATTAAACGAATTGGCTTTTGGGTGGGCCAAGCGCCCACTGCAGCAGTTTGGGCTAATGCAAACCCACTGACCCCTAAGGCCATTAATACGCTTAATAAGGTGTTTTTAAAGACTCTTTTGGCCAATTTTGCTAAATCCATCATGGGATTTGTCTCCTATTAATAAGACCTCAAGGTTAACACCCCCGCAGCCTATTTGCTCGATAATGCTGGGGTAGCCAAGTGAGAGAAAAATGAAGTCGATTCTAAATATTGCCGCCTATTTATTTGTCAGCCTAGATGGCTTGCCAGAGCTTCGCGCCAAAATGCTCGATGAATGCAATGTACGTCAACTGAAAGGCACCATCCTGTTAACGGGTGAAGGTATCAATATGTTCCTGGCTGGCAAGGCCGATGCACTTCGTGGATTTTTAGATTGGCTACGTCTTGATCCTCGATTTGAACCACTCCAAGCAAAAGAAAGCTGGTCTGATGATCAACCTTTCAAAAAGATGCTCATTAAACTCAAAAATGAAATTATTCGCATGAACCATCCAGCCATTCGTCCAGAAGAAGGTCGTGCCAACTTCATTAGCCCTAAAAAATTACAGGAGTGGTTGGATCGCGGCACTGATGATCTAGGTCGACCAGTTGTGATGGTTGATACACGTAATGCCTTTGAAGTCGACTACGGCACTTTTGAGAATGCTTTGCATTTCAATATTGAAAAATTTACAGAATTTCCTGCAGCAATTTCTGCTCATAAGGATGAGCTGGCAGATAAAACGTTAGTGAGCTTTTGTACCGGCGGAATTCGCTGTGAGAAATCAGGCCTCTACATGCGAGAGATTGGGATGCAACATAGCTACCAATTGGAGGGGGGAATACTAAAGTACTTTGAGGAAGTAGGCTCTGCTCATTATCAAGGTAGCTGCTTTGTCTTTGATGAGCGTGAGGCCCTTGAGCCCAACCTGGACTCTATTCCCGTAGAGCGCTCTATTCGAAAAAAACTCCGCATGGACTCTTCAACAGATTAACTTACTGAAAGTATTCTTTATTCATGGCCTCATTACCTAATATCGTTGTTCTCGGTGACTATGAGCGTGCTCTACGCCGCTTTTCCAATTGGGATAAATTAGATCAACAAGCAAAGCTCACTATCTATCATGAGCCTTTACGTGATGAAGCCTTATACGAAGCCGTTAAGGACGCAGATGCGATCGCCATTGTCAGAGATCGATCCCCTTTTAATGAAGCCATGATTGCACGCTTACCTAAGCTCAAGTTTTTAATGTTTACCGGCGAACGTAATGGCACTCTAGAGGCATCTGCCTTGGTTTCCAGAAACATTCCAATGGCCTGCACTCCTGGCGGACCTTCTAAAGAAACTACGGCAGAGCTGACTTGGGCATTAATTCTTGGTGCATCTAAGCGATTGATTGAAGAAAATAAATTGATTGCATCTGGTGGATGGCGTGACGCGATGTCTGTGTTGCCCATGCTTTCGGGTGAGCGCCTAGGCATTATGGGGCTGGGTGCCATCGGCAGCCGCGTGGCTCGTGTGGGCGCTGCATTTGGTATGGAGGTTGTAGCATGGAGTCCACGCATGACCCCGGAACGCGCTGCAGCCGAAAACGCAACGGCAGTAAGTCTTGATGAGCTTCTAAAGACCTCTAAAGTAGTGTCCATGCATTTGGTAGCCGGCCCCGGCACAAAAGGTTTAATTAGCGCTGATCAACTAGCACTCATGCGTCCAGATTCTATTTTGGTGAACACCTCACGATCTGCGCTGATCAATATGTCAGATTTACAAAAAGCATTATCTGTCGGCCGGCCAGGTCAAGCTGCGGTAGATGTTTTTGATATTGAACCTCTTCCAGAAAAAGATGGGTTGCGCAACACTCCAAATTTACTTGTGACGCCACATCTTGGGTTTATTGCTGAACCTATTTTTGCCACCTTCTCAAAAGGCATTACTGAGACTCTAGAAGCATGGTTGGAGAATAGGCCAGTACCACACCCCTTTAAGCCTCAATAAGTCATTATTGATAAATGCCGTCCACTCGACTAACCTCTCTTCAATTATTTATTAGCTTTAGCAAGATTGGCCTCTCTGGGTTTGGAGGCGTACTTCCCTGGGCCAGACGAACCTTAGTTGAGCGTGAAAAAATTCTGACTTCAGAAGAATTTAGCGCCATCCTTGGTATATGCCAAATCGTTCCTGGTCCAAATGTCGTAAATCTAGCTGTTTGTGTTGGATCCCGATTTGGCGGAGCAAGAGGTGCGGTTGCGGCTGTACTTGGCCTTACGCTTGGACCGATTGCAATTGTGATGTTATTGGCTACGCTTTATAAGCACTACAGTCATCTTGATACCGTCCAAGGAATCTTGCGTGGCATTTCTGCAGTGGGTGTGGGCCTGATTGCCTCCACCGGATTAAAGATGCTGCGCGATGAGTTTCGTTATCCCGCGATGTTATTGGTTGTCTTGGTCACAGTTCTTTCAGCCACCTATTTTCATTTGGGCTTAGGCTGGGTCGTATTAACTGCATCACCATTAGCCATCTTCTTGGCGCGTAAAAAGGCTCTCAGAATATGAGTATGCTGTTGAGCCTATTTTTAAAGCTCTCCGTCTTCTCCATGATTGCATTTGGTGGTGTCAATGCGCTTTTGCCAGAGCTATTAAATTTAGCCGTCAATCAAGAGCGATGGATTGATCTACAAACTTTCTCAGATTACTTTGCAATAGCCCAAGCAGCCCCGGGACCGAATTTTATGACGGTGACCCTATTGGGCTGGCACATCTACGGCATTATTGGTGCGCTCGTTGCCACCTTTGCCATAGTATGGCCATCTTCTATCTTGATTTTTTTCTTACAGCGTTTCATCTTGGGAATTAAAGACCCTATTAAAAAGAAAGCCATTCAATACGCAGCAGCAGCACTAGCGATTGGACTAGTTTTATCTTCTGCTTGGGAAATCGCCCTACAAATTAACCATGGGACTGCCGCATACATCTTGACCATTGCCACCATTGGACTTACTGTGTTTACTCGCTGGCACCCACTCTATTTAATTGCTGTGGGTGGAGTTTTGGGCGTTCTAGGATTTATTTAATTGATCAAAAAAGATATGCGAATCATTCAACAGCTCTTTACCCACTTACTGTGCCTACTCTCATTTATCTCTACAGCAGCTTTTGCTCAAAGCACTTATCCCACCAAGCCGATTAACTTTATTGTTCCTTATGGAGCGGGCGGAAGTGCAGACTCCAGAAGCCGTCAACTCGCTCAGAAGATGAGTCTCACCCTAAAGCAACCAATTGTGGTGGATAACAAACCAGGTGCAGGCGGAAACATTGGTACAGAGATGATTGCTCGTGCTGCTCCCGATGGATACACCATCGGCATGGGTAACTTTGCGCCAATGGCAGTCAATAAAACACTCTTCGGCAATTTACGTTATGACCCTGAGACAGATTTAATACCGATCATCCTTGTAGAAAAAGGCCCATTAGTCTTGGTGGTCAATCCCAACTCACCATTTAAAACGGTTCAAGATATTGTCACGGCAGCAAAAGCAAAGCCGGGCGTTCTCACGTTTTCCTCTGGCGGTATTGGAGGCAGCCATCAACTCTCGGCAGAACTTTTTGAACTCAATGCTGGTATTCAGATGATTCATGTGCCATATAAAAGCGGCTCTGCTGCATTAACAGATCTAATGGCCGGTAATGTTGATCTGATGTTTGATCAAATGTATTCAGCCGTACCCAGTATTAAGGCCGATAAGATTCGTCCGCTTGCCATTACTAGTAAGAAACGCTCGCCCCTACTTCCTAACGTACCCAGCTTTGCTGAATTAGGCTATCCCAAAGTAGAGGTACTTAATTGGCAAGGTCTCATTGCGCCCAAAGGAACGCCTAAAGCCATTATTGATAAGCTCAATGCCGCTGCGAATGAAGCCCTGAAGGATCCTCAGTTGCGCGAACTGATGCTCTCGCAAGGGAATGAGATTGGCGGCGGGAGTCCTGCGGAATTTGCCGCCCTCGTCAAATCCGAAGCAAGTAAATGGAGCGCAGTAGTGAAAAGCGCAAACATCAAGCCAGAGTAAAAAGGATGTAATGACAATAAAGGGGCTCTAGGCCCCTTTATTTATTTCAGCGCTTGATAGGTCAGAATACCTAAAAAGGTGAGAACCAGTGAGCCAACTAAATTCAATAATGCGGTGCCTAAGGCCCAAGTAAATTCACCGCGCTGCATAAAGCCAACAACCTCAGCAGAAAAACTGGAGAAAGTGGTCAGGCCGCCCAAAAAGCCAGTAACCACTAAAAGCTTCCACTCTGGCGAGAGGTGTGGGTTATTGCCAAAAAATGCTACCGCAATACCAATTAAATAACCACCGACCATATTGGAGGTAAAGGTTCCTAGAGGCAATACAGATCCAACGCCAACCGTTAGGAAATTAAAGCCAGCCCTTAATAGAGCACCTAAACCGGCTCCAAAGAAAATTGCAAAAATAGATAGCCACATAATCTGTTCTTTATTGAATGGAGAAACCCAACATACTGATTGAACTCATCTCGATACCATCAGAGTAGATTGTCACTTGCTCACCCTTCTCTTGTAAAGCTAGGGTATATAGAGCGGGCCAATAGTGTTCAGCGGTTGGTATCGACATGTGAGCTGCGTCACCGTAGCGCTCCCAATCAATCAAAGGCTCATGGTGATTGGCACGTATTTCTGAGACAAAAAAGTCGTTGAAATCTTTTGCCCAAGGATAAGGTTCAGCATCTTCTTGCCAGTGAATGGTACGCAAGTTATGCACTACGTTACCGCTGGATAGGATGAGAATGTTTTCATCACGTAATGGACGCAATTGCTTAGCCAACTCGTAATGCTCGCGCGCTGACATTGATCCGTCTAAACTCAACTGCACCACTGGTACATCCGCATCTGGGTAGAGATATTTAAGAACTGACCACGCACCATGGTCAATCCCCCATTCGTTTTCTTCAAGCACTACAGGCACACTCAATAATTCTTGTATGCGATCAGCTAAGGCAGGACTGCCTGGTGCGGGATATTGAATATCGAAAAGGGCTTGTGGGAACCCGCCGAAGTCGTGAATTGTTTTAGGCTTAGGCATTGCAGTAACCCAAACACCTCGGGTTACCCAATGAGCCGAGATCACCAATATAGCGTCTGGGCGTTTGAATGTTTTTCCTAGAGCGGACCATGCCGCAGTAAAGCGGTTGGGCTCTATGGCGTACATCGGACTACCATGGCCAGCAAATACTGCAGGTTGGCGATGGCTAGTCATTAATGCAGATTAACCGAATACGTAACCTGTGTGTGCTGCAACCAAAGCAAACAAAATAGCCAAGCTAGTAGCGGCGCCCAACATCACGATCAATGTAATGATCTTTTTGTTGATTTCTTCTTTTGATTCGTTATGCCATTCGTTCATGCTAAATCCTCTGTAAACACATTAATGAGTGGGGTAATTATCCACTATCGACCGCGACCAGCCTTACGCATCATGCCTTTTCCCCCACCAAAGCCTGCCTGAGGCCTTCCAGCAGGTCCAGATGGGCCTTTTGGGACGGGTGGACGTGCTGGCGGCTTAGCAATTACTGCCTTAGCCGGGGTCTTTGAATCGGGTTTCTTTTCGTCAGTCACTTTGAGCTCCTATGGATATCATATTGCCATGATTACCGACTATTCTATCCAAGCTATCGCCATTAATGCGATTCCCCTGATTTTTGCCATCACTATTCACGAGGCAGCCCATGGCTACGCCGCCCGTAGATTTGGGGATAACACGGCATACATGCTGGGACGAGTCAGCCTAAACCCTGCCAAACATATAGATCCCGTAGGAACCATCTTGATCCCCTTAGTCTTGCTTCTGACTGGATCACCCTTTTTAGTCGGCTATGCCAAGCCAGTGCCTGTGAATTTTGGGCGCCTCAGAAACCCCCGAATTGACTCGATCTGGGTTGCCTTGGCAGGACCAGGATCCAATTTCATTCAGGCACTGATTTGGCTCATTCTATTAATTGGCTTGGTAGGTTTTGGGATCAATGAGAAATTTCTGATTTCCATGTCTCAAGCGGGCATTACCTGGAATTTGGGTTTACTCGTGTTTAACCTATTCCCACTTCCTCCTCTGGATGGAGGTCGCGTACTAGCAAGCCTACTACCTGCCCGCCAATCAATTGCTCTAGGGAAGCTAGAGCCTTGGGGCTTTTTTATTGTGTTGGGACTGGTATTTACTGGGGTCATTAGTGCTTTATGGATGGCTCCCCTGATGAGCTTTTTTGAATGGCTCATCCTTTTGCTCACAAGCCCCTTAAGAATGATCTTTTAAAACGAGCGGAAAAGACTGTTCTGCGATATCCTGAATCCACTTAGTGCACCTCACCCCAGGAGAACAATCATGAAACTACAAAAATTCGTCTTAGCAAGTACCGCGGCTGCTTTAGCGATTGGCGCAGGAGTGGCATTTGCGCAATTTCAAAAACCAGAAGATGCTATTAAGTACCGCCAAAGTGCATTTACAGTAATGGCTAATTCCTTCGGGAAAATTGGTGCAGTTGTAAAAGGCGAAGCGCCATACAACAAAGATGAAGTTGCCAAGAATGCTGCAATCGTTGCAATGATGTCCACTTTGCCATGGCAAGCCTTTGGTCCAGGTACTGAGGGTGGTAAAGCCCAACCAGGCGTTTGGTCTGACAACGCCAAGTTCAAAGCTGCAGGAGAGAAAATGCAGCTAGCCGTCGCCAACTTAAATACTGCCGCTCAGTCTGGCGATCTTGAGAGCATTAAGAAAGCCTTTGGCGCAGCAGGTGCAACTTGCAAAGGTTGCCATGACGATTTCAAGAAGAAATAACCTAACTTTATTGATAGTTACTTCGTAATAAAGTAACCCACCACTACCGCGATTAAGCTTAAAAGCAGTAAAGCAAAACCGCGCTGTAGCCCTCCATCCTTGGAGATCCGACCCAAGTCAGTAGGCAGGTATTTAGCCTCCTCGCTTGGGTCAATTTCTTTATCGCCGCTAATCATTGGCTTAATAAGATTTTCACCTTTAAATTTTTTGTAGAACCAGATAGCAGCAATATGGATGGTAATTAAGGCAAGAATCACCACTTGATTACCTTCATGAATTTCAGACAAAAACGAACTCACTGAGCTCGATACATACTTTGCCAGTGGCCCTTGAAATGCGATTTCATCATCCACAAATAAACCTGTTGTCACTTGTATGCACAATACAAAAAGCAATGCAAACACAGACAATGCGCCCACGGGGTTATGGCCAAGGACACGAGGTGATTTACCTTGCAGATAATCCAGGATAGATTTTTTATTAGGCAAGAAAGAGGCAAAACGTGCATGAGTAGAGCCTACAAAACCCCAAATGATTCTGAAGATCAATAAAGTTAAAACACTATAGCCAAAATACGCATGCCATTGAATGGCATTGCCACCTATATTGACACTAATAAAACTCCCCAAAATGCAAAGCACTAACAACCAGTGAAATAAACGGATTGGCAAATCCCATACGCGAATAGTTTTTTTCATATTTAAAGGATAACTCGCTTCTCCCTTAAAATGCTGAGAATTCATGAATCCCGGCAAAGCCTTTAGAACCTTACTGCTGTACCGCATTGGTGCAACACTGAGCTATCAAATTACGATGGTGGCGGTAGGCTGGCATCTTTATGAAATTACCAATAGCGTAGTTTCGCTGGGACTCATTGGTCTTGCGGAGCTAGTACCCTACTTTGCGCTCGCCTTATATTCAGGCCATGCGGTTGATCATTACTCGCGCAAATGGATTGCAGCAATCGCCTGCCTCATTCATATTGCGGTAGGTTTATTTTTAACCGCCATCGCTCTGAACTGGCTGTCTCCGCCAGTGCCCTTGATCTATACCGCTGTTGCCTTTATCGGTGTTGGGCGAGCACTGTTAAGGCCGTCCTACCAAGCACTGTTTGGCCAGATCATTCCAAGAGATCAGCTTCCTCGTTACACGGCCTATGCATCTTCTGCGTTTCAGATTTGTGTAGTGACTGGTCCGGGACTGGGCGGCCTGATGATAGGCCTTGCAGGTCTCGAATGGACCTACTTGCTCGCTGTATTATGTGGAGCAATTGGCTTATACGGAATCACTTTTATCACTGCCGTACAAGAGAAGTCGAGCAATTTATCCGGTCACTTCTTAAAGAGTTTTTTAGAAGGCTTTCATTACGTCAGAAAACATGAACTCATCTTGAGCATCATGGCACTCGACATGTTTGCTGTTTTATTTGGTGGAGCTGTTTCCATATTGCCCGCCTTTGTTAAAGAAGTGCTCAATGCAGGACCGGAGACACTGGGAATATTGCGAGCCGCACCTGCAGCTGGCGCTGTGATTACCGGCATCTACTTAGCTCGACGCCCAATCCTGACAGATTCAGGAAAGCACTTGCTAATCTCAGTTGCTGGATTTGGTGCAGCCATCATTGCCTTTGGGATCTCCAACAATTTATGGTTATGCGCTCTTTTCTTGTTTATCTCTGGATGCTTTGATTCTGTTTCAGTCGTGATCCGGGGTAGCATCATGCAGCTCACGACACCCGATCATATGCGCGGCAGAATTAGTGCCATCAATGGGATATTTATTGGCTCATCCAATGAATTGGGTGCTCTTGAGTCTGGCATTGCAGCTAGCATGATGGGCTTAGTGCCATCCATCGTATTTGGCGGGGTAGCGACGATTGCAATCGTTTTGATTACGCATCGCCTTGCCCCGCACCTTAGTAAACTACATTTACAAGATATCTCTTAAAGCAATTTGCTAAATTGCCATTATTTAATTTCAGGCAAGTCTTTCTGAATAATCTTTAGTCCAGCGCGCAAGGCATTTTGATAACGCTCACGCTCTACTTTAATAGTTTCAGCGGTCCATGTGAAAAAGCCTTCGCCAGTTTTCATCCCAAACTTACCGCTAGCAATGCGATCGCTTAGACACTTTGCGATCGTTGGGGAGTTATTGAGCGTAGGGTAAATGGTTGTTCCACCAGCGCCATGCACCTCAAGACCCGCATGATCTCTTTGCATGGCTGGACCAGCCGCGATATAGCGAAATCCAAAACCAAAGCGCACTGCTTTATCGATATCTTCAGGTGTACATATTCCCTCGTCAACCATGGCGAAGGCCTCACGCGATAAGGCATGCTGCAAACGATTAGCCAAAAATCCAGGAAGATCCTTTTTGACAGTCACTGGCACCATGCCACAAGCAGTCATTAATCGTGAGAGGCTTTCACCAACCATTGGAGAAGTTTTTTGACCATAGACCACTTCTACACAAGGCACTAAATGTGCGGGCATAAAAAAATGTAGGCCTATCATTCGAGCAGACGTCCTAAGACCGCTTGCGATTTCGCTTATAGGAAAACTCGTACTATTACTCGCTAACACTGCTTCGGGCTTCGCATACTGCTCAAGCTTGGCAAATAACTCTCGCTTGATATCTAAACGCTCAGGCACGCACTCAATCACCAAATCAATATCGGACCAATCGACCTCTTCAAGGGTGCCGGCAATAGAGAGTAAATGAGTACGATGCTCATAGCCAAGTTCAGCCATGGTGTTTGCAAAGTAATCGGGAAGGAGGGCTCGTCTCTCGGTTGTTGGCTCAACTACCCGTACGGCACAACCGCCTCGTGCACATACCGCCGCAACGTCTGCACCCATCGTGCCACCACCAACAATCACCACCTTGGTTTCGGCTGGCGTAAATAACATGAATACTCTCCTAAAGGCTGCCGACTTTATCTGAAAAATCCTCTTACAATGGGGTCATTATTTCAATAAAAAAGCTAGTGAGACATGATCCCCGTCAATTCGGTGCTGCAGGTCGGCCATTTCCCTGAAATTATGCAAGCAGAGGTTGATCGGCGCTTTACCCCCACTTATCACCCCGATCCACAGGCGCCAGCTCCTGCCGGAAACTTTCAGGCTATTTTGATTCGCTCAAATACCAAGCTTCCAGAAGCATTGGTTCGGCAAATTCCCAGTATTCGCATGGTTGCAACCTGTGGGGTTGGTTATGACAATCTGCCCTTGGACTATCTAAAGGCTAATGGCATCAAGGCAAGCAATACCCCAGGTGTATTAAATGATGCTGTCTGCGAACTTGCTATTGGCATGATGCTCGCCTTGTTGCGGCAAATTCCAGAAGCACAGGAATACGTAAAAAGCGCTGCTTGGTCAAAAGCACCTTTCAGAATCACCACCACCTTGGCTGGAAAACGCGTAGGCATTGCAGGCATGGGTCGAATTGGCCAAGATTTAGCCGAACGCTTGAAGCCTTTTAAGGTGGAAATTGCGTATTCAGGGCCCAATAAAAAGGTGCTCCCTTATACCTACCATCGAGAAATCAAGGATTTAGCTAAAGCCTGTGACATCCTATTTTTAGCATGCCCGGCTACTCCCGAGACTAACAAGATGGTCAGCGCTGAGGTGCTCGAGGCTTTGGGGCCTACTGGCTTTTTAATTAACATTGCCCGAGGCAGCGTGGTTGATGAGGATGCACTTTTATATGCGCTGCAGCATAAAAAGATTGCCGGCGCTGCTTTGGATGTTTTTGAAAATGAACCCACTCCAAACAAAGCTTTTTTAAATCTTGATAATGTATTGTTAACACCACATATTGGTAGTGCTACCTCGGAAACACGGATAGCCATGACCAACTTAGCTGTAGATAATTTAGAAGCTTTCTTTAAACAACAACCACTTCCATCGGAAGTGAATAACTAGAAAAACGGAGCCAGCATGACGATTTCCCTGCACCCATCCACCTTACCCGCGGTGCTATCCCCTGTTCTGACGCCATTTAAGGTAGATGGCAGCCCGGATGCTCCCAAGTTATTAAAGCAATGTAAATGGCTAGAGGCCAATGGCGTTGGCCAAGCCATCTTTGGTACAAACTCTGAAGCCAACTCTATGTCAGCTCCGCAGAAGATGAGTACCCTGACAACACTTATTGAGGGCGGCTTAAGTCCCGATCACCTCATGCCAGGTACTGGCGCTACATCGATTGATGCTACCGTCAACATGACACGCCACGCAGTGAACCACAAATGTGCCGGCGTATTAATGTTGCCACCTTTCTATTACAAAGACGTTTCTGATGACGGCCTATTTGCTTACTTCTCTGAAGTGATTCAAAAGGTCGGCAGTGCAGCGCTGCAGATTTACATCTACAACATCCCACCTGTTACCAAAATTAATTTAAGTCTCTCTTTATTAGAGCGCTTAACAAAAGAGTATCCAAAGACCATTGTTGGTATGAAAGATAGCTCTGGTGATTGGTCTTATACAGAATCCGTCATTAAATTATTAGCGCCGCACGGCTTCCGTGTATATGCTGGTAGCGAAGTATTCTTAATGCGCGCCTTACGTGCTGGTGGTGTAGGTTGCATCTCCGCCACCGCTAACGTGAACCCGAAAGCAATTGCTGATTTAGCGGCGCACTGGAGAGAGTCTAATGCTGATGAGCGTCAAGCCGGTCTAGACCAAGTACGCGGAATTTTTGCTAAATACCAAATGATTGCTGGCATGAAGACTGCAGTTGCACATTACAGCAAAGATCCAGAGTGGCTCAGAGTGCGTCCACCACTCATGCAATTAACCGCTGAGCAACAAGCTCAGTTACTCAGTGAACTTCAACAGATTAACTTTAGTATGCCGGGCCTGTAATTTAAAAATATAAAATTTATTAGGAGACAAAAATGAAACTACTTAAAGTCATTGCTTTATCGCTCAGTTTTCTTTGCGCGAGCGTGAACGCTCAAAATATTTCTATTGCAACCGGTGGTACAGGCGGAGTTTACTACCCTATGGGTGGTGGACTTGCCTCAGTACTCTCTAGCAAAGTTCCTGGAATGTCTGCTACAGCTGAGGTTACAGGTGGCTCAGTAGATAACTTGAAATTGATTGGCACAGGCAAGCCTTATGTTGGCTTCTCTATGGCTGATGCCGCCAAGGACGCAACTAGCGGTGTTGATAAATTCAAAGATAAGCCAATTGAAGTACGCACATTGCTGATTCTTTATCCAAACTTGATGCACGTTGCAACAGTAGAGTCCACTGGTATTAAAACCATGGCTGACCTCAAAGGCAAACGCGTCAGCACTGGATCTCCTGGTAGCGCCACAGAAGTCATGGCATTCCGTCTTCTTGAGGCAGCCGGTCTAGATCCAACCAAGGACATCAAGCGCGAGCGCTTGAGCGTTGCTGAATCTGTAAATGCAGTAAAGGATCGCAAGATTGATGCATTCTTCTGGGTTGGTGGTTTACCAACTGCAGCGGTAACTGATTTAGCGAATAGCCCTGGCATGAAGATTGTCATGGTGGATACATCAGCTGAAGTGCCAGCAATGAATAAGAAATACGGTAACTTGTATTTCCCATCCCTCATTACTAAACAGACCTATAGCGGTATGGCCAAAGACAATAATGTTGCTGCAGTTGCAAACCTATTGGTTGTAAATGCTTCGATGTCAGATGATGAGGCTTACAAAATCGTGAAGGCCGTCTTTGACAATCAACTCGAGTTAGTTCGTTCACATGCTGAATACCGCAATGTCAAACTGGATGCTCAAAAAGCAAATGCAACACCAGTTCCATACCATCCAGGCGCCTTAAAGTACTTTAAGGAAAAAGGAATCAAAGTAAATTAAGTAAGTATTTGTAGTCAGGGGTGAGTCAAACTCACCCCTTTTTGCTTTAAAGTAGCGCATAAATATAAATAAATAGGTTGAGACATGAATCAAAACGTTATCGATAACGAGACCCAGGAAAAATTAGACGCTTTTATCAAGCAAGAAGAAGGCGACTCTAACGATTACAAAGGCCTACTAGCCAAGCTCATTACTCTAGTTGCAGTGGGCATGTCTTTATTTCATCTTTATGCTGCTTACTCTATCGTTCCAACTCAACAGCTCCGCGTTATTCACGTTGCGCTCGTACTATTTCTGGTTTTCTTAAGTTTTCCGATAGCGGCACGTTTCAAAAATCGTCTCATGATCTGGGATGTGATATTCGCTTTAGGCTCTGTAGCAATTGCTTATTACATCCTTGGTGGCGGCGATGATTTCATGGACAGAAATACCGCGCCCAACTCTACTGATGTGATGATTGGTATTGGTTTGATTTTGTTGATTCTTGAAAGTGTCCGCAGAACGAATGGCATGGTATTAGTGACCGTTACTGTTCTATTTTTGCTGTACGCCTTATTTGGTAACTACTTACCAGCGCCCTGGACTCATAAAGGTTATGGTCTAGATCGCTTAGTGGGTTATATGTATATGACTCTTGAAGGTATTTACGGCACTGCTGTAGATGTCTCCGCAACCCTCATTATTCTCTTCACTATTTTTGGCGCCTTCTTGCAATTCACAGGCGCAGGTAAATTCTTTATTGATTTCTCATTCGCTGCTATGGGCGGAAAATCCTCTGGTGTAGGTAGAACTATTGTGATGTCCTCATTCCTGCTTGGCGGACCATCAGGCTCAGGCGTTGCTACTACAGTGACTGTTGGCTCAGTCGCCGCCCCAATGCTAGATAAAGTGGGTTACGAAAAGAATGCAGCTGGCGGTCTTTTAGCGGCAGGTGGTCTAGGTGCCATTATTTCTCCGCCGGTATTAGGTGCAGCAGCTTTCTTGATTGCGGACTTTTTAAAGATTTCCTATTTAGATGTGTTGTTGATGGCAACCATTCCTACGATTCTTTTTTATCTTGGCTTGTTTGTCATGGTAGAAATTGATGTTCGCAAATATGGCATGAAGAGCATTCAGTTCTCATCAGCTGAAACAGCGTGGCAACTCACTAAAAAATATTGGTTCCACTTTTTCTCATTGATCTCCATCGTTGTCTTTATGTTGATGGGCTTCTCTCCTGTCATGTCGGTATTTTGGGCAACCGTTGTATCCGCCCTCTCCAGCATGTTGCGCGAAGACACTGCCATCATTCCTTGGGCATGGTTTAAAGGTAAAGAGCCCATCGTCAAAGGGCTTTACAACTCGAATCTGACAAAGGCGCTTGCCTCAGGATCAACCGGCGTGTTGGCAATTGCCGCCACCTGCGCAGGCGCTGGCTTGATCGTAGGAACCGTTACCTTGACCGGTCTTGGTCTTAAATTTAGCTCGATTGTGATTCAGTACGCAGGCGGATCACTTTTATTAACAACCATCTTTACTGCTTTAGTAGTTTGGGTGGTTGGCCTAGCCGTTCCAGTGACAGCTTCATACATTATTTGCGCGGTGATCGCAGCACCTGCACTCATTAATTTAGGCGTGCCTGCTTTTGCCGCTCATATGTTTATTTTCTATTACGCAGTACTTTCTGAAGTATCGCCACCGACTGCACTCTCCCCATTTGCGGCGGCTGCAATTTGCAAAGGCAACCCCTATAAGACCACTTTACAAACCTGGAAGTATGTTGCGCCAGCAATCCTGGTTCCATTCATGTTTGTATTAGATAAATCTGGTGTGAGCTTGTTGCTGATGGGATCCACTACCGCGCTTGAACAGGCAGACTGGTCACAAATTGCCTGGGTCTCATTTACAGCCGTAGTTGGAATCATTTGCTTGGCTGGAGGGTTACAGGGCTGGTTCATCGAGAAAACCAAAATCTTTGAACGCGTCATTATGGTGATCTCTGGGGTTGCCCTTGCCTACCCCTCTACCGAAGCAGACTTAATCGGCTTCGTCGGATTTGGCTTGGTTCTAGTCACTCAAACTATTACGCATTTCAAACTCAATCCAAGATCCTCTTAGGCAGTATTTTTATCCTAATGGAAAAAGGTAGTTCCCATAAACAATAAAGCCCGCAACTGCGGGCTTTATTGTTTCTATGCAAAAGTGAACTTAAGAGATCTTGCTCCATGCAGTCTTACCTGCGTACTTTTTCACAGCCGCCTCATCAAACTCAAACCCTAAACCAGGGGTTTTATGCAATATCAAATCGCCATTCTTAAAGGCGAGTTGCTTATTAATCAATCTGCGGAAGTTGAGCACTTGGTCATCCAAGAAAAATTCAACAAAGCGCGCATTAGGAGTAGCGGCTACTAATGGTGCATGCAGGTCATGCATCCAGTGTGGACAAACTATTACCCCTTTTAAATCAGCGTATGCAGAAATGCGTCTCCACTCGGTAATACCACCGCAGACCGCGGCATCAGATTGCAAAATAGCAGCGCCACCAGCATCAATTAACTCTCTAAAGCGCCAACGTCCCGCTTCCATTTCGCCAGTGGCAACATTAATCTTGGTTTGACGTGCTAATGCGGCATGCAAATCAATCGCATCTGGTGAGAAAGGTTCTTCAATCCAATACGGGTTGTAAGCCTCAAAGCGACGCACATACTCAAGAGCAGTTGGTAGATCGCGCCAGGCATTATTGGCATCCAATGTGAGCAATACATCCTCACCTACCGCCTTGCGGGCAGCCTTAACTCGGGCCTCCTCTTCGGATGGAGACAAGCGACCCACCTTCATCTTCACAGCTTTAAAGCCCTGCTTTACGTATGACTCCATCTCTTTGCCAAGCTTGGCAGGAGTCTTACCCTCAAGGTAGTAGCCGCCGCTAGCATAGGCCGGCACTCGATCGTCTACAACTGATCCGAGGTATTGATGCAAAGGCAAACCTACGGAACGTGCATTGAGATCCCATAAAGCGGTATCCAAAATAGAAATCCCACGCATGACTGCACCTGTGCGGCCCTGCAAGATAGATTCGTTATACATATCCATCCATAGGCCTTCACTGCGGTGGCTATTTTGACCAATGAGTTTAGGGGCCAATAATTGCTCTACAGCAACCTTAGCGATGTCTCCACCGGCACTACCAACATAGCAAAAGCCGATACCTTCGTTGCCATCTTTACCGCGCACTTTGACTAGGCAATAGTGACGCTCAGAAACGGTACGAGTAGAAAATGAAGTGACTTTATCCAACGGAACCGCCACAGAAGCAACTTGGATGGATTCAATAATCGGCATCTAAACTCCTTAATCAAAAAATGATTGTATCCAGAATTTAAATTGCCGGCAGGAGCGCAAATAAGGAATAATCAACCCATTCCTTTCAGCGCAAGTAGGTTAAAAATGAGCAAAGTAGTTGTCATCGGAACTGGGACCATGGGAGTTGGTATTGCTGCTGGGTTCTTGGCTAGCGGAACCAACATTGTTATGCTTGGTCGCAGCGCAGAAAAGGCTGCAGCCTGCCTCGAATCCATTCAGTTATGTGCAAATTCAATTATTTCTGAATGGCCTAAGCAAAGCCCATCACTACAAAGCGACACTATTACAGCCTGGCAAGACTGGAATGATGTCGATTTTGTAATTGAAACAGTATCCGAACAGTTGCAACTAAAGCAAGACATCTTTACTTCACTAGATCAGAGAGTGCCACCTCATATTCCGATTGGCAGCAATAGCTCGGGCTTCCCAATTAGCGATATTGCTAAAGATCTTCCAACAGCGCATCGCATGTTTAATGCTCACTACTTCATGCCAGCGCATATCGTACCGCTAGTAGAAATTGTTGCTGGGCAACATTCTGATTTAGCCTTAGCAGAAAAACTCTGCCAGTTTTATCGTGATCATGGAAAAAAACCTGTACTCGTTAAAAAAGATATTCCAGGATTTTTAGCAAACCGCATTCAACATGCATTAATGCGTGAAGCACTCTCCCTTGTTGAGGAGGGCATAGCCACGCCTGACGATATTGATACCGCAGTTCGCTATAGCTTTGGGTTTCGCTATGCCGCAGTTGGACCTATGACTCAAAAGGAAATTTCCGGTTGGGAAGGTATGACCTTAGCCGCAGAATTGATATACCCCTCTTTATCCAACATCACCCAGCCCCCAAGTTGCGTAACTAATTTAGTTAAAAGTGGCAAAACTGGTATTGCCAAAGGCGCGGGTTTTAAGGTCTGGCCAGCTTATGAAGCGGCACTGATGAAACAGAACTACGAGCAAAGACTAAAGGCGGCTTTTGAAGTTCTCAAGATTGCGCCTGACCAGGAATAGATATATTTGCTGCAGCACAACATATTTATTCGTCTGGGCTTTCACATTATTAGATAATTGAGGGGTGAATACAAAAGTATCTTTTAGATCCCTGTTCAGTAGGGCTGTAATTATTTTGTCTGGCTGCGCCTTTCTGAGCACAACCCCAGGCTTGGTTTACGCGCAAAGCAATCAAGCCCAAAATGCCAACCAAGCACGCAACAAGATCACCGTACAAACCACCAAACAAGTTGGCTTGAAAGATAAGTCTGCGGGTTCTAACGCCAAAACGAGCAGCATGAGTCTAAATCCGGCGCTCTTTCAGAAAAAAGCGCCAGATGAACTCATACTCAATAACGACTCGAACCTTGACTATCGAATCAATCAAGGCTGTCTACGGCGAAGCTTTAGTGAAGATAGCCTACCCGCAAGCATTGGCATCAATAACCCCCAGTTTGCCGAGTTTTTTAAAAATCAGACGAAAACTTTTTTTGATCATATGCGTGGAGATTGCATTCCGTATGCAGTTGCCTTCGGAAGTCGTAATCGATTTGATTCACTGAGCATCATGAATGGCCCAATACAAGACAGTAAAACTGAAGTCTGGACATTTACACCTTCAGCAGTTGGTGGATTTTTAATTCAACAAGACTTTCTGCGAGATGAATCTAAGCGTCTCACTGAAATTCGCATTCCATTGAGAGATGTTCTATATGATCCGCGCAAAGTAAATGATCAATTGCC
The DNA here is from genome assembly GCF_027924105.1 of Polynucleobacter sp. KF022. Classification (NCBI taxonomy): domain Bacteria; kingdom Pseudomonadati; phylum Pseudomonadota; class Betaproteobacteria; order Burkholderiales; family Burkholderiaceae; genus Polynucleobacter; species Polynucleobacter sp. KF022. The sequence continues at coordinate 1,400,165 of NZ_AP026972.1, forward strand.
TGTAGAGCTTGTTTGGGAATTGAACTCTTTGATTAAGCAAATTTATCCAGAAGAAAATAATTCTCTTGAAAATACCAATAGCGTCGTACGCTTGATAGTCGACTTTGGTGATCGTGAAAAATGGGCGCAAATTTGGGCAGCAGAAATTATTGATCCCGCCACTAAAGAGGTATATGCGAATGCTTTTTGGCTTGAGCGCAATGACATTCCGGGCGGTTTCTTTACTGGATCCGGCGAATCCCTTGAGCGCTCTTTCTGGACCAACCCATTAAGCTATCGCCGTATTTCGCGGGGTGTTGGCATGGTCAAAGCCTCTTCTGGCAAGCGTGGCAAGGCACCTGCAGCGGCAGCCACGACGGCGCCCACAACCCCACCCCCTCAGACCAAACAGCGTTATCGCGCCCATATGGGCATCGATTACTCTGCGCCAACTGGCACGCCCGTGTTTAGTGTTGCCAATGGTAGGGTGGCTCATATTAGCTACAGCGGCGCATTTGGAAACCTGATTATTTTGGAGCATCCAGGCAATTACCATACCTACTACGCACACTTAAGCGGCTATAACGTAGAACTTGGATTGGGTAATGAAGTGCGACGCGGATTAGAAATTGGTTATGTAGGATCAACCGGTAGATCCACTGGACCACATCTTCATTATGAATTGAGAAAAAATGGTATCTATATAGATCCTTATGCGCCCAAGACTCAACTCGATTTGTGGTCTATGCGTGATAACGAAAGTGGTCAGCTGACTAAAGAAATACTGTTACTTGGCAGCCCAATCAAAAATAACTAAGGCCCATTGCTAGTCAGTTATTTGAATTTCTTCTTCACTTAGAAATAAAAAAGGGTCCGCTTGGACCCTTTTTACTGAGCACTAAGGAATTAACCCAAAACCAATACTGGCAGTTTTGAATGCACGATCACTTCGTGCGTCTCGCTACCTAACAAGACGCTTTTAATTCCCGTGCGCTTATGGGAGGCCATGACAATCACATCGGCCTTCGCTTTTTTGGCGCCGTCCAAAATACCTTCGGATAAATTGCTATTAGCGATGTGCAGGCTTTTGACTTTCAGGCTAGTACCAAGCGCAGTCGTTGCTTTCTTAAATACGTCTTTCGCATAAGCCTCACAAACCTTGGAGTGCTCCTTTTGCGTGATTCCATAACCCATAGTGCTATCAGAATAGACCATTGGGGGCAAAGGATCGGAAACATACACTAGCGTTACTGCCGCGCCATCAGCCTTAGCAAGTGCAGCAACTTTCTTCAAGGATTTTTTGCTGACATCTGAACCATCTACGGGTACCAATAAATGCTTAAACATGTTTACTCCCTTCAAATTGAACTACTCGACTACTCTTTCCATCATAATGCTTATTATTAGCCTATAAAAGAATAAAGGTAACTTAATTGCTCAAGAATTTTGCTATCTACGCCTCATTTTTAGTCGCCCTAATCGCAATTGATTTGGTATGGCTTTTGGGTGTTGCAAAGAATCTCTATCGAGATCAAATGGGTGACTTAATGGCTAGTGAACCCAAGCTTATGGCTGGACTTGCTTTCTACCTTCTCTATACCCTTGGGGTCTGCATTTTTGTTATTGTTCCAGCGCTCTCAAAACAGTCTTGGCTATATGCGCTGCAATATGGTGCCCTTTTTGGGTTGTTCTGCTATATGACGTACGACCTCACCAATCTTGCAGTCATTAGAAACTTTCCAACACAACTTGCTTTGATTGACATCGCATGGGGTAGCTTTGTTACAGCCGTATGTTCAGGAATCGCATACTGGGTTGGTAACCGCATCTCATAGCATATTAATATTTAATCTATGTTTTTTCGCCCACGATTATTAGATTCATTTAACGGCTATAACCGCACCCTTTTCACAAAGGATGTTTTGGCTGGATTGACGGTTGGCGTTGTTGCACTTCCACTGGCTATGGCTTTTGCGATTGCCAGTGGACTAAAACCTGAGGCGGGTATTTTCACTGCCATCATTGCTGGCGGTCTTATTTCGCTTCTTGGTGGTAGCCGCGTTCAAATTGGCGGTCCAGCAGGCGCCTTCATTGTCATCGTGTACGGCATTGTTGAGCGTTATGGCGTACCCAATTTATTGCTAGCAACTGCCATGTCTGGTGTATTTCTATTTCTGATGGGCATGTTTCGTCTTGGTACCTTAGTACGCTTCATTCCTATCGCCGTCATTATTGGCTTCACGAATGGCATCGCCTTTTTGATTGGCCTGTCTCAAATCAAAGACTTCTTTGGGCTTCAGATTGAAAAAATGCCCGCCCATTTTTTTGAGGCCGTTCATGCGCTGTATTTAGCTGCTGATACTTTTAATCCAATAGCACTTGGGGTGGCTTCTGGCAGTCTCACTTTATTAATTTTTTGGAAGTTATTTCAGAGTCGCCTAGGATGGCTATCGCATCTTCCAGGCACAGTAGTAACAATGGTTTTGGCAACCATGGTTACAAGCATTTTTAGCTTACCGGTCGAAACTATCGGCAGTCGCTTTGGCGGCATCCCTTCTGGACTTCCTTCGTTTGAATGGCTTCCTATTAACTGGGATAGCGCCCAATATATGATTGCACCAGCCTTAACACTCGCATTGCTAGGTGCCATTGAATCCTTGCTCTGTGCACGCATTGCTGACGGCCTCATTCATGATCGTCATGAATCCAATCAAGAACTAATGGCCCAAGGTATTGCGAATTTCACGATTCCATTCTTTGGTGGCATGCCAGCCACAGGCACAATTGCGCGCACCGTTACCAATGTAGAAAGTGGCGCATCTACTCCGATTGCTGGCCTTGTACATGCAGTCACTTTGCTCATCATTGTTTTATTTGGGGCGCCTCTTGCCAAAAATATTCCACTGGCTAGTCTTGCTGCCATTTTGATGTATGTTGCCTGGAATATGGGAGAGTGGAGAAAGTTTATAGACCTCAAACAATTTCGCCTTCCATATCGCATTACTATTTTAAGCGTCTTTATTTTGACCGTTGTCCTGGATCTCACCATCGCAGTTCAGGTGGGTTTACTGCTTGCTTTTATAACTTTTATTTACCGGATCTCTAGCTTATCGCGCTGCGAGATTGCTTTAGCGAGTGACTTCCCTAGACTAAGCAACCAGCAAGGCCGTATTGATGCGTACCGCATTCATGGCGCTATCTTTTTTGGCGCAGTGAAGCTGCTAGAAAAGATAGAGGCAAAATTACCTTCACATACCCTGTTACTTGATTTAAAGAATGTAATCTATATTGATACTTCCGGCATGGATACGATCATGGAGCTTGCACATCTCTGTAAGATTCGTAATATCCGCCTGCTAATTTGCGGCTTGGCACATCAACCACTGGAGATGGCTGAACGCAGCAACTTCATTGTCACGCTTCCGCCAGACTCTTTCTACCTTGACCTAATTTCTGGGATTGAAGCGGCGACAACTTAAAGGCAGCTTAAGAAATACAGAAGCCGCCTTTTAATAATGCTTCTGGCAAAACCCAAGCGCGGTATAAACCAAAGCCGCCTGCAATCAGCAGCAGCGATGCAGCCAAATACCGCACCCACAGATATTGTCCAAACTGGGTGAGTGCTGCAGAAAATTTAGAGATCAGCAATAAATTCGGCAAAGTGCCTAAACCAAATGCCAACATGAGTGCGGCACCAGTTATCACATCTCCCGATAAAAATGCGAGCGGCAAGACGCTATAAACCAATCCGCAGGGCACTAAACCCCAGAGCATGCCACTGAACCAACGCGATGGACCACTAGCCATACGTCCTAAGTATTTAGCCCAGTAAGCGGCAATCTTGGAGCTGATCCACTTACCCCCCAACAAGCCTTCTGATGAACCCGCCTTTAAAAGACGAATTCCCATCAAGATCAAAATGAGAGAAGTTAGAGTAAATAAGGGTCGCTGAATTGGAATGAGATTTTGCTGCCAAACCACCACTCCCACGGCAGCGGCAAGAGAACCCAAAAGAACATAAGTGGTTACACGTCCCAAATGCATGATCAGTTGCAGGTAAAAAAGCTCTGATTTGGCCCTTAAAGGGGTCTCTATGGCGATTGGTCGTTCGATGGCTGCCGCTATGCCTCCGCACATCAGAGCGCAGTGCCAACCACTTACAAGGGCGCTCAAAAAAACGGCAATGAGAAGGCTAGAAGTTAACATCCGCTATCGAAATAAAGGTTAAAAAACATGATTCATTGTCCGTATAGAATAAACTGACTGCATAATTAGCTCTAGTATGAATTACAAGCCTACCGACACCCCAACCAGCAAATGCTCAGTATGTGTACTGGGTCAATTTTGCCTACCGGTTGGCCTTAACAGTAGCGAAGTTTCAAAAATTGACTCACTTGTCAAAGAGCGTGTTCATCTTCAAAAAGGCGAAAACCTCTACCGACATGGTGATCCACTCAGCTCTGTTTACAGCGTCCGCTTTGGCACCCTCAAAACCGAATTTTGCCTGCAAGATGGTCGACAACAGGTCATTGGCTTTCACCTTCCCGGTGAAATCTTGGGATTGGATGGGATTGGCGAGGGTCATTATCAGTCGGATGCGATTGCATTAGAAGAGAGTGAAGTTTGTATCATTCGCTACGAAGCCTTTGAAGATTTAGCACGCCAAATTCCAATGCTGCAAAATCAGTTTCACAAAATTATGAGTCGTGAGCTGACTCAAGACCAACGTCACCTACTATCACTGGGCACAATGCGCGCAGAAGAAAGATTGGCTGCATTTTTATTGAGTCTTTCCCAACGCTTAGCAGCACGCGGTTATCTGAATAATGAATTTGATTTGCGCATGAGCCGCAATGACATTGGTAGCTACCTTGGCATCCAAATTGAAACTGTCAGTCGTATGCTCTCGCGCTTTGCTGAATCCGGTTTAATTCAAATTAAGCAACGCCATATCAAACTGATCGACATGAATGGTCTATACGAGCTGGCAGGCATTCCCAATCCAGATCGCCAAGGCTGCTCAACCCCAGAAATCCCAATCAAAGAGGCTTAAATTAAGCCGCGATCTACTTCCTTGCTATCCGGCGACTCAATACCAGGCAGGATATAGGCTGTAAGAGCGCTTGAGGCCGCACAAAATACCCAAATTGCAAAAAATCCAATGGTGTAAATACCCTCATCCGAAATATCTGGATGATGCCCAAAAAATAGCAAATCCTGGGGGTGCACAATGGTGAATAACAAGCCTTCTGCCATGCCAGCCACCAAAAAGGATGGCCACAAAATCCAGATTAGCAAGCGGTACTTCATTTTTGAACCTGCACATCTTTAATCTGCTGCTCAACCTTTAAACCACGTTTAACTACACCATCACGCAATGGTTTATCAGCCTGATAATTAATCGCCAAATAAATGGTGATGATGCAACCGATCATTGCAACTGCAGGGCCGCTAATTAATAACCACGGCCATAATTGCTTAAACCAAGGTTTACTAGTTTTCTGTTCTGTCATATACATCCTCTCCATTGCTTTTAGCTTAACGGGGAATAATAAAAGTCGATTTTTCATCACGCGTTCTGGTAATCATCTCATTTCCAGACATTTCGTGAGCAATCACATCAAAATGAATTGGGTAATTGCCTGGCTGATTTACGCCCGTATCAGCACTTACCTTGATCGGCATCAGCAAATTACTTGCCGGCGCCACCTCAATCTCAGTGACGACCTGACCTTGAGAATTCAGCACCTTTAGACCATCTAAACCAAGAGCCTTCACTTGCACGTTCATATTATTTTCAGATGCATTCATGATCTGAATACGATAAATATTTTCAATCCTCACACCCTCTACCTCGCGTGCCAATGCACCGCGATCGCGCATCACATCTACCCTCAATGGATTACGTGTAGCTAGAGAGACTAGGAATGCAGCCGTAAGAACGGTAATGAAAGCTGTGTAGATTAATACGCGTGGGCGCAAGATATGACGAATGGCGCTTTGATTCGACTCACGATCTTCGATTGCTCGCTCAGTTGTATATCGAATCAATCCTTTTGGATAATCCACTTTTTCCATTACCTGATCGCATGCATCAATACAGGCGCCACAACCAATGCACATGTATTGCAAGCCATCACGAATATCAATACCAGTAGGACAAACTTGCACGCAAATACTGCAGTCAACGCAGTCGCCCAAACCTAGAGACTCATGATCAGCCGACTTGCTACGACTACCTCTAGGCTCTCCGCGTACTTTGTCATAAGTTACCAAGAAAGTATCTTTATCGACCATCACACTTTGGAAGCGTGCATATGGACACATGTACTTACAAACTTGTTCACGCATAAAACCCGCGTTACCCCAAGTAGCAAAGGCATAAAAACATAACCAGAAAGTCTGCCAAGGACCTAAAGACAGATGAATTAGCGCAGAGCCTAAAGTGGTAATTGGTGTGAAATAACCAATGAAAGTAAAACCAGTCCAGAATGCGATCAATAACCAAAGGAAATGCTTGGTGATCTTAAGGCGCCACTTTCTAAAGCCCCAAGGCCACTCCTCGCCGTCTAAACGAATGCGTGCAAAGCGATCCCCTTCCACCTTGCGCTCGATCCACATAAAGATCTCGGTATATACCGTTTGCGGACAGGCATAGCCGCAGAAGAGACGACCTGCAATAGCTGTAAATAAAAAGAGCGCTAACGCGGAAAGAATTAATAGGAGCGTGAGATAGATCACATCCTGCGGCCATAAAACAATGCCGAAGATATAAAACTTACGCTGAATTAAATCAAAGAGTACGGCCTGACGACCATTCCAGCTAACCCATGGCAAACCATAAAACAGTAGCTGGGTTGCAAAAACGAGGATAAAACGCCAACGGGCAAAGAGGCCCGATACTGAACGTGGGTAAATCTTTCGCCGGACCTCGTAAAGAGACTCCTCAATAACCTCTATGGGGATAGGTTTTCCACCCGGCGGAAGATCTGCCACTAAATACTTTTCTTATTTAGCTGCTGCTGGCTGTTTATTGTTAGATAAACCCCAAACATATGCAGTTAATAAATGAATTTTTTCAGGACTTAAGACTTTATCTTGAGCAGGCATCATTGCCATACGGCCTTTAGTTACAGTCTCAACAATCGTTGCCTCTGAGCCACCATATAACCATACTTTGTCAGTTAAGTTAGGTGCGCCTAATGCAATATTGCCTTTACCTTCGGGACCATGGCATGCAGCGCAATTCGATTTATAGACATCAGCACCGCGAGCTGCTTTGAGATCATCGGCTGGCAAACCAGAAAGGCTGCGAACATAGTTAGCAACATCAACAATTTGTTTGCTCTCCAATTGCGGGAATGGAGGCATTACACCTGCACGGCCATTAATAAGAGTCGTCTTGATATTTTCTGGTGAGCCGCCATAGAGCCAGTCACCATCAGTCAAATTCGGGAAGCCTTTAGCGCCGCCAGCATCTGAACCATGGCACTGCGCACAAGAATTTAAGAACAAGCGCTGACCCATTTCACGAGCTTTTGGATCGGCAGCAACTTGCTCAATATCCATAGTGACGTATTTAGCATAAACGGGCTTTAACTCTTCATTGGCAGTTGTCATGGATTTCATGAGAGAACCGTCAGTACTGTAACCCAACACACCAGGGAAAGATCCGAGGCCGGGGAATAGAACTAAATAAACCAATCCAAACACACAAGATAGCAAGAACATCCACATCCACCAGCGTGGAAGCGGATTGTTCAGTTCGCGTAAGTCACCATCCCAGACGTGACCTGTATCAGCAACTGCGCCATCAGCCGTATGCACTACTTTAGCTTTACGCTGTGAAAACAATAGCCATACACACCAAACAATGCCTACCAATGAAACTAGGGCGATGTAGCTACTCCAACCGCTGCTAAAAAAGTCACTCATGATTTATCCTTACTGAATTCATCCGGAAGATCAAATGGAAGTTCTGCTGATTCCTGGTTTGCTTCTTTTCTACCAGGAGACCAAGCCCACCAAACAATTCCTACAAAGAAAATAAGTCCAATTACTGTAGAAAAAGCCGAGAGGTAGGGTGTGATCTGTTCCATTTGATTTATGTCGTTCTAATTAAAATCCCAGCCTTTACTTGGCCACCACTTCATCAACAACGATGTATCTGCGATTTACGCCAAGACCCTGAAGATAGGCAATCAATGCATCCTCTTCGGTTTTACCTTCTAACTCTTTAGGCGCATTAGCAATCATTTCCTCGGTGTAAGGAACGCCTAAACGGGTCATCGCAATCATATGAGCTTGAATTGTGGAAGCGTTAGCAGCATTCTTCTGCAACCAAGGATATCCAGGCATATTTGACTCGGGAACTACATCACGAGGATTGCGCAAGTGAATACGATGCCAATCATCAGAGTAACGAGCACCAACGCGAGCCAAATCCGGACCAGTACGTTTGCTACCCCATAAGAATGGATGGTCATATACAGACTCGCCAGCCAAAGAGTAAGGACCATAACGTTCTACTTCTGAACGCAAAGTACGGATCTGTTGTGAATGACAACCAACGCACCCTTCGCGCTGATAGATATCACGTCCAGCCAAGCGCAAAGCTGTATATGGCTCTACACCAGGACTTGGCTCAGTTGTAGTGTGCTGGAAAAAGAGAGGTACGATTTGTACTAGGCCTGCAATCGATACCACAATGATCGTGGCAATAATTAACCAGCCAACGTTTTTCTCAAGCGTTCCGTGGGAAAAGAATTTATTTTCGCTAGACATTTTCTTCTCCTTTTAGTGTTCAGCAACGGCCGTTGGAATAGGCGCATTTACAAAAGTTTTACCCTGCACAGTCTTGAAGACGTTGTATGCCATCAAGAACATGCCGCTGAGGTAGCACAAGCCGCCCAACAAGCGAATCATGTAGAAAGGATAGGTCGCTTTAACAGACTCAACAAAGCTATATGTCAATGTTCCGTCTGGCTCGAATGCTCTCCACATCAGACCCTGCATCACGCCAGCAATCCACATAGCAGCGATGTATAGAACAACACCGATAGTGGCAATCCAGAAATGCAACTCAATCCACTTAGTGCTGTACATCTCTTTTTGCCCTACCAAGCGTGGGATCAAGTAGTAGAGAGAGCCGATCGTAATCATGGCAACCCAACCCAAAGCACCTGAGTGAACGTGCCCAATAGTCCAGTCTGTGTAATGAGACAAGCTATTCACAGTCTTGATTGACATCATCGAGCCTTCGAAGGTAGACATACCGTAGAAGGACAGAGCTACAACTAAGAATTTCAAGATTGGGTCACGACGCAATTTATACCAAGCGCCAGATAAAGTCATGATGCCGTTGATCATTCCACCCCAAGATGGCGCCAACAAGATTAAGGAGAACACAGTACCAAGAGACTGCGTCCAGTCAGGCAAAGAGGTGTGTTGCAAATGGTGAGGACCTGCCCACATATAGGTAAAGTTCAAAGCCCAGAAGTGAACAATGGACAAACGGTATGAATAAATTGGGCGCTCTGCTTGCTTAGGGATGAAGTAGTACATCATGCCCAAGAAGCTTGTAGTCAAGAAGAAGCCTACCGCGTTGTGACCATACCACCACTGCACCATCGCATCTTGTACGCCAGCATATGCAGAATAAGACTTCCACAATGTCGCAGGCATTTCCAAGTTATTGAAAATATGCAGAATAGCAATCGTCAGAATGTATGCGCCAAAGAACCAATTAGAAACATAGATATGTTTCGTCTTACGCTTCATGATCGTGCCGAAGAACACAACTGCATAGGCCACCCAAACTAAGGTGATCAAGATATCGATTGGCCACTCTAGTTCAGCGTATTCTTTTGATGTTGAAATACCTAATGGCAATGTCACGGCAGCTAAAACAATAACTGCCTGCCAACCCCAAAAAGTAAATGCTGCTAATTTGTCACAAAACAAGCGCGCCTGACTTGTACGCTGCACGATGTAATAGGACGTTGCGAACAACGCTGAGCCGCCAAAGGCAAAAATTACCGCATTGGTGTGCAATGGACGCAAGCGACCATAGCTCAGCCAGGGAATATTAAAAGTGATCTCAGGCCAGATCAGCTGGGCTGCAAGGATAACACCCACCAGCATGCCAACAATTCCCCAGAGCACAGTAACAATCGCAAATTGACTGACAACCTTGTAATTGAAGGTATCTTGATTACTCCCCACGGTAAGTCCCATGGTCTCTCCTTTTTTGTGACCAAACAACGACATAATCCAAATAGATTGGATCGATTATCAAAGTAAGGTCATTAAGGGAGTTTGATCTATGTCAAAAAGGATGGGGCAAATTGGAGCCCCTGGGAAAGAAAATGCTTTATTTTCTAAATCATATTTAATATATGACTTTAATTGATAGTGCCTACTAACTTATTTAGACTTCGGAGTATCATCATCCATCAGAATGGCTTCGCCTGGACCATCCAAATCATCAAACTGACCGCTCTTAATGGACCAGTTCAAAATCCAGACCAATAGGCCAATCAGAACCAGCGAAATAGGAATGAGTAGAAAAAGGCTTTCCATCCCTATAGTCTAAGCTTTTCGCAAACGCCAGGCATTTAAGGTCACCGCAAGCGAAGAAAGCGACATACCGATTCCCGCAACCCAAGGATTAACCCAACCCATCATTGCCGCCGGAATAGCTAACAAGTTGTAAATCAAAGCCCATAATAAGTTTTCCTTAATAATGGCTTGGGTTTTATCTGCTAATAAAAGCGTTTTTGCTAAGGGCTCTAGAGAGACAGCTGTCAAAATGGCATCAGCGCCTGCAGCAGCTAATGGTGCACCCGCACCAACGGCAATTGAGATATCTGCTCGCGCCAGCAATGGAGCATCGTTTACGCCATCACCAATAGCCCAAATAAAACGTCCTTCTTTTTGCAAGCGTTCAATGTAATCATACTTATCTTCGGGAGTGCAGCCACCTCTGTGGGATTCAATACCAACATGATGAGCCCACCAAGCAACCGTATCACGATCATCGCCTGAAACTAAATGTATGGCAATATTTCTAGACTTCACCACTTTTAAGAATTCCTCCAAACCAACTCTTGGTGTGTCCAAGAATACAAAGCTGGCGATCAATCCTTGCTCGTCGGCCAAATGCACTTGACCATATTGACCTAACTGAGAGCTCTGCTCTACACCCAGCCATAAAGCACTTCCGAGCCTATAAGATCCAGAACTTAAGCCTCGACCTAAAAGATTAATGACAGGCTCACTCAATAAAGGTATCGAAAGATTTTCTTTTTCAGTAGCACGCAATAAAGAAAGCGCCAATGGATGCCTTTGCCCTGACTCCAAGGCCGCCGCTAAAGCAAGCGCATCCTCACGCCGATAACCCGCACGAAGATTGATAACTTCCTGCAGCTCTGGCTGACCCATTGTTAGAGTACCGGTTTTATCAAGAACCAAATCCGTAGCCTTCACTAAACCCTCCATCACATGGCCACGCACGATCAGTAAACCTAATTTAGTTACAGCGCCTTGAGCTGCTGCCATGGCTGTTGGAACTGCAAGTGATAAAGCACAAGGGCAACTCGCAACTAGTACCGAAACTAAAACAGTCCATGCGCGAGCAGGATCAAAGTAAAGCCAAATCGCTGATGAAGCAAATGCACTGAATAATAGGAACGCAACGAAATAGGCGGCCCACTTTTCAGCAAGACTAACCATCACTGGCTTTGCAAGTAATGCTTGATCCAGTAGAGATGCAATTCCTGCGATACGAGTGGATTGACCTACCGCATCAATTTTCATAAAGAATGGATTAAGAATGTTATGTGTACCTGCATACACGCGATCACCAATTTTCTTATCAACTGGTTTAGATTCACCGGTCAATAAGGACTCATCCAAAGCGCTCAAATTTTCAACCAAAACACCATCAGCAGGCACCACCTCTCCAGGGGATACTCGTAATATCTGACCAGAATCGCAATTTACTACTGGAACAACCTCTATCTCTTGTGAAGCTGGGTAATCGATTGCACGCTCGCAGGTAGCAGGTAACTGTTTTGCCAAAGCCTCCGCCCCACCCTGCGCATCTTGTCTAGCTAGTAATTCAACATATCTTGCAGCCAAGATAAATGCTACAAACATTGTGATTGAATCAAAATAACTTTGACTAGAGCCATTGATTAAGTTAATTGTGCCGGCGATGAAAGCCAATGCAAGCGCTAATGCAATTGGTACATCCATACCCAGCATATGCGTTTGCCTAAAGGACTGGACACTGCGCCAAGCTGCTTGAAATATTGGCCCTGCTGAATACACCATAACCGGTACGGTTAGTATCCAACTAGTCCAACCTAAAAGCACTTCAAACTCAGGGGTGATGTCAGCGTCCACATAGGTTGGCCATGCATACATCATGACTTGCATCATGCCCAACATGGCTACGCCAAGACGTGACAGAAGCTGTCGCCTCTCTTTTTTCGCCCTATCCAATGATTGAGATGGTTCGAATGGCCAAGCTTCGTAGCCAATCCGTTCAATTTCAAAAAGGAGTCTTGCTAAGCTTGTTTTTTCTGGTGAGAAACGCACCATCACTTTTTGAGTAACGTAATTAATTTGCACATCTTGAACGCCAGCATTACGACACAAATGTTGTTCACATAACCACACACAAGCTGCACATCGAATTTTTTCTAATCGCAGAGTGGTCTCTAGACTGTCCTCGCCTTCAGATGAACGAGTAAAGCGGCCCCGCAAAGAAGGATCGTCATAAGGCTTCAGCTTTTCTGGGATTTCATTGCTAGCAAGATAGGCTGCCGGCTTATCACCAGCCTGTGATCGTCGGGCGTAAAAAACCTCAAGACCCTCACCATGAATCGTTTGTGCAATAGCCATGCAGCCTGGGCAGCAAAATGATCGAGGCTCACCCCCTAATTCTGCCTCGATTAAATCACCTGGGAGAATATGGCTTGAGCAGTGATAACAAACCAGAGAATTTGTTTTATCCATTTGGTTACTCAAGCACGTACTGCGCTACCCCAACCTCTTCGTCGCTCGTAGATGACAAATAGAACACCCCATATCACGACAGCAACATATGCCCAGACCCAAGCTACTTGTGAGGTACGCGAACCAGAGATATCCAGAACAAAGCCAAAAATTGCAGGGCCCAATAAGCCGCCGCCAAAGCCCATCAATGAGTGAAGGCCCATGGCAGCTCCTTTAATATTTTCTTGTGCGCTAATCACCAGGCCCGCAGTAAGTGTTGAGGAATCTGCCATGATGAAAATAGCATGTCCAATAGCTAGAGCAACAATTAACCACCATGATTGGCCTGTTGAGCAAGCAAATGCAATGCCTAATACAGCACTGGTCAGCATCACAATACAAACCCACTTCTGACGACCCACTCTTAAAGCAATTTCATTACCCAGTATTGAAGCGGGCACGCCAAAGAAATTAATTACTCCGGCTAGAGTCGTAGCAGCCAGAAAAAAAGATTCTCCTGATGCTACAGCGCAAAAAGCAAAGAAGGCAACAATCCAGCTCCTTGAGGCAAAGAGTTCCAATGTGTGAGCGGTATAGCCAAAAATAAATCCTGCAGCATTTTTATCTTGCAAAACTAGCTTCCATTTATCAACTGGAAAGATATCATGCAGACGTATATTGATTGGACCTTTCCACTTCTCATGCTGCAATGCTGGGATAAATAGTAAAACAAGTAGAAATGCAGCAAGTGGTCCTAAGGCGATGAGGCCAAAAACGTAATGCCATCCTAGTGCGCTCAGAATCCAACCAGAGCATAAATAAGAAAAGCCAGTACCAATACCAAAGAAAGCGGTATAAAAAGCAATGTGTCGTGTTAGCTCGCCTGACTGAATACGATCAGACAAAATTTTGAGGCCCGGCATATACGTGCCAGCAAGTCCGGCGCCATTTAAAGCCATGAATATCAGCGCTGTCCAAAAGTTATAAGCTAATAGGCTCATACCCAACAAACCGCAGGCAGCAGAAAGTCCGCCTACTAAATATACCTTACGAGCATCCACTCGATCGGTCAGAGCGGTAGCCAATGGAACAGCAAGCATGTAACCAAAGAAAAAAGCACTGGCAATCAAGCCTGACTGTAAATTTGTGAGATGCCATTCCTCTTGGAGGGTGGTGAGAACTACGGCGTAACAGGCAAAACCCAATAAGGCACAGGTTTGTGCCATCAGCATAAGAGGGGTATAGCCAGCAGAACGAATACGCATAAATAGTCAGTAGAAACGTGAACTCATTCTACTCGCCCAGAACAAAATAGACCCGTTACACTACTAAAAACATGAAGGAGACCGCATGAAAAGCAAATCAATCGCCAGCACCCTATTAAAAATCGGAACCAGCCTAGTCATTGGCCTAGTAAGCCCTCTAGCTATGGCCGATAACTACCCATCCAAACCAATCAAGGCAATTGTTCCATTTGCCCCTGGAAGCGCAACCGACCAAATTGGAAGAGCCTTTGCTGCCAAGATGGCTGAATCACTTGGTCAACCAGTTGTCATAGAAAATCGCCCGGGAGCCAATGGAATGATTGGTGCAGATTTGGTTGCAAAATCGCCAGCCGATGGTTACACCCTACTCTTCGGGACGAACAGCACCAATGCTGCCCTGAAAAGCTTAGTAAAGAATCTGCCATATAACCAAGATACTGCATTTACTCCAATTGGATACTTCGGATCAGTGCCGCTCATTGTTGCTATCAATAATGATGTACCGGCAAAATCTTTAAATGGCTTTGTTACTCTCGCCAAAGCAGATCCAGGAAAAATGACTTTTGCTTATGCAAGTACATCGCAGCGAGTTTCCTCTGAGATGCTATCAAGTGTGGCCGGCATCAAAATGACTGGCGTGTCTTATAAGAGTGGCCCTAACGCAATGACTGATCTAATAGGTGGTCAAGTCAATATGTTTACGGCCGACTTTGCGGTAACTCTGCCCCAAGTGCAGGCAGGAAAAATTCGCGGCCTTGCAGTGACCTCTCTTAAGCGCTCACCAGCTATCCCAGAATTACCAACTGTCAATGAAGCACTTGGCATTAAAGGCTATGAGCTAATTGCATTCTTTGCTGCATTTGGCCCTGCTGGAATGCCAAAAGATGCGGTAACCAAGCTTAATAAGGCAATCAATGATGCTGCTAAATCAAAAGATTTAGTTGAGCGCTTTTCTGCCATGGGATTTGAGACACAACCCGGTACTCCTGAGGCCCTAGGTCAAAAAATAAAACTGGAGACAGTAAAGTGGGCTAAGGCTATTAAAGAAGCAGGAATGGAACCAGAATAAGTTTTACAGGAATTAAGCATCTAAATTGATTTCCATTGCCAAGAGCCAATATGAAAGGCTCTTGCCATGGGAATCTAAATTCAACGAGAGATTCACTCCGCCATCCAGCACATCATCAATAACAAAATTAAAAGCCATCAAGTTTGGCAATTCATATCGCCTAACTGCAGTTGGATTTCTAAATCCAAAATGATTTTTCACTTTTTCTTCGGTTAACTCTTTTTGCAGTAGAGAAAAGTCTTCTGACTTATAAGCAATCACACTGATATTAGATCGATTGCCTTTATCACCCGTTCTAGCATGAGCAAGGCGGTATAGAGGTAATGTTTTATTCATGACCTGACCCTAGCCCTCAAAAAACTCAAAAGATGAATTCACTAATTCGCGCGGCATAAGGCAGGCAATAGTATTTAAACGGGGCTTCAAGCTAGTCCGCACTCCGCCACCGCCTGCTGGCCCACAGGTATAGAGCGCAGTGACCTCCCTACACACTTTCAGTGCCTGATTCCGATCGTTATGAGCAACAGCTGCCCTCAAACGAATATCCTCAAAACCATCTGTTAATTGATATTGGGGGCCCGCTCCAGTATCGCTAGAAAATATGCTGGAAGAACCAATGAAATCAAAACGTATATTTAATCCACTTAATCGCTCTTGAATAATTTGAGCGGCTAGCTGTGCACGTGCAAGCGCATTAAAACCAGCATACGAAATTTCAGCCTCAGCCAACCAGCCACCATCAACACATACATTAGCTTTTAACGTGGCAGGTTTTGGATGTCCACTTATGCCAGTCAGTCGCACACGGTTTTCCCCTAAATCAATAATTTGAGCTTGACTAATATCCGCTATAACATCAGGCGTCAAATACTGAGCGGGATCATGCAGTTCATACAAGAGTTGCTCTGTTACCGTCATACGGTTAACTAACCCACCCGTGCCAGGGGGCTTAGTGACACAAATTATTCCTTGTGAATCAAATTCCACAATTGGAAATCCAACTGTAGCTAGGCATGGCACATCCTTAATTCCAGGATCTGCAAAATAGCCACCCGTAACCTGAGCGCCACATTCCAGAAGATGCCCAGCCATGGTAGCGGCGCCTAAAAAAGCCCAATCGTTCCAGTCTTTTTTGAAGTGCGCCATTAAAGGGCCAACTGTTAGTGAGGGGTCTGATACTCGCCCTGTTACTACCACTTGCGCCCCCGCGTTAAGGGCATCAGCAATTTCTTTTGCCCCTATGTAAACATTAGCGCTAATTAATTTACCTTGCGAAAAGGATTTTTTATCTTCTGGAGAAAGTAAAGCATCTATCTTGTCACGATACTCTTTGCCTGAAATATCATCGCCCCTAACAATCGCAACCCTGATGTCCGGTAAGCCTTGTTGTTTTGCAATGGAAGTAATTAGTTTTGCAGCGCCCTCTGGATTAGCTGCTCCAAAATTTCCAATAATTGGAATACCACCCTTAATACAATCAGCCAATATTGGCGATAGCATTTCTGAAAGTAGAGGCTCATAACCCAAAGCAGAATTTTGCCGTCTCTCTAATTGCGCCAGAGCTAACGTTCTTTCGGCAAGACTTTCAAAAATAAGGCATTTTGAGCCACTGTGTTTTAAAAGCTCATCAACCAATGGCCTGGCAACATCAGTGCGATCACCAGAAAATCCTGCTGCACAGGCAATACGATAGATATCAGTCACGTTTGAGAAAGATTATTGCTGGTGACTGTTGGGAGAGTCTTGGAAACCGTTAGAGCGGTAGGTTAATACCAAGGTATCTCGATAGCCGTATTTTGTTAGCGGCTGAATAGGCGTTGATTCATGAATCATGCGCTGATCATTCATTAGCAATAAAGACCAAGGTTGTGTCAAAGTAAAGCGCAAACCCGACGAGCCAGAGGCATCAAATATTCTCGTCTCACCACCCTTGATACCAGAACGGTCCAATAAGAAGACTGCTACAAAATCTACACCGTCGCGATGTGCCCCCTCAGGAGTCGGGCGACCAATACCATCGGTTGTATCAATCCGAAATTGATGCGCTTCTACAAACCAAGTATTAACAGGCTTTAAGCCATTTAAGATATGAGCAAGCCCAAGCAATACCGATTGCCAAGCAGGATTAATCAACAAGTCATTTTGAATAGGCTCAAACCAGCGCTCAATGCCGCCGTGAAGCGCGTTGTAATCAAGTGATTGCCAATGTGCGCGATGCGGAACTAGCGTAAGTTCATCGCCCTTGATTTGATAACTAGCATGACGACGGAAACGATAGCGACCGCCATCCTTTAAATAAGGGTCCCGGGGCAAGTCTTCCCAAAACTTGGTGAGGCCTTGCAGTTTGGCCAGAGCGACATGACTAAATTGAGCTACAGTCTCAGCAGATACCACCGCAAAGCCGTCATCGCGTAAAGCTTGATCTATCTGCTTTAAAGGGGTCAATGGAGGCGCAAGGCCGGCAATCGTCATAGGTTTATTTTAGGACAGTAAGCAAAAGCAGTTTTACTTTTATATACCTTACCTTAATGAACTAGATTTAAACGTACACGCACCTCACCCACATGCCCTTTAAGGTCATATAGTTCTTTGGCGTCCAACATTGATACCTTGATATTGCCAACCCGCTTTTCGATAGCCTCTAGATCTTTAAAATTCTTCTCTTTAAGCGCTGGATTTTGAGCATTCCTCTCAATCACCTTGAGCTCCTCATACACCTGAGCCAACTTCAAGCGCAATAAGAAATTTTTCGTAGTTGGGATGTAAGTAAATAAGGGGATCAAAATCACTAAAAGCGGAATAACAATCTTGACAAAACGTCCCGCCCAAACTGCAGTCCAAAAGGGAAGGTGGCGATGCAGGAATGAAGGACCATCTTTTAGATAGATCTCTGCATCCACATCCAAAGGAAAATCCAATCCAGTGCCCGATGGAAACTCTCCAGTCTTTTGCAGGCGTGAATACGATTTCAAAATATCGTAAGAAGCACCAAGCAAGAGAGATATTAGTGCGGGACTCACATTGTTATGTGCTACCAAAGTCGCAGTGGCGGCCATCACCTGAATATCTTGTCGAGGCTGATCATATTGAATGCTCAACAATCCTCTGGGCACAGTAACTTTGGATAAATAGGGAAGATTTCGAGTGTAAGCATCTGCCTGATCAAAGTTCATCAAACGAACACCGGGAATAGAATAAAACTTTCTCAAAATTGGCGCTTCTGCTGCCGCCACAATAAATACGGCATCCAACTCACCAGCACTGAACTTTGCAATCGCATCATCAGGCTTCAGTTTTTGCGCATCTATTTCCTTATCAGTAATGCCGCTAACCTGTAATAAATCCCTAGTGAGCGCCAGCGTGCCACTTCCTTCGTTGCCAATAGAGACTCTTTTTCCTTTTAGCTGACTCAATATTTTTAGTTGACCACCATCACTTTTAAAAGTACCTTCGCGATACCAAACCCAAATTGGCTCGTAAAACATGCCCGCTATCGAAACTAAATTGGGATATTCGCTAATGTTAGCGACCCCACCTTGTACCATCGCAAAATCTACTCCAGATTTTGGATCATTTAAGAGGGCCAAGTTATCGATAGTTCCACCCGTAGAGCGCACTTTAAGATCAACACCATCTTTAGATAACTCTGCTTTTAAACGCTCTCCAAATTGGTAGTACAGACCGGTAGGAAATCCTGTGGCTACATCGATAGACTTTGGTGGTGGAGGCACCAAGATCCATAGCACCCCAAAAAGAATGATTAGCAGCGCAATAAAGGATGCTGCCAAAGCCAGTGGATTGTATATTTGTCTTTTGATGAAATTCATTGAAGCCTCTTATGTTTTTTGCATTATGCCCCGTGCATGGCATTAGGAAAAGGTTTCAAAACCATTCATGCAAATCAAGATAAGATGAGGCTTTTTAGACGCCCCAGAAACTATGAAGAATTCAGCAAAAACTAAGGTAGCCCTAGTCACCGGAGCGGGAACTGGAATTGGTAAGGCTGCGGCCAAGGCCCTGCTTAAGGGGGGCTATTGCGTAGTGTTGACGGGGCGCAGTATTGATAAATTAGAAAAGGCTATTACCGATATTGGCGGCGACCAAAGCAATTGTTTGGCGGTTGCTTGTGATGTTGGCAAACCTGATGCGGTCAAAAAGCTATTTACAGCCCTTAGTAATAAGTTTGGTCGCATCGATGTTTTATTTAACAATGCCGGCATGGGCGCTCCTGCAATCCCTATGGAAGACTTGAGCTATGAACAGTGGATGAACGTTGTGAATGCCAATCTTTGCGGTGCATTCCTCTGCTCACAAGAAGCGATTCGCATGATGAAAGCACAATCACCTCAAGGAGGCAGAATTATTAATAATGGCTCAATCTCTGCTCATGCACCACGGCCTATGTCAGCACCATATACCGCCACAAAACATGCCATCAGCGGCTTAACCAAAACAATTGCATTGGATGGGCGCCCTTTTAATATTGCCTGCGGTCAAATTGATATTGGGAATGCAGCAACCGAGATGACTGAGCGCATGGCTGCTGGAATTCTGCAGGCCGATCAATCAATTAAGGTAGAACCCCGCATGGACGTTGATCACGTTGGGGAAGCAGTACTTCATATGGCTCAACTGCCACTGGAGAGCAATATTCTGTCGATGACAATTATGGCAACCAATATGCCATTTGTAGGTAGAGGCTAAAACTTTACTGACGTACTTGATCGATCAGCAGGCGAACATTGCTTGCGCCAACTTTAACTGTCTGCACCGATGAGATGAGATCTCCTGCTTCGGGCTTTGCCATTCCAGTTTTCGAGATGCGTACCTCTACACTTACCTCAGATAATTGAGAAAGTGGCGCACTTGGATTCATTGCCAAGGCGTCATTCAAAGTGAAGCTCATTGGAAAATCGCTAGCTGCCGACTTTAGAACTGCTACTGGCATGCGCTCACCAGGCTTACGAGCAATCACCATTACGATGTCTCCCGGCTTAACCTTAGACCTCAAATCAGCAGACAGTTCAATCTTGCCACTAATCGCTTTGCCGGCCATCGAAGCGGGAGCGGAAGAAGAAAGGCCGCCTTTAGAACGAGCCTCAGCAATTGATCCCTGAATAGCGCGTGCCTCATCAGTATCTGATGGAATCTGCTTTGCTAATTTTTCCCAAGTTTGAACCGCAGCCTTGTAATTACCAGCGCTATACGCTGCAGTTCCTGAAAGCCATAGCGCCATCAAATTATCAGGATCCAGTTTTAAGGCTTGATTGATTAACTGCAAAGGTTTTCCAGCAAAGTTACCGTTTGCATTAGTAGCCAATACATCTGCGTAATCAGCTAATAATTGCGGATCCGAATTGATGAAGTCTCCAGCACGGGCGTAAGCTTTAGCCGCATCCTCATTACGGCCCAAGATTCGGTAAGAGCGAGCCAACATCGCCCAGCCCTTCAGATTACCTGGATCCCTCTCCATCTTGGCAGCAAATTCAGCAACCATTTTTTCAACACCTTCTTGGGTAACCGGTGTCTCTGAATTTTTTTGCGCTATCCGAACCACATCCCCCAAAGAAAAATAGAGGACGGATGAAAGCAAAACAATAAATATGCACAATCCAATAGCTGTTTTTTTCGCAGAACCCGCTACTTCGTGATCATCTTCTACGATCGTATCTTGAAAAAGACGCTGGCGCATTTCAGCATGGGCAATTTCATAGTCAGCAGAATTAATTGTTCCTGCAAGATGTTCTGCTTCCAACTTTTCAAGCTCTTCTCGATAAATAGCAGCATTCATCTGGCGACGTGATGTTGCCGCACTCTTTGCAGGAAATATAAAAGGTCTTAGAACCAATACCAATACCAGAACCAAGAGCAAAAAAGCAGGAATCAAAAAGCTAGTCACTAAATTCATCCCTCTTTCTTATCAGCCGCATTTAACAATGCGTCGATTTTTTGATTGTCAGCATCCGTCAGTATGACGGTAGGAACGCTACTGTTTCTGCGTCGCAAATACATTAAGAGACCCGCAATACCAATGCCGAGAATGATGAACGGTCCAATCCAAAGCAACCAAGTCAATGGCTTGACTGGCGGACGATAGAGTACAAAATCACCATAACGCTCAACCATGAATGAGCGAATTTGATCATCAGTCTTGCCTTCACTAATCAGAATACGAATTTCACGGCGCAAATCATTCGCTAAATCAGAACGTGAGCCAGCCAATGATTCATTCTGACAAACTAAGCAACGCATTTCTTCTGAAATGCTGATGAGGCGCTGCTCTGTTACAGGATCATCCGCAAGAGGCGCTGCATCCTTGGCATATCCACTACCAAGACTTAATGCAAACAATATAGCTAGAAAAATCTGCTTCATGATTTTTTAAGCTCGCTGAGGATAGGGTAGATTTTTTGATTCAATAAATTGATCGTCAATGGGCCAATATGCTTAAAGCGAATCACGCCTGCTTTATCAATAATGTAGGTCTCAGGCACACCATACACTCCGTAATCAATGCCAACGCGACCATTGCCATCAAAGGCAGAGAGTACATAAGGGTTGCCCTGTTTTGCCAACATAGCCAGTGCATCTTCACGCTTATCTTTGTAATCTAAGCCAATGACTGGTGCTATTTGAGACTTAGCCAGCTCAACCAATACGGGATGTTCTTCACGACAAGCCACACACCATGAGGCCCAAACATTCAGGACCCACACTTGACCCTTCATGCTTTCTGGTGAGAATGTTTTATTGGGTTCAGAAAGTTGAGCAACTTCAAACGCCGGGGCGGCCTTGTTGATTAATGGTGAAGGTACTTCATGAGGATCACGATTGAGACCAATAGCTAAGAAAACTACCAAGCCTATAAACAATACAAGCGGAATTAAGAATTTTGCTTTCATGAGAGCTTGCTCTTTAACTTCATTCGATAACGCTTATCCGAAATAGCCAATACTCCGCCCAAAGCCATCAGTAAACAGCCACCCCAGATCCAATCAACAAAAGGCTTGTAGTAGACACGCACCGCCCAGGATTGATCTCCCAACTCTTCACCCAAAGATACATAAATATCGCGAGTCAGTCCTGCGTCAATTGCCGCCTCAGTCATCGGCATCGTAGATGAGAAGTAACTTCTCTTTTCAGGATAAAGACTGGTGGGCGAACCACCATCTTTTGACAGCAAGAAGGTACCGCGCATTGCCTGGTAATTAGGGCCGCGAGCAGGATTAACACCTTGCAACTGAATTTGATAGCCGCCAACCGTGACCGTGTCACCAGCTGACATACGTACATCTTTCTCTTCCTGATAAGCGCCCACCATCGTGACGCCAATTACAAACACCGCAATACCTAAATGCGCTACCTGCATGCCAATAAAGGAGCGAGTAGGCTTACCAGCCTTTGCTTGACGAACAATTTGCATGCAGCCTGACGCGATGACCCAAAAAGCCAACATGAAGCCCATACCTGCAAGCCAAGTAAATTGCCCCATGACTAATGGAATCGCAACGCCAGCCACTAAAGCAACGGCACCTGCAAGCCAAAGACGCTTGATGATGCTGAGCAAGTTGCTCTGTTTCCAGCTTGCCCAAGGGCCAATGCCCATCAACACCAATAAAGGAACCATGATGGGAACAAAGACGCTATTGAAATACGGAGGGCCTACAGAAATCTTACCCAGATGCAAAGCATCAATTAATAAAGGATAGAGTGTGCCCAGTAAGACAGATCCAGCTGAGACGACCAGAAAAACATTCCCAAGCAAGATAAATGTCTCTCTTGAACTGAGATTAAATTTACCGCCCATCGTACTTTTAGGTGCGCGCCACGCGTAAAGCACCAGAGAAGATCCAACTACTAGCGATAAAAAGATCAGGATGAAAATACCGCGCCGAGGATCAGTTGCAAACGCATGCACCGAGGTCAATACACCGGAGCGAACTAAGAAGGTGCCCAGCAACGATAAAGAGAATGCTGTAATTGCCAAAAGCACAGTCCAACTCTTGAACCCACCACGCTTTTCAGTAACAGCCAATGAGTGCAATAAGGCAGTGCCTACCAGCCAAGGAATAAATGAGGCGTTCTCAACTGGGTCCCAGAACCACCAACCGCCCCAACCTAATTCGTAATAAGCCCACCAAGAACCCAGGGCAATACCCAGAGTCAAGAAAACCCAGGCAGCTGTAGTCCATGGACGTGACCAACGTGCCCATGCAGCATCTAATCTGCCTGACAACAAAGAGGCTATCGCAAAAGCAAAGGCTACTGAAAAACCAACATAGCCCATGTACAACATTGGCGGATGAAATACCAAACCTGGATCCTGAAGCAGTGGATTGAGCGATCGCCCATCTTGAGCAGCTGGCAATAAACGTTCAAATGGATTGGAGGTAGTTAAAACAAATAACAGTAAACCGCTGGTAACCAATCCCAGTACGCCGATTACGCGCGCCACCATGAAATCATCCAAGGCTTTTGAAAGTTGCGCCACCAAGATAGTCCACGTAGCCAGCAAGAAGATCCACAATAAGAGCGACCCTTCATGGCCACCCCATACCGCACCCAATCGATAAATCACCGGCATTTGTGAATTAGAGTGCTCAGCAACATAGAGCACAGAAAAATCATTGCTGTAAAAACTCCAAGCCAATATTCCAAACGCGATCGCCAGTAGCAAGAAAACGGTTTGGGCGGTAGGTCTTGCGAGAACGAGCCAGTCTCGGCGGCCAAAGTGGGCGCCCACCAATGGCAGAACCCCTTGCACAAGAGAAATACAAAGCGCTAGAACTAATGCGTAATGCCCAAACTCTGGAATCATTTAGCGCTTCCGTTTTTCTGCGCCTGATCTAAAGCATGTTTGGCTTCAGGTGGCATGTAATTCTCATCATGTTTCGCGAGCACCTCACTGGCAATAAATTCACCATTCGCATTCATGCGACCTTGAATCACCGCACCTTTACCCTCTTTAAATAAATCGGGAAGAATGCCGGTATAGGCAACTGGAATATCTTTCACGAGATCAGTAATCTCAAAGTGCACAGTGAGGCCATCACGTTTTACCGAGCCATCCTTCACCATGCCACCAATTCTAAAAGTTTGACCTTGAGGCGCTTTACCTGCAGCAACCTCACTAGGAGTGACATACAAAGCGATATTGCTATTAAGCGCATTCAAGATCAACATGGCAGCAACTCCAATCGCCAGGAGTGCGCCAATAATAATCAATGCACGTTTATGTCTAGGTTTCACTTACCAATCTCTTTATCAAACTGTTCTGCTAGCTGCTGTTGCTTCAACCTGCGCACAATCGCCCTAAAACGAGCGCGCACAAATAGAGGCTCCAATATCAAAACCAAGGCACAAATGCCAAAACTGCTCCACACATAGAGTGCGTAACCGCCCATAGCAAAAAACTCGGAAGGACTATTCCACATTAGCTTTTCACCTCAATTGATTGTCTCACCCAATCCGCATGGGCTTCACGCTCCAAAATGATTGCCCTCACTCGCATTAAGGTGACTGCAATGGTGTACATCCAGAAGCACAAGGCCATCAATAGCATTCCCCAGAGCATGGTTTGAGCCATTGCTGGTGATTTAGTCAAAGAAACGGAGGCCCCTTGATGCAAGGTATTCCACCATTTCACTGAAAAATAAATAATCGGTACGTTTACTACACCCACCAAAGCTAAGATAGCGCTAGCCTTATCAGCGCGACGAGGATCATCGATAGATGCTCGCAGAGCAATAAAGCCCAAATAGAGAAACAATAGAATCAGCTCTGATGTGAGTCGCGCATCCCAAACCCACCATGTACCCCACATTGGCTTGCCCCAAAACGCACCAGTCCATAAAGACAGAAACGCCATCCAGGCGCCAATTGGCGCAAGTGCCTGCGCCATCATGGCAGACAAGCGGGTATTAAAAACAAGCCCGAGCCCCGCCCATGCAGCCATCACTAAATAGATAAACATCGACATCCATGAGGCTGGCACATGGATAAAGATAATTCGATAGCCCTGCCCTTGAACGGCGTCCACTGGAGCAACAAAAAAACTTACCCATAAACCAATAGCGCCAAATAGCAATGTCAAAACCCAAAAGAATGGGATGAGCTTTCCCGCCACCGGATAAAAGGTGCTGGGGCTAGATAACTTAAACCAGTTAATCAGGCGGTTATTAGAAAAGTGATTTGTTTGACTCATTCAATCGCAATCTTTACAGCAGCAGTACTTACCCAAGGAACAAATGCTAAAGCCAAAATCAATAATGCGCCCAGCAATGAAAAATGGCCCGATGCATCTAGGCCCACACTATTAGCGTATACAGCGCCAGCACCAAAAATGAGGACTGGAATAAATAAAGGCAGTATCAATAAGCTTAATAAGACGCTGCCACCCCTTACCCCCAAGGTCAATGCAGCCCCTATTGAGCCCAACAAGGATAGCACTGGAGTGCCTAATAAAAGAGTGCCCATCAGTACATATAAAGAGCTGGCATCTAAATCAAACTGAATACCAATAATAGGAGCTAAAAGTACTAGCGGTAAGCCACACACAATCCAGTGGGCAATAATTTTTCCGGTCACTAGTAGCGCCAAAGGTTGAGGCGACAAAACCAGCTGCTCTAAAGAACCGTCTTGATAATCGGCCGCAAACATTCGATGCAAACCTAATAATGTAGAAAGCAAGGCCGCAACCCAAAGAACACCTGGTGCGATTTTTCGCAATAACGCAGCATCCGCACCAATCCCCAGAGGAAATAAACTGGTAACTACAACAAAAAAGAACAAGGCCGTTAGCACTTCGCTCTTACGGCGCATAACCAGCAACAGATCGCGATGAATGATCGTTAATAAAGCCTTCATAGATCAAGCGTCCTCACATGAGGAAGATTGACCTCTTGATGGCTAGTCAACACCACCAAACCCCCAAACTTCAGATGCTCAGCAATAAGATCTTGCAAAGCTTGCACAGCATGAATATCCAGCGCATTAAATGGTTCGTCGAGAATCCATAGCTTTGCTTGCCGCGTCAGCATGCGCGCCATCAAGACGCGACGCTTTTGCCCAGCCGACAAACAATTGACTGGCAAGTGTTCACGCCCACGTAATCCAAAGCGCCAGAGGGCTGATAAAGCCTTCTCGCCTAGCAATTGAATATCATCTAATGCAGCATAGATCTGTAAATTTTCTAGCGCAGTGAGATCTTCCTTTAAGGCGTCGCGATGTCCCATAAACAAGAGTTCGCGATGATAGGCAGAAGTATCTTTAGCAATAGATATTCCATTCCAAAAAATCTCGCCAGCCTCTGGCTTTGATAAACCCGTCAGGAGTCTGAGTAAGCTAGTTTTTCCAACGCCATTTTCTCCGCGCACATGAAGGCACTCTCCACCAGAAACCTTTAAGTGAAGATCTTCAAACAATCTTCTTTCACCGCGTACACAAGCAAGAGCTCGCGCTTCAAGCGACAAGGTAGAGTTGCTGGAGGTGGAAGAGTTATCGACTGTCATGTAGGGCAATGGCTTGATTTAAACCACCCCAGGCATTGTCCAGACCCCATTGGGACTAACAAACCAGAAAAAGTGGAATTAAGGGAATAATCCCTTTCAATTCAATTACTTATGAAATTATAAACCGAGTCCACCAAGAACAAAAAAACCACCAAAAGGTGGTTTTTTCAATTAAATCAATTACTTAGCTTAATTCAGACGCTTGGTAATTTCAGCAATACGCTGCCCATAGAGTCTAGCAGTCTCTAAGTCACCGGCATTCACCTCATCCACACTCGCATCCGAGGGAGTCTGCATCATAGCTCCTGCAGAAGAACCAACATAGTTAATGTCATCACGTTTAGCGGCTTTTGAGTTGGAAGGCATCAACCCAGTTCCCACCCATAAACCATTGTGCTGCATGGCCAAGGTAAAGAAATAATGCAAAGTTGAATGCTTATCGCCATTCATCGTGGCTGAATTAGTAAAACCGCCAAACACTTTATCTTTCCATTGCTGAGAGAACCATTGCTTGGAGCTCGCATCAGCAAACTTTTTAAATTGCCAGCTGACGGTTCCCATATAAGTTGGCGAACCAAAAACGATTGCATCCGCTTCATTCAAAGTTGCCCACTGTGCATCCGTCAAATTGCCCTCAGCATCAATTGCTACCAATGTAGCGCCAGCTCCTTTTGCAACCGCTTCCGCCTGTTTTACCGTGTGCCCATAGCCACTATGAAATACCACTGCAATTTTTTTTGTCATATCAATCTCCTTTTAAGAATGCAATCCGTTCTTAACTATTTTATTTCCAGAATAAAGAAATTTTTTGCGGCGTTTCAGGCTTAATAGAAAGTATTCGCCTTTGAACAACCCCTTCATATACCGCTTCAATCACATAATCTCCGGGCGTAAGATTAATCAGCATGTAAGGGCCATCTGCTTGGGCGTCAAAGATCATCTGCTTTTTATTTGAGCTCATGATTTTGATAGTTGCTCCAAATATCCAAACACCTCTACCATTCTCAATCTGCGACATTTCCAGCAATAAAGGCCATTGCTTTGCCTCGGCAAGAATGGCTACTGTCTCACCCTCACCAACACCGCCAGTGATGTAAGAAATGCCTTGTGAATACTGTGTTTCTGGAATTTGAGCCAAAGACAAAGCGCTCATCAAAATCAAATGCGTGGAAAAAATTATTTTTAGAAGTGTTTTCATCCTTCTATCCTACGCCTGATTGCTCTATAAAAAAAGCCCCGCAAGACGGGGCTTTGTACGCTAGAACACTTAAGAGTCTATGGCGTCATCACAATTGCGCCAGAAACTTTTCTACCCTCAGCAGCACGGTGTGCGTCTGCCGCTTGCTCCAAGGAAAACTTCGCGCCAATTTGTACTTTGACCTGACCTTTGGCAATTGCATCAAAGACTGCTTTGGCATTTTCTTTTAACAAGGCTGCAGTTGCATTGTGCGGAAATACAGAAGGTCTTGTTAAAAATAGACAGCCCTTCTTGTTTAAGATTTCTGGCTGAATCTCTGGGGCTGGTCCTGATGCGGCGCCGAACAAGGCCACCGTGCCAAACGGAGCGGCACAATCCAAGGATCCCAAGAAAGTAGTCTTTGCAACAGAGTCGTAAACCACGTTAGCTTTTTTGCCACCAGTTGCCTTAATGACCTCTTCAACCCAATTTGGTTGAGAGTAATCAACTACGGTGTCACAGCCTGCCTCCTTAGCGGCAGCGAACTTTGCTGGTGAACCCACTGTACCAACAACAAAAGCACCCAAGGCTTTTGCCCAGCCAGCTAAAATTTGACCAACACCACCTGCAGCAGCATGAACAAGTACAACATCTCCTGCTTTTACTTTGTATGTTTTCTGAACTAGGTATTGCGCAGTCATTGCCTTAAAGAAAACCGCTGCAGCTACTTCATCAGAGATGCCAGCTGGTATCAAAACCAATTTATCAGCAGCAACATTACGAGCGCTAGCATATGCACCAATTCCAGCATTCATGTAAACCACGTGATCGCCAACTTTAAAGTCAGTAACGCCTTCGCCCACAGCCTCAACAACACCAGCAGCCTCATGACCGAGGCCAGTAGGCATCTCGAGCGGGTACACACCAGAGCGCTGATAAACGTCAATGAAATTAAATCCAATCGCAGTTTGACGAATCTGCACTTCACCTTTTGCAGGTGGAGGCAATTCTTTGTCGATTACCTTAATTACGTCTGCACCGCCTAATTCAGTCAGACTAACAACTCGAGCTTTTGTCACGTGTCACCTTATTATTTTTATAGAGAGAAAATAATCATACAGTAAGGGCATTTTCCTCAATTACCGCCCAAGTACTATCACCCAACTTCTTCACTGCCATTGAATAGGTCCAACTCTCAGGAATACCGCAACTCCATTCTTTTGGACCATTCTGGATTAAGACATTAACGCCATTCCTGCCGTCATAGTACAAGTGATAAATTTTTCCATGAATTGGATTAAAGCTAAATTTAGCGCTGTGCACCATCTCAGTAGCATCGAGTCTTGCTTGCAAAGCTTTCGCCTGCTTCATCAAAACCTCAGCTTGCTCCATAATGCGGTCGTATTCCAACTTAGCATTCTGACGCGCTACGTTGACAGCCTTGTCTTTTTCTTCTGTAACCTTGATAGGAGCAAATACAGGGGCGCCCACCTCCATTGGATATTCAATCCCTGCATGACGCGCTGGATCGGTATCTTCGATTCTCATGAAATGCCCTGTATCTACTAATTAAAAGAATGGATTTAATTACTTAATCAAACCACATGCGATGCGTGGGCCAGAGTTACCTGCAGGCTGAGACTTGTAATCATCTGGGTCCCTATGCACAACCACTGATCGCCCTACTACTCCAGTTGGCCCTGTGTTTACAGCAAAGCCATGAAGTTTTGCTGTATAGGTTGCATTGCCATTTGCATCAGATTTGATGTTCGGCATATCTCCAGCATGGTTCATACCGCTATTGGGCATACCGTGAGCTTTTGCGTCAGGATTAAAGTGGCCGCCCGCACTCGTAGCATCAGGCGCAGAACAATCCCCTTTTTCATGAACATGAAACCCTTGTTCCGAATTGGGCTTTAATCCTGAAAACTTACCGTTTACTAGCACATCAGTTCCCTGCCAAACAAATGTTACTTCACCTTTAGCTTGAGATCCCGATCTTGAATCCAAAGTAGCGCTAGCTTTTTGACCAGTACCCTGTTCCATCGATTGACAAGCTACCAAGGAAAAAATTCCGGCAACAGATAGTGCAATCGAAATTTTCTTTAATTTTGCATTCATCAAGATCTCCTTTATTGAGGCTCTAGGCCGAGCCCTCAAGGAAAGTGTGACACAAATCCCGGGCTTTTGCTCAGCGCTTATGGAAGCTCAAAGTAACCTCGCCCAGCTCAATTCCAAACTTACTCATTTTTGCCTTATTGAGCATCACTTTAGGGGTCATCAAGTACATCCAATCATTGAATTGCACGTGATAAATGGTGCCATCCACTGGCAAGGCAAGGGTATAGTTCCAATTCAGAGCATTTCCAGCTAGTTGGCCTTGGGCATCCCCTACTACGTCATCCGCTCTACCAATGTAATAGCCAGGAGATTGCTCCGTTAAAGTCCAAATACGCTTTTGCTTAGTACCATCCGAGTAGTCAAAGCTCTCATCAAGAGTGCCTACTTTTTTTCCATCAACAGTTATCCAATTGGATTTGATCAACACCGTAAAACGTTTTTTTACCTCGCCACTGCGATCGGTAAAAATGCCATAGGCATCAATCGTTCCCGAAAAATACTCACTCAGATCTAACACAGGCTTTTCAGCAGCATATTGCAAAACTTGAGGCGCAGAACAAGAAACGACAAATAGTCCGCAAAATATCAACATCGTGAAACGATAAAAAATGGTTTTCATGAATTAGCAGGCCTCATTAAAAATCGGTGGCGGACAAGATTGTCCTAGTAACTCCGTCCGCAGCTTAGGTGCACTTGTTTTTGGATCAAGCCAAATCCCAAAAAATGCCTTTGAAAATTCAGGGCCTGGTATCTGTGCAATCTGCTTACCATCGTGATAAAAAATGGTTCCTTGCTTAGGGGAATACATCGCTGTCAAAGTTTGTCCTGACTCCACATTCGGCAAGATGGCAGTTAACTCCTTACCCCAAAGCGATGCCTGAGCCTCTGGCACACCAATACGCTTCATCTCCTCGACACTTCGATTGGCAATAGAGGATCCAGAGAATGATTTTTGGTAGCGCAGATTTAATGCAAAGTCGGGAGAGGATAGAGAGCCTACTCGATAAAAGGAGGCGTCATAAACATGCAGGCCAAACCAAGTGAGTCGTCCACTACCTTGAAGTTTTGCAGAACTGATATTTGCAGGCAATTCAATCGGCTCGCGAGCAAAGCCAGTTGATAAAACTGCGCTCAATAAAGTAAACGCGATAAAAAATTGAATTATTTTCATTGTGATGCCGATCCTGATTTGGACTTGACTAGACGGAGTGCTGCCGGTCCAAAAAGGCTGGAAATTGCATGTCTATTCTTAGCAAAAAATAGATACCCCAATTTAAAGAATGGTTGCAAAGACTTTCTTGAGAAGAGCCAGGCCATGCGCGGCAGATCTGCTCGGCGATAGGCTTCAGGAAAAACAGAAACGCCCTGAATTAATCTACCACTAGCAAATTGACCATACATAGCCTCTAATGCAGCCTCACAAGAGACGCCTACCTTTTGAGGGTCAAACCGATCAGAATTAATATCAACAAAATTCAATAAGTTAGCGTGATTACGTCCGGACAAAAAAAGAATCTCCGCCTGACATAAAGGACAGGCGCCATCGTAAAACAAGGTGAGTTTCTCTAGTTGAGTCATCGTTCAGCAAGTTTACGGCTTATTCAATAAACTGGTTGACACTAATATTTTTAAGGTTGTTATGCAAAACGAGATTGCACTAAATGTATATGGGGAGCCGTTAATACCCTGCTCTTTCGATCCCCTGACTGGTTTTTTTAGGGATGGGTGCTGTAAGACCAATGAAGAAGATGTCGGCAGTCATTTAGTTTGCGCGATTGTTACAGATGCTTTTTTGCAATTTAGCCTTCAAAAGGGAAATGATCTCATTACCCCTCGGCCAGAGTATCGATTTCCTGGACTGCTTGCGGGAGACCAATGGTGTTTATGCATCAATCGCTGGGTAGAGGCCTTAAACGCAAATTGTGCTCCATTAATCAAGCTGGAAAGTACTCACATCAAAGCTCTGGAAACGGTGCCATTGAATATTCTCAAGGAATATGCGAGAGAAGTTTGAAGGCTTTTTATACCGACCATTTTGTATTACCCCTGCCAGCAGGGCATCGCTTCCCTATAGAGAAGTACTCTCGATTGAGAGATTTAGTTAGCGTTCAAGCAGGTATAGAACTTGTTGAAGCGCCACCAGCAACAGATACCCAAATTCTGTATGCGCATGATCCGGGCTATCTCATTAAAGTAATTGACGGAGCGCTTTCAGCACAAGAGCAAAGAGAGATTGGTTTTCCCTGGAGCACTCAAATGGTCGAACGTTCACGACGCTCAGCGGGTGCTACTGTTGCTGCAGCTAAAGCAGCCTTGCAAGAAGGTATCTCTGCCAATCTAGCTGGGGGTACACATCATGCCTATCGAGATACCGGAAGTGGATTTTGTGTTTTTAATGACTCTGCTATTGCGGCACGCACCCTTCAAAAAGAAATTAGCGGATCACTCAAAATTGCCGTAATTGATTTAGATGTTCATCAAGGAAACGGTACTGCAGCGATTCTGCAAAATGATGATTCTATTTTTACCCTATCCCTTCATGGAGAAAATAACTTTCCATTTAAGAAGGAGCAGAGCGATCTTGATGTTGGTCTCGCTGATGGTTGTAACGATCATGTTTATTTACATTCGCTGCGTGAATCCCTTGACCAATTAGATGCATGCTTTAAAGCAGACTTTCTCATCTTTCTAGCCGGCGCAGATCCACATGAAGGTGATCGACTTGGAAGACTGGAGATTACTAAGGACGGCATGCGCCAGCGGGATGAAATGGTGTTTGAGTTTGCGCTAGCTCGTCAACTACCTATTGCATTCTCAATGGCGGGCGGCTACGGCAAGGAAATCGAATCTACCGTGGATATTCATTTTCAGACTATCAAAACCGCCCTACAATTTCAAAAACAGTATTAAACCTCTAACCTGAACTACTCAGCTCTTCTTAGAAGAGCTTTTTGGGGTAGCAAGATTACTCACATTCTCAACACTCTTCTCAAAATTAGTGAATGAATCCGCCATTGCAGCACGTATCAACTCAAAATTCTGCAAAGCATTGTTAAAGGATGTTTTAAATACTGAAACATAGGCCTCGCTGCCAATCGGTGCATTATCAGTAGCCTCATTCACAAAGTGAATAAGATCCGCCTTGGATTCTTGAATCATCGTTTCAGCAATATATGCTAGCTCTTGATTTCCACTCTTAAGTACTTGCAATAACTGATTGTGATATTGAGTAATCTCCTTGGCTGCATCCTGCAATACTTCAGCATGCACGTACTCAAAGGCGGATTTAGGATCTTGGGTTGTCATCAACTCAGATACCCGCTTCTGCATCATGGCGGCCAGCTCTTGTGTAGCCTGTTGATTAATTTTTGCAATCGCCTGCGCACTCTCGACCGCCACGCGCCCTGCTGCTCTTGTAGCATCAACGGCGCTTTGTTGCCCTGGCATAGTATTCATATTCAATGATTTCTTGCTCATATCAGCCTTTCAGATGGGTATTGTTATGTACGAATCTACTCTCCTTAAGGCGGGTTTCTATAGAGAAATACCAGTAGATGGTTGCATCCACCCAAGAATCGGCCCTGGATATTACTAACTCGGCGAGCGTAATTCAGCGTAATTTAAAAAACGCCACCTTACCTTATGAAGCCCGAGGAACAGAGATGCTATGCAAGTAAATGTAGCTTGCGATATCAGCCTCAGCGGGCCTTGTCGACAGATAGGCAAAAATACAAGCGGCCAAAATAATAAGTACGCCCGCCACTAGACTCCAACTTCTGATATTTGATCGCACTCTACAATCCTTTACTTGATTCGGCTTATTTACATTTTCCATCACAATACAATCATCACAAAGTGCAATCCCGTAGATGCTAGAAACTATTTTAAGCGCATACTAGAGTCACTATGAAAGCAACTTACTGGACGCAACACTGGCACCACATCAGCGCTACCTCAAGACTGATTACTGTTGCAATCATTGGTTGTGGGACATTTTTCCTACTTTCTTCTAGCTTATCTTCTACCGTCAGCCTAGCTCTCTCTTGGGCATCAGCAGGAGGTCTTTATTTAGCCCTCAGCTACATCATGATGTTTTTTTCGACCCAAGAAAATATATTGGCTCTCTCCAAGAAAGAGGACGATGGTGCCGCCATCATTTTGCTTATTATTATTTTGGCAGCGGCTGCAAGCCTGATCACTATTGTGATTATTCTCTCAGACATTAAAACACTCCCTATTCATTTGGCCATTCGTCACGTTTGCCTAGTACTGGGAACATATGCAATCTCTTGGTTATTCGTTCACACGGCTTTTGCCTTGCACTATGCTCACGCTTACTACCAGGAGTTTAAAAAAACCAAGGAAGTGCCATTACTATTTGTCGGCAAGCAAAAACCTACTTATGTAGATTTTCTGTATTTCTCCATCGTGATCGGCATGACTTGCCAGACTGCTGACGTCAATATTGCTAGCTCTAGAATCCGGTTTTTAGTCATGATTCAAGGAATGACTGCTTTTGTATTTAATGCTTCCTTACTTGCATTAGCCATTAATCTGATTGCAGGAGTGGTTGCTTTTACTTAGTCTTAATAAGGAATGGAGAGCGCCTACCAATGCGAGTGCCCTCATATTTTCAATTAGGCACTACACTGCCGAATCTTTTAAAACCCTAAAAGACCAATACCTACTAAAAAGTGTGATTTAGGCCGCCCCGAGCGGGAAAAAGCCCTTTGAATCCAATTATCTATAAATTCGATCATAAATATCAAATTTATTCATTAGACAAATAAAGAACTGAGGTTCAAAATTCATCCAGTTGTATTAGTTACCAAAGAATTGATTAACCAAAACAAGGAGCACAGTATGTCCATTATTAATACCGCAGTTCAACCCTTCAAAACCGAAGCTTTCCACAATGGCAAGTTTGTAACCATTACTGACGAAAGCCTCAAGGGTCACTGGTCTGTTCTGATTTTTATGCCAGCAGCATTTACTTTCAACTGCCCAACAGAAATTGAAGATGCGGCTGAGAACTATCCTGAATTCCAAAAAATGGGTGCTGAAGTGTATATCGTCACAACTGATACCCATTTCTCACACAAAGTTTGGCACGAGACATCTCCTGCTGTTGGTAAAGCAAAGTTCCCACTTGTTGGCGATCCAACACATACATTGACAAATGCTTTTGGTGTTCACATTCCTGAAGCAGGCTTGGCATTGCGTGGCACTTTCATTATCAATCCAGAGGGCGTGATTAAGACTGCAGAAATTCACTCTAACGAAATCGCACGTGACGTTTCTGAAACATTGCGCAAGCTGAAAGCTGCACAGTACACAGCTGCACATCCAGGCGAAGTTTGCCCAGCTAAGTGGAAAGAAGGCGCAGCAACATTGACTCCTTCTTTGGATCTCGTAGGCAAGATCTAAGAAATAGCTCTAATCAATAGACTCTCTTCGGAGAGTCTATTGGAGAGGACAAGATCCTGCCCAATAGACTCACCTAAAAAATTACCAAGGAAATCATCATGCTCGATACCAATATCAAATCACAGCTAAAAGTGTATTTTGAAAAGATTGTTAGCCCTATCGTTCTCGTTGCTAGCCTAGATGACGGTGACAGCTCAAAGCAGATGCTTGAACTCTTAAATGAAGTGGCTGAGCAATCTGACAAGATAACCGTTAAAACGGATGGAAAAGCTACGCACACACCTAGCTTTACCGTCAGCAAGCTTGATCAAGAAGCGCGCATTACTTTTGCGGGCCTGCCAATGGGTCATGAAATGACCTCTTTCATCTTGGCAATTTTGCAAGCAAGTGGCTACCCAGCAAAAGTTGAGCAAGAGATTATTGATCGCATCACTAAGCTAGATAGCAAACTCAGCTTCCAAACATTTATCTCTTTGTCATGCCATAACTGCCCTGATGTTGTTCAAGCACTCAATCTCATGGCAGCCCTCAATCCAAACGTTACCCATGAAATGGTTGATGGTGCACTCTATCAAGGATTGGTTGACCAATTCCAAATCATGGCTGTACCAACCGTGATCTTAAATGGCGAAGTATTTGGTCAAGGCCGTATGAGTGTTGAAGAGATTGTGGCTAAGCTCGATACTGCAAGCCCTAAAGAAGAAGCCGCAAAACTCTCTACCAAAGATCCATATGACGTTTTAGTCATTGGCGGTGGACCCGCTGGTTCAGCTGCAGCGATCTATGCAGCCCGCAAAGGCATCCGCACCGGAATTGTGGCAGAGCGCTTTGGCGGCCAAGTCATGGATACCATGGGTATTGAAAACTTCATCTCCGTAAAAGAGACTGAGGGACCTAAGCTGGTTCAAGCGCTTGAGCAACATGTCAAGAGCTATGAAGTCGACATTATGAATTTGCAACGCGCTAATGCATTGCGTAAAACTGCCAATGGACTTGAGGTTGAACTGGTTAATGGTGCAGTACTTAAAAGTAAGTCAGTTATTTTGAGTACTGGTGCTCGCTGGAGAGAAATGAATGTTCCTGGCGAACAAGAGTACCGTGGCAAAGGTGTTGCCTACTGCCCTCACTGCGACGGCCCTTTATTCAAAGGCAAGCGTGTTGCTGTCATTGGTGGTGGTAACTCTGGCGTTGAAGCTGCAATTGATTTAGCTGGCATTGTGAGCCACGTCACCTTAATTGAGTTTGATAGCAAATTACGCGCTGATGCAGTGCTTCAGAAGAAAATGGCTAGTCTGCCAAATGTAACCGTCATCATGAGCGCCCTTACCAAAGAAGTATTGGGTGCAGGTGGCAAGGTCAATGGCTTGCGCTACCAAGATCGCACCAATAATTCTGAGCATACGCTTGAGCTTGAAGGTATCTTTGTGCAAATTGGCTTACTGCCAAATACAGATTGGCTCAAAGGCACCCTTGAGTTGTCAAAACATGGTGAAGTCATTGTGGATACAAAAGGTGAAACTTCTTTACCTGGTGTATTTGCAGCAGGTGATTGCACGACGGTTCCCTATAAGCAAATCATCATCGCCATGGGCGAAGGTGCCAAGGCTTCTCTCGGAGCATTTGATTACCTCATTCGCTCATCAGTTACTGAACCAGAAGAAGCGCTTGCTGCTTAATTTGACCTAAAGAATCGATAGCAAAACTAAGGGGTCTACGGACCCCTTTTTACATGAACATGAATAACCAGCTATTCAGGTAATGGGGATATAAATTACACTGAATTATCTTTTTATATTCACCAATACCAAAGGAATCAGAATGAGCTTAATTGAGAAACTACAGTGGCGTTATGCAACCAAAAAAATGGACTCTACCAAATCTGTACCCCATGAAAAGGTAGAGCAAATTCTGGAAGCGATTCGCCTCACTGCGAGCTCCAGTGGATTACAGCCATACGAGGTACTGGTCATTACCAATAAAGCTATTCGCGAAAAGATTAAGGCGATTGCTTGGGATCAAACTCAAATTGTCGACTCTTCTCATTTACTTGTTTTTGCAGCCTGGGATACCTA
Source organism: Polynucleobacter sp. KF022 (assembly GCF_027924105.1). NCBI lineage: Bacteria > Pseudomonadati > Pseudomonadota > Betaproteobacteria > Burkholderiales > Burkholderiaceae > Polynucleobacter > Polynucleobacter sp. KF022. The sequence continues at coordinate 1,437,787 of NZ_AP026972.1, forward strand.
CACAGCAGATCGCATTAATCAATCGTTTGATATGACCGAGAAGATTCGCAACTTTAAAAGTGAAGCTGGTGATATCTATCGTCAAAAGCTACTTAGCGGCTATACAGCACGAGATACTGAAACCAATTACACGCATGCTGCAAAACAAGCTTATATCGGACTTGGCACCGCACTCATTGCAGCTGCTTACGAGCAAGTAGACTCCACGCCAATGGAGGGATTTGATGCTGCAGCTCTAGATGAAATTCTCAACCTCAAAGAAAAGGGTCTGCGCAGCGTGGTCATGCTGCCATTAGGCTACAGAAAAGCCGATGAGGATTGGTTGGTGAGCCTGAAAAAAGTCAGAAAGCCCAAGGAAAGTTTTATTACTTGGATTGAATAAGCAATCTCATTCCCGGGAAAACAAAAGCCACCCGAAGGTGGCTTTTTTTAACACTAAAACTAATCAGCTAATTAAGCAGAAGCTTTACGGCTCTTAGCAGCTGGCTTAGCAACAGCGTATTGACCTTGAATGTTTGCCATAGCAGCATCTACACTCTTCTCAAAGTTAGCAAATGCGTCAGTTGCAGATGCGCGAACTTGATCGAACTGTTGGAGTGAAGACTCAAATGCAGTTTTGAATGCAGAAACAAATGCCTCAGAACCAGCAGGAGCTGTCTTAGTAGCTTCTTTAACAAACTTAACCAAATCAGCACGTGCGTCATCAATAGAAGCGTCAACTACTTGAGCAACTTCTTTGTTACCGTTACGTACTACTTTGTTTACTTTAGCTTGGTAAGCAGCAGCATATTTAGCAGCTTCTTGAGCAGCTTCTGGCTGAGCCAATTTAGCCAATTGTTGTGGATCTTTGATTGCTAACAATTGTGAACTTGTATCTTGAGCAGCAACCAAAGCGTCTTTAGCAGCAGCTTGGTTGATTTCAGCTAATTCTTGAGCGCTTTCAACAGCAACTTGTGCCAAATGCTTAGCGTTTTCGATTGCTTTAGCTTGTGCATTAGCAAATTGATCGTTTAATTGAGTTTGAAACATGATTTATCCTAACTTTAAGTAATTGTGGTTTTTTATTGCGATGCACCATTTTAAGAGCCCCATTTTCCAAAAGCAAGATATATTTGTTGCAAAGCAACATATTTTTCACCGACCCGCATTTAAAGGCTTTAAATGAGGTATATCAATAACTTAGATATATGCTCTATAGATTTAAATGCCCAATAATTAGGCAGAAATCGCCAACATTGGCGAAATCTTCTGCGCTAAATACCTCTATTTAACCCAGGTAGTAAATTCCTCGGCAGCGACTCTGGGAGTGCAAAAGGTATTCACCAAGGCATTTTTATCGGCATACCCGAGTGCCATACCGCACACAAGCATCTCATTCTCCTTAGCGCCAATAGCGGGCAAGATGATCTTTGCATAATCATTCCATGCGGCTTGTGGGCAAGTATCTAAGCCCTCGCCTCTTGCAGCGACCATGATGTTTTGCAAGAACATTCCGTAGTCAAGCATTGAGCCTCTGCCAAGCTCCTTGTCGATTGTAAAAAATAAGCATACGGGAGCACCAAATGCTTCAAAGTTTTTGCGATGTTGAGCATGCATCTTATCTTTATCGCCCTTAGTAATTCCTAGAAGCCCATATAAGCCCCAGCCATTTTCACGACGCCTATCGATGTAGGGACTAAACCATTTGGCAGGGTAATACTCATAAGCAGGTTGATATTCTTTTGCTAACTCGGGATTGACGGCAATACCGTCATATGCCGCACACACTTTTTCGCACAAGTCTTTGAGAGCATTGCCTTCTAGGACATAGACTTTCCAGGGCTGAGTATTGGTGCCAGAAGGTGCGCGCGCAGAGATGTTGAGTAATTTGAGAATGACCTCTTTTGAAACATTCTCTTTTGTGAATGCTCGCACTGACATGCGCGATGTAATTGCCTCAGCTGGAGTTAATGCTTTCATCACCGACCTTTGAAAGTTGAATATATTGATTACTTAAAGACTCTTCTTAGCCCGCGCCTGATGCAACTTTCTATAGCTGTCAATCAGACGATGATGTCTATCAAGACCCTCCAGCCCCATACTGGTTGGCGTTAACCCAAAGAAACGAACGCTGCCATCGATAGAGCCAAGCACGGCATCCATACGCGCATCGCCATACATCCGGCGGAAGTTCACTTCGTAATCAGCCATTTCAAGCTTATTGTCTAGCAAGACTTCCAGGGCTGCATCCATTGCCTGGTAAAACAATTTGCGCTCGACCGTATTGTCGTTGTACTGCAAAAAGGCACCCACTAAGTCATGCGCCTCTTCATACTGTTTCAAAGCGAGTTGAATCAGCAGCTTTAATTCAAGCACTGTTAACTGACCCCAAACGGTATTTTCGTCAAACTCGATTCCGATAAGCGTAGCGATGTCACCGTAATCATCAAGCTCATTATTTTCTAAGCGCTCGAGCAGGGATGCTAAGCGTGCATCCTCTAAAGAGGATAAATTCAGTATGTCATCACGGAATAACAGTGCCTTATTAGTGTTATCCCACACAAGATCTTCAATTGGGTAGACCTCAGAATATCCTGGCACCAAAATTCGGCAGGCAGTTGCCCCTAACTCGTCATATACCGCTACATAAACTTCTTTACCGAGCTCTTTGAGGATGCCAAATAAAGTTTCGGCTTCTTTAGCATTAGAATCTTCGCCCTTGCTCGAAAAATCCCAATCTACAAATTCACAATCTGACTTTGCGCTAAAGAAACGCCAAGACACAATGCCGCTGGAGTCAATAAAGTGTTCTACAAAGTTATTAGGCTCAGTTACCGCTTCACTTGCAAATGTAGGTGGTGGCAAATCGTTCAGACCCTCCAAGCTACGACCTTGCAATAACTCCGTCAGACTTCGCTCTAGAGCAACTTCTAAGCTAGGGTGCGCACCAAAAGAGGCAAATACGCCGCCCGTGCGAGGATTCATCAAGGTGACGCACATTACTGGATAGACCCCACCTAGTGATGCATCCTTTACTAGCACCGGAAAGCCTTGCTCTTCTAGACTTTGAATGCCAGCCAAAATACCGGGATATCTCGCCAATACTTCCTGAGGCACATCTGGGAGTGCTATTTCACTTTCGAGTATTTCTCGTTTAACTGCTCTCTCAAAGATTTCTGAAAGACATTGAACTTGGGCTTCAGCAAGCGTATTACCTGCACTCATACCATTACTAACGAAGAGATTTTCAATCAAGTTCGAGGGGAAGTAGACTATCTTGCCATCGGATTGACGAACATAAGGCAATGAACAGATGCCGCGCTGCGCATTACCAGAATTGGTATCCAATAAATGTGATGCGCGCAACTCACCGTCTGGGTTATAGATTTTTAGACAGTACTCATCCAGAATTTCTGTCGGCAACGCATCCTTCTTCCCGGGCTTAAACCATTGTTCGTTGGGGTAATGCACGAATGCTGCATTAGCAATATCCTCACCCCAGTAAGCGCCGGCATAAAAATGGTTATTGCTAAGACGTTCAATGTATTCGCCCAAAGCAGATGCCAGCGCACTCTCCTTGGTAGAGCCTTTGCCATTGGTAAAACACATTGGTGAGTGTGCATCGCGAATATGCAGGGACCAGACATTGGGGATGAGGTTGCGCCATGAGGCGATCTCAATCTTGATGCCGAGATTTGCGAGCAATGCCGACATATTGGCAATCGTTTCTTCCAAAGGAAGATCTTTACCAACAATATGGGTGCTAGTTCCAGCATTGGGTTTTAGAGTCAGCAGGCTCTGTGCATCGGCGTCTAGATTTGCGACTTCTTCAATAACAAACTCAGGTCCTTCCTGCACTACCTTCTTGACTGTACAACGCTCGATAGAGCGCAAAATACCTTGACGGTCCGCAGCAGAAATATCTGCTGGCAATTCAACTTGAATCTTAAAGATCTGTTTATAGCGATTCTCTGGATCAATAATATTATTTTGCGAGAGGCGAATATTCTCAGTAGATAAATTACGAGTCTCACAGTACAACTTCACAAAGTAAGCGGCGCATAACGCCGATGAAGCCAAGAAATAATCAAACGGCCCTGGCGCAGAACCATCACCCTTGTATCGAATGGGTTGATCGGCAATTACCGTAAAGTCATCGAACTTAGCTTCAAGACGCAACTTGTCGAGAAAATTGACCTTAATTTCCATGGGAATGATTCCAAAATAGTGCAAATAATGATGTGAGCACCATTATCCATCGCAATGGCCTTAAGGCGCTGGCACTACTTCAGGTTACTGAAATCAGTCTAATAAGTGGCCGGTCTTCACAAAAATCGTGCAGCCTTCTTTACTAAAGGGCTGATGTAGGCTCATATGAGGACTTCTAATCCAGGAGCCAGCCGGGTAGCGCCCATGCTCATCTTCAAATACACCATCCACCACAAAAATTTCTTCGCCACCATAATGTTTATGGGGATTGAAATAGGTTTGAGGTGCCCATCGCACTAAAGTCGATCCACTACCCTGCGTCATCAGCGGCATCACATTGAGGCCAGGAACCATTCCCTGAAACCAAGGGGCAGTTTTCGTATTCACTATCTCTCGCTTGACTTGATACGGGCCAAGATGACGCAACTTCACAAAAAGCGTACAGCCAGACTGGCTAAATGATGCATGAGAAGATCCAGGCGGATTCATCATATAAGTGCCTGCTGGATAGTCGCCAGTCTCATCACTAAATACGCCATCCAAAACGAATATCTCTTCACCCAATTCATGGGTATGCGCTTGAAATTGAGATCCTGGTTGATAGCGAACAATTGAGGTTGCCTTTGCTACCTCATCACCCATGCGATCAAGCATGCGCCTCTCGACCCCCGGCTCTGGGCTAGGAACCCAAGGTAGGTCATGGTGGCTAATGACAACTCTCTTGCTGTAATCGGAGTGGATATTCACTTATTGCATTTCTCGTCTATAAACAAGAGTAAGCATAGCAAGCAAATGAATGGTTTGCTTGAAAGAAAATTTTGCCGCGTACGCTCATACGTGATCTGCGCTAAAGTCTCCTCAATCTACTCCCATTCATTAAATGATTTAACAGGGCAATATGAGCTTACTTCCCAACCCCTTTCGCGCACTAGTTATTGGCTCTTCCGGCACCATAGGCTCTGCCTTCATGGATCTCTTGAAAGCCAACCCCGCATGCTCAGAGGTTGTCGGCATTCATCGCCACTCTGAATTCCCAATTGATTATCAAAATCTAGAATCTATTGAATCCTGTGCAGCTGCGCTCTCTCAAGTAGCGCCTTTTCAACTCATCATTAATACCATCGGGGTTTTACACACAAATCAGTGGATGCCTGAAAAAAGGCTAGATGACCTCAATGCCGAGCAGCTCATGGAGCTCATGACGGTCAATGCGATTGGTCCCGCACTCACTATTCGCCACTTCTCTAAACTACTTGATCCCAAAAATAGCATTATGGTTACACTATCAGCAAAAGTAGGCAGCATTGAAGATAACCGTCTTGGTGGTTGGTATAGCTATCGCGCCTCTAAGGCTGCACTCAATATGTTGGTGAAGACAACATCGATCGAATGGGGACGCACAAAGCCTAATACCGCCTTAATTGCCATGCACCCTGGTACGGTGAACTCCAGACTCTCAAAGCCATTTCGTGGTGAGCAGATTGGCAGGCCCGCCAATCAAGCCGCAGCTGAGATGTTTAATGTGATTGAGCATCTTCAAAAAGAAGATACAGGAAGCTTTCTGACTTATTCAGGTGAAAAGCTGCCTTGGTAACGGAATAAACGCTTTTTTTAAACTTTAGGGCGCATTTAACCACTTTGATCGATAAGCGCCATCAGGATCATGATCCTGAGCTTGCTTCTTCACATTAAATGGGCGCCCTCCGCGCGGATCTGTGCCTCGCCCTGCTATGTATAGCCAATTACCCTGGTTGCTATACACATCATAGTCAACCAACTGAGATTCAAACCAAGCAGCGCCAGCGCGCCAATCGCCTTTCATGTCATAAATCCAAAAACTTGCCACCACTTGACGCATACGATTGGATAAAAATCCAGTTTCTTGGAGCTCGCGCATCCCAGCATCAATAAAGTCCTCCCCCGTGCATCCAGAAGTCCATTGTTGAAATTTCTTTTCATCAAAGCTATTGAGCACTTTATCAACCAAACCTTGAGGTCGATAGCGTTTAATCCCATACTTAAAATGGAGAAAACGGAAATAGTCTCTCCACAATAATTCAAACCACAGCCAATAAGTTCCATCATTGGCGCCGTATGTTGACTCATAATTTTTTAACTTCTGCGCGATTGTTCTTGACGAGCAACAGCCAAAAGCTAACCATGGAGAAAACTTACTGGAATAATCCATACCGATTAATTGATTACGAGTTTGCTTGTAGGTATCTGGCAAGCGACTCTCAAAGTACTGGTCTATATGGGCTAAAGCACTCAGTTCTCCACCATTAAAAAGAGATTCGACTTGCTTGGCAAATAAACCTTCCTTTAGCTTAGTCGCAATACTCATCAGCGGCAATGGAGGAATGTGATCTGGAGTGGAAATCGGCTCTACATAGAAAAGATTTCTACGCTCAACCTCCTGGCGGAATTTAGTAAATACATCTGGCATTTCCCGCAAATCAAATGGCAAGTCCTTGGGATCAAGCATGCTTGATTGCCAAAATTGCCTAATATTGAAACCCAGATTCTTGATTACATTTACCTCTGCAAGCTCTTCTGGGGCCTGGATTTGCTCGCAATATATAGTGTCGAATGGTGCTTGCTTCCCAAGCAATTGAAAAACCTCTGCAGGCTTGCCGTTGAACTCCAGCAAGGTTGACCCCTGAGTAATTAATTGATGGCGCAGTTCATGTAAAGATTGCTGTAAAAATTCCCTTGAGTGTCTGGCAAATCGAGGAAATCCCCAACTAGTCAGATCATCATTGCTATTCGGATGAATATAGATTGGTAAAAGATAATTAGCGGATGCGCATGCCTCCTTAAATCCGGGGTTATCTCCCAACCGAAGATCATTTCTAAACCAATAGACGATGGTAGACATACCGCTTCTTAACTAAGATGAATCACTTGGTTTTTATACTGTCCGGCTAGTGCTTTTTTAACGATCTTATAAATATCAAGATCGAATTCAGCATCGCCAGTACTTTTGAGCTCAATCAACTCATCCTCATTTATGGCGGTACCCAAATAGCACCATTTATCCAAAACAATCATTTCTCCATTTTCTTTGATGGCTATTGGGCCCTTATAAGGCCAAACCTGCACTCTATATAACTCCATTGCCGTTCTTAACTGCAGATTATGCATTTCAGTTGGCATGATGCCAATGCACGCACCACCACATTGCTTCACTTGATATCCAAAGCAGGCTTTTCCATCAACCGCTTTCTCAAGTCCAAGCAATACTTCGCATAAGCGATATTTTTTGGCAACTGCCTTGAGATATGAATTTGCCTCTCGTTTGTTATAAAACAAACCAAAAAGATTATCTTGAAGGCCTGGCATGAGATCTGCGTGATTCACAAGCGTTGGCTTTAGTACACCACTGGTATCTTTATCAAGACTCCAAGCACAAAGATCCCTTGAGCGACGAAGCTTGATATTCATACTAGGCATACGCTCTTTAATCAGCCTAGACTCCAATATCAAAGCTCCTAGTTCTCCACTAGTTTCAATCCAGTCAATATCTCTCACCTGTAAAGATAATTTCATTTCCTTGCGCTGGGTTAACGAGCCTTGAAAGTGCCCCATCACCCTACTGCGCAGGGAAATACTCTTCCCAATATATAAGGGGGTTCTATTTTCTCCGTAAAAGATATAGCACCCAGGCGCATCAGGTATCGAATCAATCAATTCCTGATCGATGTTCGGTGGCAGACTTGCATTTCCAATTAACTGATTAAGAGCTTCCAACAAGCGCTCCTTACCAACCGCCCTTTCGCAGATTTGCCAAAACTGAAAAAGCAAGTCTGCATCGCCAAGCGCCCTATGTCTAGCGCTGACAGTCAAACTATGCTCACGAATGATAGTGTCTAGATTGTGACGAGCTTGGTTAGGAAATAGAAGTCTTGAGAGTTTGACGGTACACAAGACCTTGGGCTTGAAATCCAAGCCTATTCTTTTAAAAGAGGCCTTAATAAATCCATAATCAAATCGCGCGTTGTGGGCTACAAATATCTTACCTTCGAGCTCTGCCTTTAGGTCTCCGGCAATTTCTTCAAAGCCAGGTTTATCAGACACCATTTGCGGGGAGATCCCAGTGAGTCTTTGAATATTTTGTGGAATATAGACATGGGGGTTGATTAAGCTCTCCCAGATAGCAACTCCGTTATTAGAAAGCGTTTTAATGCCTATTTCTGTAATGCGATCTCTGTCAAAATTCGAACCAGTTGTCTCGATATCAACAAAAGCAAGTGCTGGATAGTCGAACGATTGCTTATTCATAACATTAGAGAATCAGGCAATGGGGGTTACTAGCCCCCTCAACCTAAGCTTTAACTTGGACTGCGATCCAGAAAGTTTGCAAAGTCAAATACAGAATTAGGTCCACGCGGGACATCTTCCACTTTTTTAAATTGCGCCTTCACCACTTTTTGAACCTCACCCTTTTGTCTTTTTTCTTTCTTAGAGTCAAGAGGAGCATAAACAGTTCTCTCGGGTGCTTTTTTTATATCACTAAAGCTGGGCACATAATCTTTGATAGTAGATGCCAAGGTGACGTTGGCCATACAACCAAGCATGTATGCTTCCAAGGACTGGTAAAGCTCTTTGGCAATATCGGATAACTCAACTTTGCGCTTTTTAATGAGATTCATTGCCAGCACAATGTCTTTAATCGTAATTAAGCGAGGGTCTTGAGATAGCACGTAACCCCCTCTGCGACCTTTGGTTCCCCTAACAAAACCCGACTCCCTTAATGGTCGTAATAGAAGCTCAATCCGACTGATAGATAAATTTTGCCTTTTAGCCAGCTCAGGAACGGGCACGGGTTGGCCATTAACCGAATGACTGGCAATATCTACTAGGGTATTCAGGGCGGCTTTTGCTGCTTTAGTGAGGTCCATTTTGAACTTAGCGGAAATGTTAGATTAGCTCTAGTATCAAACTGATTCCAACTTTATGCTGCGGCGCAATTCTTAACCCTATTTACCCTATGGTTGAAAGTACTCAAGACCAATACCAATTTGCATATCGATTTTTGCGATTCATCTCCTACTTACTGTTGGGTGGAGTCATTGCACAATTGTTTAGCTGCTTAAGCGCTTACCTCTTTATTGGTGATACACAGGCGGCAGGCATGGTAGCGCACATAGTGATACAACATTTGTCTTATTACATATTAGGCTGCACTTTTATTGTCTTGAGCCTTGCTAATGTGCTTATCAAAAGAGGTCGACATGACCTCAAGACAATTCGCATCCCCGCTCTCATGTTAATACTAGCTACATCAGCAAGCAGCTTCCTGTTAATACCGCGCATGGATTACTTACGAGAGACAGCATTGCTAGATGGCATGCCTGTAGCACTCTCGCCATTTGCCAATTACTTTGAGATTTTGAATGGATTGACCTTCATCTTGGTCGTAACTCAGATAGTTTGCTGCGGGCTAATGGCGTGGCGCCTTAGTAAGCCCCGCTCAGCCTAGGTAGCGTCTCACCGAGGCAATCAGCGGCAACTGCTGCTCTTGCCTGATAAATTGGCCAATCTCCACGCGTAAGTTTGATTGGCTAATAAAAAATGTTTTTGCATCCTCAAGAGGGGTTTCTATTTTTGCCCACTGAGTATTAAATTCATAAATCTTTTCTTTATAGCCAATAAACTTTTTAACAATCAGGCGCTTACCGTCAATCTCAATGGTCTCACTATCAAGAGCATGTCGGCAATAGATTAGAAATCCGATCGTTACCGCACCAATCTCAACAATCGTAAAAATTGGAATAACCCAGACCCCCGCCAAAAGAAAACCAATTGCTACTACAAAGGAGAGGCATACCAAAGCAATATAAAACTGCAGGAGCTGCTTCGGAGTCAGCGCACAGTTTCTTCGCATTTGCCAAATCTTCATACCAAGTCCACTTACAGAGGATTAATTACTTATTTTTTCGCTCATGGGCTTTTGCTAACTGGTCAGCGCTTCTTTGCTGAAAGTCGACCATGCTGTGGTAACCCATCTGGTAGCACGGGCAATGCTTACCCAAGATCCAGCGGGCTAGCTTGATGCGTAGTTTTTGTACCATTTTGGGTCTCCAAGAATTGAACATCTAATGTAAACGGAAATTAGATTTACTGCAGGCCGTAGAGAAAAACACGGGGGATTTCAGTGGTGAGTGGTCATCAGCAAAAAGCATCCAAATCCATTACATTGATTACATGACTGAATCTAACTCCACCCCACGAAAAATCCCGTTATTCCCTCTTGGAACAGTGCTTTTCCCAGACGGTGTGATCGCACTCAAAATTTTTGAAGCCCGGTACCTTGACATGATTAAGCAATGCTTGCGAGAGAAAACTGAATTCGGCGTGGTTAGCATTATCAAAAATACCAGTAACGATAACGATAGCGAACCTCCTACTTTTGCCAGCATTGGGACCCTAGCATTGATCGAAGACTTTGATCCTGTGCAGCCTGCCTTATACATGACTAAATCATGCGGAACGCAGCGCTTTAAGTTACTAAATAGCACCCAACAAAACAACGGTCTATGGGTTGGTGAAGTGGAGCTGCTGGATAAAGATCCACTCATACCTATTCCTCAAGAACATCAAGGTGTAGCTAAGTTACTAGACGAGATTATTTCTGTCATTCAAAGTGAGGATCTATTGGGCGACGCCCCTTTCAAGAAGCCCTTTAAGACCGATGATTGCGGCTGGGTCTCCAATCGTCTAGCAGAACTCTTGCCAATCTCTCTTGCACAGAAGAATCACCTCCTAGCCCAAACCAATCCGCGAATTAGACTCGATCTCATTACTGAAATCATTGAGGATGATGATTTAAGAAATCTGAAGATGCACTAAACCCATGCTGGATGAGCTGATTCGGAAAACGATTCGAGAAATGGTGGGCGGAAGTGGCCCACCAGTAGCGTTCTTAGTGCCAAAGGGTGACCGTGGTTTATTTGGCCCCGAATCAATAGCCTGGAAGGTGCATGCAGACTTTATTTCCATGATGATTGGTGGCATTAGCTCATTAATTCTTCAGGCACTACATCCACAAGCCTTAGCTGGAGTTTGGGATCATTCTTCATTTAGGGAAGATTTGAAGGGTCGACTCGGTAGAACAGCATTTTTTATTGCGGCTACTACATACGGTCCTACCGATATGGCAGATAACATTATTCAGAAGGTTAATCAGATTCATACCAAAATTACTGGCTTCGATGAATTTGGAAAACCATACTCAGCGACCGATCCACATTTACTAGCTTGGGTACATCTCACAGAAACGCGCAGCTTCATGAGCTCTTTTGAAGTTTACCGAAAAGAAAAATTAAAGCCAAAAGAGAAAGATCAGTATTTTTTAGAAATGAAATCGCTTGGCGAAAGAATGGGTGCCACCGACATTCCAAATACTTATGCAGAAACTGAGAGCGCCATTAGAGCCTTCATACCAGAGCTTTATTTTGGCGACCGGGCTAAGAGCATTATTGATTTACTCGATCATTTCCCAAGCAATCTGACTGCCAAGCCCTTTATCAAGCTTATTAGTCGTGCAGGATTTCTGAATCTTCCTGACTGGGTGTACCCGATTATCAAAAAACCAACGCCCACTTATTTAGAGCGCCTTGCAGTTCAGAAGAGTATCGACCTCATCGCCTACCCTGTGCGTGAAGCACTGAAGGATGGGGTGGCCGCCCACTCCCTGCGTAGAGTGTATGGCTAACTTTTTACAAAAAAGTATTTTAGTCTTGGGTTACTACTCAGATTTAGGCTTATCAGAGGTATTTTCTTGGCTCTTATCCTTTGCCTGCAGGTTCAAACTCGGCGCACTCATTTTTTCACCGTCCCAAACCTGGCCACACCAACACTCTCCAGCATCATTAATGATACAAACGCCGGATCCACAGCAACGCTTATCTGGGGCTTTCATGATTCAAACCTTCTTTCCGATTTACGCCAATAAAAAAAATATCTTGGGAACATTATGACAACTAATGCTTGTATTGAATTAAAAGATCTTAAACTGCAAACGCAAATTGGAACCTATGGCCCGGGCGCTATTGTTCCAAAACAGCATCTTCTCGACTTAACTCTTTGGATAGACCCAAAATTGGTCCTTATCGCAGAAGATGTCATGGAAAATGTATTTGACTATGACCCCTTAGTCATTGAGATTGACCAATTAGCTGGCGATGGTCATTACGAAACCCAAGAAAGGTTGATGACTAGGATCGTTCAAGCTTGCGCAAATTACTCTGAAATTGAGTCTCTTGAAATTGGCCTCAGAAAACTTCCTGCTAGCGCAGGATCAGGATCTTTGGGTGTCCGGCTCCAGATAGATGGCGATACTCTCAATAACATGAGGGATAAAAAGTGACTATCGTAGATTGGATCGTATGAAACTGAGAATTTCATCATAAAGCTCTCGAATTTTGCGTACCAATTTCATACCTATCATCTTAAGCGATTCTCTTTAAAGTAAACATCATGAAAATTGTCTTCTCCTTTTGTATAAGTGCATTACTTGCTATTGTTGCCATGCCAGTAAGCGCAAACCTTGCCAGCAGCCTTAGCGATGGGCAGCATGTTTTACTCATGCGTCATGCAGATGCACCAGGCTACGGAGATCCTTCAGGCTATCAACTAGACAAGTGCTCCACCCAAAGAAATCTGGGTGAAAGAGGCAAGAAGCAAGCAATGCTGATAGGTCAATGGTTAACTAACCAGGGAATTACCTCTGCCAAAGTGATGAGTAGCCCCTGGTGTCGCTGTATTGATACTGCAAAACTACTAAACAAGGGTCAAGTCACTATTGCCCCTGCGCTCGGATCATTCTTTGATGATATGAGCCTAGAAAAAGAGCAAACCCGAAATCTAGAAAAACTCATTCAAGTCCAATTGAATGAAAATCCCAAAACACCACTCATCTTAGTCACGCATCATGTGAATATTCAAGCCTTCACCGGCAAAGTGGTTAACGTTGGAGATATGGTTCTAGCCAAAGTAGATAAGAATGGTAAGTTCTTATCTCAACAAATCCATCCAAGCCCAAGTTTTTAGAATTTTTCTCACGCGCAAAAAAGAAAACCACCCGAAGGTGGTTTTGTATTTCTGGTGGGCCCACCAGGACTTGAACCTGGGACCAAAGGATTATGAGAGCAGAGGACCAAATTGACCGTAGTAAATATAAGGGTCTAGCGTTGGTGAGGCTCGGTGTGTAAGTAAGTGTGTAAGCAAATTTCACTTCTTTGCTGAAAAATACATTTAATTAGCGTATCGAAACTCAACCCAAGTTGGAGAACTAATTCTGCTCCGCATAGCATGGGTTGTTATTCCAAACTCCTCTGCTGCTGCTCGCACCCCAACAAAAGTGCCGCGGGGAGTTACGATAACTTTATCTAGCTTAGGCTCAAATTTAAACTCATCGGGCTTAAAGTACTTGATCCAACTATATATTCTAGTTGGGTGCACCCCATAATGCTCAGCAGCAGCATACACATTTGGAAACCTTCCTTTGGGAGTTAGTACCGCCATTGGAGCCCTTCCATTTTGCTTAGCAACTGCCTTAGTAACCGACTCAGCCTTGATAGTTTTTTTGCGGGGGCGAGCTGGAGTTATGAATGCAAACCCCTCCCTCCCTTTCCGAATCCAATTCGAAATAGTCTGACAAACTACACCATACAATAGAGCCGCATCATTGATGCTGTCACACTCCCCTTTTGGAGTCATTACGCGCCGGGATAAGCGATTCTCTATAGTGCTTCCGAGCAAACTACTGTTCTTATTATTTGTGGCGACTTTAGTGGCAGTTCTTTTTGCGATTGACTCTTCAGACAGCCTTCCATAATGATTCGTATTGAAATTTTGCTTCTTAGTGCTCCATGTAGAAAATTCATCCCACGATACTTTTTTTCCATTTTTTAATTCAACCATGTGATTATTTGTATTCATTATTGTCACCTTATTCATCAACATCGTTTAACAAGCCGCTATCAGCCATGCTCCGCCAATCTTGCGCATTAATTACCATCAATTGGGCTAACTTAACTGCTGTGCGTAAGCTCACTTTATTAAATTTCTCCAAGTTACTTTCGATGTACTCTAACAATAAAAATTGCTGTTGCTTACTTAAATTGAAATTACGTAGCAAATCTTTCTTAGCCACCATGAAGCACAGTTGCTTAAAGCAGCTTTCTTTAGAGCTGTCAGCAACGATGATTTTGTAACTGCGATCTTTTAATGCATCTAGGTGTGCAGATAAATTTCCTCTTGTGTGCCCATCAAAGCCAATATTTGAAATCAAAATTACACTACCTTTGAATTCAAATGAACTTGGAATTCCGACTCCTTTTAGAGGGGTAGTACTTTCCCAGCTAATCTTACGAATAGCAGAAGTATCAATTGCTGCCTTAAGCAAATTAACGCCTTCAATTTTCTTGAAAACTGAATCAATATCATCAAGCACTAATACGCCATTTGCTTCTCTATGAAAATACAAATTTCCATAGAGACTCAGTGGAGTCATATGTCCTTTAACAACCTTGTAATTCCCATTGGCATACTTGTTTAGATAATTTTCTACAGAATGGGTCTTTCCCACCCCTGGAGGGCCATTTACGATTAAATTGTGAATTTTTCCATTAGCAATCTGCTTGATATAAGTTTCTACGTTCGCATAGCGCTTTTCGAGTTCGCTATAGTCTGCATTTTCGTAGCTAGACAAATTACTGGACTTAACTTTCATTAGCATTTACTTCCCCTTATATATTCGAACTATCAACGCGATAATTCATAGGCTCTATATTAGATTTTTGTGATTTTTTACAGTCAAAATAAGCATTTAAAATCGAGTTTGTTAATCACTTATTTCTACCGCAACTCAACGTAAAACCATATACGTAAGATATGCGTTTTGGCCTTCTTTTCGGATCAACAATCAATTCAAATCAAGTTTGTTAATTGCTAGCTTCAATTTAAAAATGCCACCCGAAGGTGGCATTTAGCACTCTAAATGGAAGACTTAACTAATGGAGACTCTTACAGCATCCCCATCCGATTCAACCATTCTTAAAAAACAAGCATAGTCGTCGAAGGTATTGACTATTAAGGCATAGTCATCCTCCCAGTTATTGTCAGCGCATTCAGGGTCATTAAAAGCAATACCAGCCTGCTCAATAATCCACTGCGCCTGTTCAGCCGTAACGGTAAACGTGTCATCAACTTCACAGCTGGAAATGATGACTTTTAACCATTCCGGACCATTGGGATCCCAAAGCATAGAATCCAGCGCATTCAATAATTCAACAGTCATAAAGTGCGTTTGATTTGCAAAAAATGCATTTGTATTTTCATTACTCATTTTTAATTCCTTTTTTAAATAGGGCGGCCAAGAGTGGCACAACCCATATGCATAAGATAGCTTTTTTGACCTACTTTTCGGATAAACAATCAATTCAAATCGAGTTTGTTAATCGCAAGCCTTAAATGCAAATGCCACTCGAAGGTGGCACCGTTACTTCAAGTAACACTTAATTAAGCGGCTAGCGCCAATTGCGGCACTGTAGGTTGCTGAGCTGCCAGCTTTTTAGCGCGATACTCTGCGTCCTCCCGATCCCTCTTATCCCGCATCTTGCGCTGATATTCTGGCGAGATAACTTCTTGAGCCCGAGCTATCTGCTGCTTATCGATTTCTGAATATGAGCTTTTAGATCCTAAATCTACACATACACGACTAAGGATTTGTTTTTCAAAATCTATATCCATTGGGATAACGCCAACAACTTTATATCCACCAAGAACTCGCTTGCAAATTGGGTAAAAGAACGCGCCAACCCCCATAGAATCGTGCACCTGGCTAGACAACTCCTGCGGAATACTGAATTCAGTGATTGGAGTTGCTACTTTTTCATCTAATAATGCCTTTATAAACTTAAGCTCATGCTCGCCCCTAGCTTTTTTCTTGTTTACAGCTTCTAAATTAGTATTGCTTTCACGAATCCGATCAATGCCCCCGTTTTGGCGTATGAAATCCTCCAGCTCATCGGCCATTACATCCTGCCTGTAAGCCATATCTAATACCCTGGCGTATACGTGAGCATTTTTGCGATTAGTCCGCACTACATATTTCACGATAATCGTCAAATCAGGGGTATTTTTCTGAACCTTGATATTGTGCTTCGTGGATAAGGTGTTGCGCATTTTGGATAGTATTTCTAACTTGTAGTCAGATCCCAATATTTGATCGCTATATCGCATCAAATCCGAGAGAAGTCTGTATAAGACATCATTAGCCTTAACGATATAGTTTTCATAAAAATCTGCTTGATTTTGTGCAAGTACATCCCCTTCACACAACACCTGCCCTACTAACAACTTTTCATTCTTTTTCATTTTATTTCTCCATAGTTAATGCGAGTTAATTCGCTCTATGAGTCTATAAAAATAGAGGTCTTATTCGGATGAATAAGTGATTTATGTCAGTTTTGTTAATAGGCTTTTAAGGGGTAAACGCTAATCAATCCAGATAAGAATTGTGCTTATACTTTTCATACCTACTAATAGCATGTCTTTAAACATAGGCTTATATGTCAGATGAAAAATTGGGTCTCTACAAAGAGATTCCTGGCGGACTTCGCAAGGGTCGCCCAACAGCCGATGATTGGCGCAAAGCTAAAGATACGCTGTACTACGAATGGTGGCGCTGTCTCAATGCAAGCAATGAATACTTGGAATGTTGCGCAAAAGGCGGCAAAAATCACTCTTTAGCCGATACCTATTCACTATTCGGGGATGTAAACGTCTCGTGGGCGCAATGGTGGGGAAATATAGGTAAACGCATTTTTAGCGAGAGGCGCCAATATCCCAAAGTTCGAGCAATTGACCAAGATGAAGCTTTGAGCAAGTTAGAAGTTGAATCAAAGAATTTCTTAATTCTTGATATTCCTTTAACTTTACGCCGCGTAACCATACTTGAGCAGATCAAC
Source organism: Polynucleobacter sp. KF022 (assembly GCF_027924105.1). Lineage (NCBI taxonomy): Bacteria > Pseudomonadati > Pseudomonadota > Betaproteobacteria > Burkholderiales > Burkholderiaceae > Polynucleobacter > Polynucleobacter sp. KF022. The sequence continues at coordinate 1,454,952 of NZ_AP026972.1, forward strand.
AAGCTGCTCGATGAGTTTCATGATGGCAAGAAATTAGATGTGAGAGCACAAAGTACTGCGTTAGTTCAACTAGAAACTACCAAATTGCAACACAAAACCATTCCAACCTTGGTAGATGTAGCTGAAATACTCTATCGCAATCCTGATATCCAGCTTTACCAATTGGCTCAAAGAGCTAAGTTAGCAGAGCATCACTTAGGAAGAGCAGTTAGCGAAGCCCTTAGTGCCGATGAGGAAAAACAAAGACGTCAAATGGCCGCTAGTAGATACAAAGAACAAGCACAGAAACTCGTTTTCAACGCAGCGAGACTGAAATTCCCATCGATTGAATGATGGGCTAGGAAATTTAAAAGTCGCCCGAATTAATCTCAGTTTCGTCAAAATCAGGGAAGTAATTTGCAATTACATCCCTCATTTTGGCTTGTCTCTCAAACACCTCAGACATTTGATCTTCAAGCTCCGCTTGCTCATCTTCAGATAAATCATCATCTTGACTAGCGTATAGATCTTCGTACTCACAGAAACATATGCCTAGCGCTTCAACTGATCTGCATATTTCATCAATTACGCCTGAGCAATCTAATGCCGTAAATTCTTTAATGTAGCTATTTTGAGAGAGATTTGACATATCTAGTGATAGATCTACGTCAACAGGTATCGCAAAAAAACTATTCTTACGACCCAATCCCACTACAAGCAGTTGTTGTGTATATAAATTAATGAATAAAAAATTGGGGAGATGTACGCCATCAGATAGCACCTTACTCAGGCGTGGGTAAACATCTAGAAATCCTTGTTCGATTTCTTTGTTGTAGTCTGAGAGCGATACAACTAAAAGGTGATGCGTGAACCTATCGCCATGTAGTTTTACCAACTTATCAAATACTTTTTCATTAAAGGCAGCGTTGTTAGCCTTACTCATCCACTCTTTTGAATAAACATCAATCAAATGGCCACTTTCCTTCAATCTCTTAATTAAGTCTAAAGCCGCGCTTGTTCCACCAGAAATTTTCATGCCCCGACCTTATTAAAGTTTTTTCAAAATATTTTTTATATTAATTCAACAGCATTACGCATCAAATCCGGATTTACGTCAATATACTTCTGAGTAACGGCAATGGATTTATGTCCCGCCAATCCAGCCAATACCCTTACGGAGATCCCTTTGTTTGCCAGCGTAGTAATGAAGGTTCTACGTCCACTGTGACTGGAAGCTCCAGCGATACCGGCATTGCGATAAGCCCAAAAGAACCACTGACATAAGGAGTTTGCCGAGAAGCCCAAGCGCTTTGAAGTATGAAAGAATGGCACATCCGGGAACTTTGCATAGCGAGTAGCCAAATAAATCGCTAGCTCATCTTGTAATTTCTTTGGTAAAAATACGGTTCTTGGTTGACCGCCTTTTGTCTGCGCCGCACTTAAGCGCACTTCGTTACGAATACTGCCGTCTTCATTTACTACATCCCGCATCTTTAAACTAGCTATCTCAGCAACCCGAAGCCCTGAGTAGCAACTTGTCAATATCAACGCCCTATCGCGCTCTGGATACTTCTTAGTTGCTACATATGCCAATACCTTATCTAGCTCTTCCGGAGTCAATGTCTTTGCTTGTGCCATTTGTTTTTCCTTTGCAGTTAATAAAAAGCATGTATGTAGTGTGTTTTCTTTTGTGGGAAAGGTCGACCTCTATTTGCCATGAGGTACTTTTGAATTCTTATGATTTGTCATGTTTGCACTAGGTTTTCCAGTAAAACTATGGGTTTCCAAGATCTTCCAAGAATCAACGACTTGCAAAAATTCCAAAAGATTATGTATTTTTTCTTATGTGAACACTACGCTTAATATTTAGCTGTTTTGTGTGAGATCTAGACAACAAATTGACTAATAATTTAACTACTGAATAAGCAATTTCTGTGGGTTTTTGACACACTGCTAGAAACACCTCAAATCTACGCTGTATTACGTTTACGCAATCTCAGCTACTTGGGGCTAAGAATGCAAAAAGCCCGCATTTAACGGGCTTTTTTGAGGGGTTTATTAGCATTCTTATGTGTTAGCTATTACTGCCACACTGTTAAATCCACATTAGTAGCAATAAACACGGGCAGCTTGGGTCCTGCGTTTTTGCAGTGGCGCACTGGCAAGTCCCAGCTCCCTTTTGTGCCCCGCTGCTCATCGCCAATACGCAAATGCATTTCCCCGCTATCTGGCAAGTATGCACAAAATCCTGGCACAGTTTGCTTAATTTTTGCATCCCTATCCCAATGCAATATCCATGACATCAGAATATTGGGCGCTTTAGGTAAGTCTGTATTAATCAGCTCATTGACGATATCTATTTGCTCTTGTGTCTGAGCACGGTTTTCCCAATGGATGTAGCTATAAAAATCAACTAAATACTTTTGCATTGGGTTATGTAGTTCAATTGAGCCGTTATATGCGGCGCGATTAAACACCATATTTCCATAGCTTCCTGCAAATTTTTCATTAATAAACATTCTGACTGCAATTTCTCTCATTTTTATCTCCTTTTAGATGAGTGATGTTGCAAGTCGCTTGGTTGATTAGTTTCTTAGTTAGTTACTAGAAGAAGAGATCTCAAAAGATCGTTACTTAGTGATTAGTTGCTTCTCTCAATAGAGAGAAGTGCTTTTGTGTTGCTAGTCAGAGTTATTCATTTGCCACTAAGTGACTCACTTAACTCCATTAGCCACTACTTACTCAGCTAGTAACGCTTTTCCCATACCCCTGTAACCCACTCTGTCGCAACCGAGCAACTCACAAAAATATTTATCCCTTGATAAGAAAGACCGCATTTTTTCTATCCAAAATGCTCTGAATTCCGTAGATCATTAAATAGAGGTCGCCCTAAACCCGTGATCAGCCATACATTGCTTGTGTACCCCACTTTTGTAAGGAGAGCACCATGGGCACACCAAATACCTTAAGTAATCTGCAATTTGTCGATGCTGTACGACCAAGATCTATTCCGGCAGTACAGCAAAGACGTAATAAGCTAAGCAATAAACTTTGGGAGCAGATTCAATTGGCTAGGAGCCAGATTGAACATACCCACTTTGTTGTGAAACGGAGGGTTACCGTTAAAGACGTAGAAGGAAACTATAAAAGCATTGAGCGCCCTAAACGTATCAAGCCCTGGTGGTTTATGGGAGCTGATGGCACCTTATGCCTATCGGTGTTTTACGGCAGTAAACGTATTGAAATTGTTCCCGGAAAAACATCCATCTGTGTGGCAAATATGACTGACTTAATAGCTGTACTAGACTTACTCAAGTCAGAGACTGAAGCTGGTAGCCTTGATGTAGCAATTGAGGTAGCTAGTGGCGCACTAAAAATGAATTTCAATAAATACAAGTAGATAGCTATACAAGCGTTACTTAAAGTAACGCTTGATTTGCAAAAGCTAGATAAGAAAAGCTAAATATCTATATGAAAAGATATAAGGCAACCGTCAATGCAGCGGGAATGTGGATAGAAACGATTCTCTATGCTCAAAATCAAGCTCAGGCATATGCACTATTTAAGGCAATTTTTGGTTCTAGCAACGTGCCGCATCAACCGCTACAGATTGGTTAACCATGCGATTTAATGAAATAGCCCCAATTAAGCCCTTAAGCCCAGAGCAAGCAAGACTTAAATCAATGAAGGATCGCGTCAAGCGCGACCAAGAGGCAGTTAAGGCTGAACGGGCTAGACAAAAGATTAAAAGTGGGCAGGAGCAATTAACCCGTATTTCTTAATCCTGCTGCAATGCCATTAATCGCAATATGAATACCCCTTTGCACCCGCTCATCATGCTTACCTGCACGATAGCGCCGAACGAGTTCAACTTGCAAGTGGTGAAGTGGATCAATATAAGGGAAGCGATTTCTAATGGATCTTGCTAGGGCTGGATTCTTAGCCAAACGAACCTTCTCGCCAGTTACTAAATTCAAGGCATCAACTGTTTTGTTCCACTCAGTCTCGATAGCGCCAAAGATTTTCTTGCGCAACTTCACATCAGGAACTAGCTCACTATATCTAGAGGCCAATGCTAGATCACTCTTGGCCAACGCCATATCCATGTTGGACAATAAAGTTCTAAAGAAAGGCCACTCTTTGTACATCTTTTGCAGTAGGCTCAAAGCAGCCTTTTTATCAGCGGCCTTGGGTTGATTCAAAAACGCCTGCACTGCAGAGCCAAACCCATACCAACCTGGAAGCGTTAAGCGACACTGACCCCAACTAAAGCCCCATGGAATAGCTCGCAGATCTTCAATCTTTTGACTGGCTTTGCGACTAGCTGGACGTGAACCAATATTGAGCTTAGCAATCTCCCGGATAGGTGTGGCATCAAAGAAATACTCTGCAAATCCTGGGGTCTCATACACAAGACCACGATATGCGTCCATGCTTGCTTGCGAGATTTGAGCAGCTGCATCTAAGAAAGCCTTGCTAGCTTGTTTAGTGGGCTTTAATAAAGTGGCCTCTAAAGTTGCGGCAACCAAGGTCTCAAGATTGCGCCTGCCAATCTCAGGATTGGCATACTTAGATCCAATCACCTCACCCTGCTCCGTTAAACGAATTTGCCCACGCACCGTTCCCGGAGGTTGCGCCAGGATCGCCTCATAGCTTGGACCACCTCCACGACCTACTGTACCGCCCCTGCCATGGAATAGTCGTAATTTCACTCCATGCTTACCTTCCAGAGACTCAAATACCTTAACTAAAGCGAGCTCGGCGCAATACAACTCCCAATTGCTGGTAACAATGCCTCCGTCCTTATTGGAGTCTGAGTACCCCAACATAATGTCTTGCTCGCCACCAGAGCGTTTGACTAAATCTAATATGCCAGGCAAGTCATAAAACTCTTGCATGATGTGCGCTGCATTGCGTAAATCATCAATTGTTTCAAACAAAGGCACAACGATGAGATCGGCAGTCGCTTTTTTACCCAGAGTCTCATGTAATAAGCCTACTTCTTTTTGAAGTAATAAGACTTCCAGCAAATCACTAACAGTTTCGGTATGGCTAATGATGTAATGGCGTATAGCCTCAGCACCAAATAACTCACGCATTCTCTTTGCCATTTCAAATATGGCGATTTCAGAAATGGAAAATTCTGAATACTTATGCCCAACTACTCGTAGCGGTCTAGGATCTTTTAATAAAGAGAGTAATAACTTACGCTTTTCGCCCTCTGACAAAGCAGAATAATTACATTCAATCGCGGCAAAATTCAGCAACTCCGATAGAACTTCTTCGTGCTTATCAGAGCTTTGACGTAAATCCACGGTAGCCAAATGAAATCCGAATACTTCTACCGCGCGAATTAAGCCACGGAGCCTGCGATTAACCAATGCCTTCGCGCCTTGTGAAACCAATGAAGCCTCAATTGTTTGCAAATCCGTTAGAAATTCTTGTGAAGATTTATAGGGATTTTGAGGTGCAATCGCATGCCGGGCGGCATCCTGCCCCGTAAGGCTCTTGAGTGCTGCAGCCAGGCGAGCATACATTCCCGTTAAAGCTCTGCGATAAGGTTCATCCTGACGATGCTCATTGGTATCGGGTGAGGCATTGGCCAAGTCCTGCATTTTTTTAGTGAACTTCAATAGCAATGCCGAGACTGATAACTCTTTACCTAAATAATGCACTTCAGTGAGGTAGTGGCGTAGTGCCAATTCGGCTTGACGGGTGATTGCATATTGCAAAGTATCTGCACTGACATTGGGATTGCCATCGCGATCCCCACCAATCCACTGCCCCATCTTGAGAAAACTCGCCACCGCTTCCGCACCCAAAGAGTCTTCTAACTGAGCATAGATTTTGGGGATTTCCGAGAGGAACGTCATCTCATAGTAAGTGAGCGCATTCTCAATCTCATCGGCAACAGTAAGCTTAGTAAAGCGTAATAAACGTGTGTGCCAAAGCTGCAATACCCTAGCTTTAATTTGTTCTTCGTTTTGCTTAAGTTCTTCATTAAGCAAAGCATCCTTATTGGGAGTACTTGCTTTAGAAGACTCCTTAATTTGATCTCTTGCTACTAACAACTGGGCAATATCACGCTCGGATTCCAAGATGCTGGTTCTTTGTACTTCGGTTGGATGGGCTGTGAGTACCGGAGAGATCAGACTACCCTCAAGCATTTGAGAGATCGCTTTACTGGTAATGCCTGCGGCATGAAGCTTTTTCATAGCTACCGGAATACTACCGTCCTGATGACTGCCCATTCGCTCATAAGCAACTCTACGGCGGATGTAATGCCTATCTTCAGCCAAGTTAGCCAGGTGGCTGAAATAGGTAAAGGCCCTGAGCACTTTCATCGCAGCCTCACTGCTTAAACCTTTCAGTAATTTTGTTAATTCTTGATTGGCTTTTTGATTGGCATCACGGTGAAAGACCACTGAGAGCTTTCGAACTTGCTCAACCAGGTTATAGACAGCATCGCCTTCATGCTCTCGGACAATATCACCCAAGATTTTTCCTAGTAGGCGGATGTCATCAGTTAATGGGACTTCCGTATTCTTTAATTCTGAAGCAGATCTCTTGAGAACTCTCACTTCACCCCACCCCTTCTACGAATAGCGCTTTGGAAACGCTCATGTTCTTCAGCGCTAGCCTTCATGCTCTTTTTCACATACTTAATATGCTCCCTAGAAACTTCCAATGCCTTTTCAGGAGATCTGTTTTTAATAGCGGACCATATATCCAAATGCTGCGCCTCTAAGTGCATCCTATCTTTAGGTCTGGCATTAAGATATTTTAGATTTCGGGTCACATGATTATTAATTAGCTTTAATAAAATTGCACTTAAATGGCCGATCAGGACATTGTGAGAGGCCTCGGCTACAGCCTGATGAAATTTCACATCCGCTCCCACCATTTCTATGAGCTCCCCATTAGCATAAGCCTTATTCACCGCGATATAAGCCTGCTCTAAATTATGCAAATCAGCATCAGTAGCTCGCGTTGCAGCAAGGTAGGCCGCCTGACCCTCAAGCATGTCGCGAAAATCCAAAATATCATCTTGGATATTGGGATGCTTAAATAACATCTCTTGCCAAGAATCAGCAAAAGACGAGTCAAGTTGGTCAGTAACAATCGTTCCCCCACCATGACGTGTATGCAATAAACCTTTGGTAACTAAAGTTTTAATTGCCTCTCTAATAGTAGGTCTTGAAACACCCATATCTACAGCAAGATCCCTTTCAGAAGGAAGCTGATCACCTGGTTTTAGCGAACCCTCCAATATTTGCACCTCAATGACCTTTACCACTTTGTCTGAAATGCGCTCTTTATTGCGAATTAATTGATTCATCTGGTATGACCACTTTACGTTTTTATTTCATATTTTGAAATGTTATCTATAATTTAGTATTTAAACCCCTATATTAGGGAATATACCTAGAAATAATCTGTCACATTGTATTCACAATGCATCCTGTTTTGGTATTACCAGTTTACCAATTATTAATGAGGATCCATTGTGCCAGTTATTACCAATATAGAAGACTTGCGGGTCCTCCACAAAAAACGCACCCCTAAGATGTTCTATGACTATGCGGACTCTGGATCATGGACCGAGTCCACATATCGCGCCAATGAGTCTGATTTCCAAAAAATTAAGTTGCGCCAACGTGTAGCGGTCAATATGACCAACCGCACGACCAAGACAACCATGGTTGGTCAAGAAGTTGCTATGCCGGTTGCGCTGGCACCTACTGGCCTCACTGGAATGCAGCATGCCGATGGTGAAATTTTGGCAGCCAAGGCTGCCGAGAAATTTGGCGTGCCATTTTGCCTTTCAACAATGAGTATCTGTTCAATTGAGGATGTGGCTGAGCGCACTACTAAGCCATTCTGGTTTCAGCTCTATGTTATGAAGGACCGCGGCTTTATTGAGCGCCTCATTGAGCGCGCTAAAGCGGCAAAATGTTCAGCACTTGTCCTCACTCTAGATTTACAAATCTTAGGTCAACGCCATAAAGACTTAAAGAATGGTCTCTCAGCTCCACCTAAACTCACCATTGCCAATATGATCAATATGGCGACTAAGCCACGCTGGTGCATGGGAATGGCAATGACGCCGCGTAGAACATTCCGAAACATTGTTGGTCATGCCACCGGCGTTGGCAACATGTCTTCACTCTCTTCCTGGACTGCAGAGCAGTTTGATCCAGGCCTTAATTGGGGCGATGTTGAGTGGATTAAAAAACTCTGGGGCGGAAAGCTCATCATCAAAGGCATCCTTGATGAAGATGATGCACGCTTAGCTGCAAACTCCGGGGCGGATGCATTAATTGTTTCTAACCATGGCGGCCGTCAACTCGATGGCGCAATTTCTAGCATTAAGGCATTGCCTGGAATTGTGGATGCAGTTGGCAAAGATATTGAAGTATGGATGGACGGCGGCATACGCTCTGGTCAAGATGTTCTGAAAGCTTGGGCCTTGGGTGCACGCGGGACAATGATCGGTCGCCCATTCTTGTATGGCTTGGGCGCGATGGGCGAGGCTGGCGTTACCAAGTGCCTAGAGATCATTCACAATGAACTGGACATCACCATGGCATTTACAGGTCATCGCGATATTCAGAATGTGACTAAAGATATTTTGTATCCAGGAGCTTTTTAGCCTTGAATACTAATTTATTCCTTGTTCATCCTTGGATTGTCTGTTTGCGTCGAGTAAGTTGCAAGGCGCTAACTTTATTTTTTTATTTTTTTATTTTGTTATGGAGACTTTATGAATATTCGTCGTCACATTTTTGCAGTAGCTGCTACTGCAATGCTTTCAACCGGTGCTTACGCTGCCGATATCAAACTTGGTGTTTCAGGACCTTTCACCGGCGGCTCCGCTTCTATGGGTGTGAGTATGCGTGATGGTGTGCGTCTTGCTGCAAAAGAGATTAATGCTGCTGGTGGTATCAACGGCAACAAAATCGTTTTGGTTGAGCGCGATGACGAAGCAAAAAATGAGCGTGGCGTACAAATTGCACAAGAGTTGATCAATAACGAAAAAGTAGTTGCTACTTTGGGTTATATCAACACTGGTGTTGCATTGGCTTCCCAGCGTTTCTATCAAGATGCCAAGATTCCAGTAATGAACAACGTTGCTACTGGTTCTATCTTGACTAAGCAATTCCCTAACGCACCAGAAAACTATGTTTTCCGTAATGCTGCCCCTGACAATATTCAAGCACCATTGATCGCTAAGGAAGCGGTTGAAAAGCGTGGCTTGAAGAAAATCGCGATTTTGGCTGACTCTACAAACTACGGTCAGTTGGGTCGTGAAGACTTAGAGAAGGCATTGAAGGGCTATGGCTTAACACCAGTAGCAGTTGAGAAATTCAACATTGGTGACGTTGATATGACTTCACAATTGCTCAAAGCAAAAAATGCTGGCGCTGAAGTGATTTTGACTTACGCAATCGGACCTGAGTTGGCGCAAATCGCTAACGGTATGGCGAAGTTGGGTTGGAAAAAGCCAATGATCGGTTCATGGACATTGTCTATGGCCAGCTTTATTGATACAGCCGGTAAGAATGGTAACGGCGCAACAATGCCACAAACTTATATTCAATCTCCATCTACAACAGCTAAGCGTAAAGCCTTCCAAGAGGCTTACTTAAAAGAGTTCAAGCCAAAGAACAACAACATCGCATCTCCAGTTTCTGCAGCACAAGGATATGACTCTGTTTACCTCTTGGCAGCCGCTATCAAGCAAGCTAACAGTACAGAGGGACCAAAGATTGTTGCAGCATTGCAAGATCTGAAGACTCCAGTTGATGGTGTTGTGATTACTTACAACAAGCCATTTACAGCAACAGATCACGAAGCCATCAAAGCCAAGGACGTAGTGATGGGCGTAGTTGAGAACGGACGCGTTGAGTTCTTGAACGCTGAGGATGCTAAGCCTAAGAAGAAGTAATTACCTCGAGGTCGCAGTGCTTAATAATTCAATATTTTGCACTGCAGCAATTGATAAAACAGAGCGTCGCCCAAAAAGCGGCGTTTATTGTGATATTTAAACCGTCAATAAAACAGTATTAAGAATATTTAGGCCAATAACATGGACATGTTTGCACAAATCCTTTCGAGCGGTATCGCGGTGGGGATGATCTATGCTGTTATCGCATTTGGATTTCAGCTAACTTTTGCCACATCTGGCACATTAAACTTCGGTCAAGGTGAAGCCTTGATGCTAGGCGCTCTGGTAGGTTTAACCTGCGTAGATACGTTTGGTATGAACTACTGGGTCATGATTCCTATAGTTTGCTTATTCGGCATGATTCAGGGTAGTTTCGTCGAACTCATCGGCGTACGCCCTGCAATCAAAATTAAATCTGAGTTTGGTTGGATTATGTCTACGATTGCACTCGGTATTATTTTCAAGAACGTTGCTGAAAATATTTGGGGTCGCGATGCATTGCCATTCCCAGCACCATTGCCAATGGAGCCAATGAATTTTTTGGGCGCAAGTATTTTGCCAATGGAAATTTTGGTGGTAGTTGGCGCTTTACTCATGATGTTGTTGGTGGAGTTCTTCAATCGCAAAACGATTTACGGAAAAGCAGTTGTTGCAACTGCAAACGATCGCGATGCAGCTGGCCTAATGGGCATCAACACCAGTATGGTGATTACCTTCTCTTATGCACTTTCTTCTTTGACTGCAGCGTTTGCTGGTGTGTTGATTGCACCATTGACGCTGACTGGCGCAACTATGGGTGGCGCGCTGGGATTGAAGGCATTTGCTGTGGCAATTATTGGCGGCTTGTCTAGCGGCATGGGCATTATCGTGGGTGGTCTGATTTTGGGTATTGTCGAAACAGCTACCGGCTTTTATGTCTCTACTGGTTACAAAGATGTTCCAGGCTTGATTTTGTTATTGCTTGTATTGGCATACAAACCATCCGGTCTATTCGGCAAATCTGCAATTAAGAAAGTTTAATGATGAAGAAGTCTCTAATACCGCTATTAATTGCGATTGCGGCACTCTTTTGTTTGCCGTTGTTTGTCCATAACCCTTATTACATTCACTTAGTTGAAACCATCCTCATCTACACCATCTTGTTATATGGTTTAGATATCGTGGTGGGTTATGTTGGTCAGGTTTCCTTAGGTCACGCAGCTCTGTTTGGTATCGGTTCATACACCGCTGGTGTTTTGTACTTTCATTTCGGTTGGACGATTTGGGGAACTCTACCTGCATCTATCATCGTGACCTCCATCTTCGGCGGCATCTTGGCATTGCCAGCCCTGAAAGTAATTGGGCCGTATTTGGCGATGGTGACCTTGGCTTTCGGAACCATTGCGCAGATTCTCATTAACGAGATGACTTGGTTGACTGAAGGCCCATTGGGTATCAAGATTCCAAAGCCTGATTTAATGGGCGTACCAATGACCAAGGCAGAATACTTCTGGTTGGTTGGCGTCATCTTGATCATTTCCATGATCGTTGTAGACCGTTTTGTGAAGTCACAAATTGGTCGCGCCTTTGAGGCCCTGCGTGATAGCCCAATTGCCTGTGACTGTATGGGCGTTTCCGTATATCGTTTTAAGGTGATCGCATTCGTAATCAGCGCTGGCTTTGCTGGTTTAGCTGGTTGTTTGTATGCGTACTCAGAGCAATACATTTCACCAAATACTTACAACAACGAACTCGCTGTTTTGTTCTTGCTCGGTATCATCATGGGTGGACGTAAGTCTCGCCTCGGCGCCTTGATTGGTGCAGCCATCATCGTGTTGTTGCCTAAGCTCTTGGACGACATCAACTTGTTCCGTATCGTTGCTTCGATCATTGCAGTTGTAGTGCTGGTTGGTGCTGGTATGGCCTTATCCAAGAAGACAACTACACCGCGTCGCGTTGCTGTACCTATCGCTGGCGTAGTGGGCTTAGCAGCATTCTCATTCTGGCTCAATACGATTTCCGACTGGCGCTTGAGTATTTTCGGCTTCATGATTTTGTTGGTGGTGTACTACTTGCAAAACGGTATCGTTGGCTTTGTGAAGAGCTTCTATCAGTCAATCGTTGGCAAAGCTAAAACTACCCGTGGTGGTGATGCTGAAGCGGTGGATGACTCTATCAGCTTCATTAGCAATGTATCCAGCGCAAATGCTGGTGCTGAGCTCCTGAAGGTTGACTCTGTATTGATGCAGTTCGGCGGCCTCAAGGCATTAAACAATGTGGATTTGAGCATCAAGCGCGGCACTATTCATGGCTTGATCGGTCCTAACGGTTCCGGTAAGAGCACGATGATGAACGTGTTGACGGGTATTTATGTGCCTACAGCTGGTAACGTCTTGTACGCTGGTGAAAGCGTTGTTGGTAAGACATCTTCCGACATCGCCTTATCTGGTATTGCACGTACCTTCCAAAACGTTCAGCTTTTCGGTGAAATGACTGCCATCCAAAATATTTTGGTTGGTTTGCATCACACCTTCAAGTCAAACATGGTGGAAATTGCTTTGAATCTGCCACGCTACAAGCGTGAAGAGGCTGAAGCTCATGCTCGTGCAATGGCGCTCCTCAAGTTCGTTGGTTTGGATGACTTGGCTAATGAAGAGGCGCGTAACTTGCCATACGGTAAGCAGCGCTTACTCGAGATTGCCCGCGCCTTGGCATTGGATCCTGAGTTGCTCTTGTTGGATGAGCCAGCAGCAGGCTTGACAGCTCCTGACATTAAAGAACTCTTGCGCATTATTCGTAAGATCCGCGATAGCGGTATTACCTTCATCCTGATTGAGCATCACATGGATGTGGTGATGTCAGTTTGCGATACCGTTTCTGTATTGGACTTCGGTCAGAAGATTGCAGAAGGTAAACCAGCTGAAGTTCAGGCAGACGAGAAGGTGATTCATGCCTACTTGGGTACTTAATCACTAGAACATATTGAATCGGTAAATACCATGTTATCTATTAAGAATCTTGAAGCAGGCTACGGCAAAGTCAAAGTCCTCCACGGCATCAATATTGATGTTCCAAAAGGACAAGTGATTACTTTGATTGGCTCAAACGGCGCCGGCAAAACAACAACCATGCGCGCTATTACTGGCATGATCAAGCCAACGGCTGGTGAAGTCACTCTAGGCGGTGAAAAAATTGATGGTTACGACTCTCATAAAATCGCTCGCTTAGGTTTGGCTCATAGCCCTGAAGGTCGTCGCGTATTTACGACTATGTCAGTTACCGACAATTTATTGTTGGGCGCATTTCCACGCTTTACAGGCAGCCGTCCCAAAGGCGATATTAAGAATGACCTCGAGAAGTCTCTCGAAATGTTCCCGCGTCTTAAAGAGCGTCGCAATCAATTGGCCGGTACTTTGTCTGGCGGCGAGCAACAAATGTTAGCGATGGCCCGTGCTGTGATGTTGAACCCAGAGATCATTCTCTTGGATGAGCCATCTATGGGTCTTGCACCAATCTTGGTTGAAGAAGTATTTAAGATCATCTCCAACTTGAAATCACAAGGCGTTACTATGTTGCTGGTTGAGCAGTTTGCTGCGGCGGCTTTGAACGTTGCTGACTATGGCTATGTTCTTGAGAATGGCAAGATTGCTACTCACGGACCAGCTGCGAAGCTTAAAGATGATCCTGCTGTGAAAGCTGCTTACTTGGGTGGCGCAGGCGGTCATTAATGGTTGGTTGTTTATATCCGCTACACCAATTTCCTTATCTTTAAAGAGTATTTTATGTCCAACCAACAGCAACAAAATAGCAGTATGGCTGATGCCTATGTTTTGCCTTTTGAGCAACTTCGCATGACGGATGTTGAATCCGTCGGCGGTAAGAATGCCTCACTAGGAGAGATGATTTCTCAGTTAGCTTCTACTGGGGTTCGTGTTCCAACAGGTTTTGCTACAACTGCTTTGGCGTTCCGTGATTTTCTAAAACATAACAATCTAACTGAGCGTATTCAACAGCGCTTAGAAGGTTTGAATATTGATGATGTGCGCGCATTGGCACAAGCTGGTGCAGAGATTCGTAACTGGATCGAAACAGCGCCATTTCAACCAAAATTAGACGAAGAGATTCGTAAGGCATTTGCTGTGTTGGATGACTCTGGCAAGGGCTCATTCGCAGTGCGTTCGTCAGCTACTGCTGAAGACTTGCCTGATGCTTCTTTTGCAGGTCAGCAAGAAACTTTCTTGAACGTCGAGGGTATTGATGATGTTCTCAAGAAGATTCGTGAAGTATTTGCCTCGCTTTATAACGATCGCGCTATCTCTTATCGTGTTCATAAGGGCTTTGCCCATGCTGAAGTAGCCTTATCTGCCGGTATTCAGCGCATGGTGCGTTCTGACCTAGGCGCTGCTGGTGTGATGTTCACATTGGATACTGAATCTGGATTTGAAGATGTGGTTTTCATTACCTCAAGCTATGGCTTAGGGGAAACAGTGGTTCAGGGCGCAGTTAATCCTGATGAGTTTTATGTATTCAAAACTACTTTAGCCAAAGACAAGAAAGCAATTATTCGTCGTTCTTTAGGCTCTAAGTTGATTCAAATGCAATTTGCGCCAAAGAGCTCTGCAGAAAAAGTGCAGACAGTGGATGTAGCTCCTGAGAAGCGGAATCGTTTCTCACTGGAAGATGCGGACATCACTGAGTTGGCCAAGTATGCGGTGATCATTGAGAAGCACTACGGTCGTCCGATGGACATCGAGTGGGGTAAAGATGGTCAAGATGGCCGCATTTATATTTTGCAAGCTCGTCCTGAGACAGTGAAGAGTCAGGCAGCAGGCCAAGTAGAGATGCGCTACAAGTTAAAAGGTAGCTCAAAGGTATTAGCAAAAGGCCGTGCGATCGGTCAAAAGATTGGTGCTGGTCCAGTCCGCATTATTCGTGACCCAAGCGAGATGGATCGTGTCCAGCCTGGTGACGTATTGGTTGCCGACATGACTGATCCAAACTGGGAGCCAGTCATGAAGCGTGCTTCAGCGATTGTGACTAACCGCGGTGGTCGCACCTGTCACGCTGCGATTATTGCTCGTGAATTAGGTGTACCTGCGGTAGTTGGTTGCGGTGATGCGACCGAGCATTTGCAAGACGGCATGATGGTGACAGTTTCTTGTGCTGAAGGTGATGAAGGCCATATCTATGATGGCTTGATCGAAACCGAAGTTACTGAAGTTTCTCGTGGTGTATTGCCTGAGATTCCAGTGAAGATCACGATGAATATTGGTAACCCCCAATTGGCATTTGATTTCTGTCAAATTCCGAATGCTGGTGTTGGCTTAGCTCGCCTCGAGTTCATCATTAACAACTACATTGGTGTTCATCCACGTGCAGTTCTGGAATACCCAAACATTGACCCAGATCTCAAGCGTGCAGTTGAGAGTGTGGCCCGCGGTTACGCTAGCCCACGTCAGTTCTACGAAGACAAGTTGGTTGAAGGTGTGGCAACTATTGCTGCTGCCTTCTATCCAAAGCCGGTAATCGTACGTTTGTCAGACTTCAAATCTAACGAGTACAAGAAGTTGATTGGTGGATCACGTTACGAGCCGGATGAAGAAAATCCAATGTTAGGCTTCCGCGGTGCATCACGTTATGTATCAGAGGATTTCGGTGAGGCTTTTGCTCTCGAGTGCGCAGCAATGAAGCGTGTTCGTGAAGATATGGGTCTAGATAACGTTGAGATCATGGTTCCGTTTGTGCGCACCATTAATCAGGCTAAGCGCGTGATCGATATGATGGAGAAGTTCGGCCTCAAGCGTGGTGTTAATGGTTTGCGCCTCATCATGATGTGTGAGATTCCTTCCAATGCTATTTTGGCTGATCAGTTCCTCGAATACTTTGATGGCTTCTCTATCGGATCAAACGATATGACTCAATTAACTTTGGGTCTGGATCGTGACTCCGGCATGGAGTTGCTTGCAATAGACTTTGATGAACGTGATCCAGCAGTGGAGTTCATGATTGCCCGCTCTATTGATGCTTGCCGTAAGCAAAACAAGTACGTTGGCATTTGCGGTCAGGGTCCTTCAGATCACCCTGACTTTGCGCGCTGGTTGGTTGAGAAGGGTATTACTTCCATCTCATTAAATCCAGATAGCGTAGTGGCTACTTGGGAGATGTTGGGTAAATAATTTATCTAGTATTTAGCTAATTCAAATTCCTTCCAAATGGTCCATCAGGTTGTGGTAGTAGAGCGTAAATTACTTTTGCGACCCCTAAATTTGGCCATACCTATTTAACTAGTTTATGAGTTGATCAGTCTCGCCCAGTGCCTTCCAACTCCGTCTGTAAAGGTTCAAGCGATCGACTATTATCACCAACAAAAGCCAGAACATCCTATCCACCCAAATGAAACGGAGTCGTATTTCTGTGGCCCTATCTATTACTGGTGGGGTGGATGGGATTCGATCTTACGACCAACAGATTAAAAGCCCGCTAGCGGGGGCATTCCGCTAAAAGTGACAATATCCTCAAGGGTTTTCAAGTTGTCTTCTTAAAGTTACTAAGACAATATTCATTCGCTAAAAGAGTCCAATTAGACTTTTATTTTGGTATAAGTGGTGGGGTACCCTTATGAATTATCTAGGGGTCGCCCAATCCCACCCAGAGCCCCATTTTAAAGTGACCTCCATCCAGAATACCTTTGCACGTTACTTTATTCAAACGATCATTTCTTTTAAGATAATGGCTGTTGGGTAGTCAGCGTCTAATCACTTGCCTCTTCGCAAGAAACGGAAGCCACTACTGGACCGCGATGTAGCTCGTGAGTAATTAACTTATCAGCCTCAAGCTGACGCAACGCCTCTCTCACAGGAGGACGACTAACGCCTAACAACTCGCAGATTTCTCGCTCAATAAGTCTGTCGCCAGGCTTATACCTGCCGCCTACGATTGCCTGCTTGAGGTAACTCTCAACATACTCGCGCAGGCTCTGAGGTTTAGGAGGAAGAGCTAATGTCATTTAATGGCCTTGTTTTTTGTATTACAAAATACTACACCAATAAATTACCGCCACCCACTTTTAGACGCATAACCAATAACAACCCATGGAATATGTCATTTAGAGCAACAAAGTTTATTAACATTGCTTTGCTTACGATTTCTGCGCTCAAACTCGATAGCTTCATCCAATATTACCTTTTGACGCTCTGCCTCAAGCGCAGCTTCTTTTTGTTGTTTGATTAAGTGCTTGCCTGTAATGACTTGATTGTCATTAAGCAGTGACTCTAACGTGGGCTTATTCTTCCCAGGGGAATCTTTCACGACTCAATTCCTCCATGATTTCGCGCTTGCTAGCGCCACTACGTCTATTGGTTCCGTACTTTTTCCAATGCGCTTGATCAGCAAGAATCTCCGCTTGCTCTTTCTTGCGATCCTCTTCCAGCGAAGTTAATCGCAGCGGATTCATCTTTCCGACGTATTCAAGATTATTTGAGGTCATTTGGATATTCTAGCGTTACTTTAAGTAACGCTGTAACCAATCTAAGCAGCCAATAGTTCTTGCCCAGCCTGTTTTCCCCGTCTCTTGCTTTGATAGCTTGCACTCACTTTTGCATCAGCCTCAATTAGTCGCCTTGTTTCAGCACCGCGCAATTGCTCCGCCGCCTGAATAACTTTTAAATGGCTATAGTGACGTTCAATCATGACAACACTTGTGCCCATTTGTTTAGCTAGCGTATGAATAGGCACTCGATCGTGAGTTAATGCCAAAGTAGCGTAAGTGTGGCGCAAGCTATAAAACACCCGCTTTTGCTCAGTCTTGGGATCCTTAAGTAAGTTGTGATCCTCTAAAAAGCACATAAACATCTTTTGAAAGGATTCGCTGACATCCTCTTTTTTATCTTTAGTCCTAAAAACGTAATCCTCATTATTAGGATTGATTAAATCTTTTAGTGGGTCAGTTAAAGAGCTATCTACCCCATAGTTTCTTTTGGCAATGCGCTCTAGCACCTTTACTGTAGGTTGCCTACCAATAATCTGCCTAGTACCGGTCTTGCCAGTAACAGTAAGTTCACAACTGCGGTTTAAGTTATGCACCTCTATGCGCTCACCCCGTTCATCGACTTGATCTGTCAAAGTTGATGCAGGGCTCATCATGAAGCGGATTTGCTTCCACTTAATATCCAGCAGCTCTATACCTGGTCTTGCGCCAGTATCTACCAACATCTCAATATAGTCGCGCATGATTAATCTACGCTCACGACTAGCAAGATTACGAGCAGCATCAATCCAAGGCTCTAAATTAGCCAATAACGCTTTTAGCTCATGTAATTCAAAAGCAGGTCTACGATCACTCTTCTTACCATTGCTAGCTACGAGCTTTGGACGATTAGCTTCAGTTAAAAAGCCTCGAATGACTGCTTCATCAAATACCCGGTTCATTGCCGCGTTTTGCGTATGCAAAGTACTCGAAGTAGGCTCCTTACCCATCAGCTCAATACGATCTCTATCAAACTGTTCTAAGGCTTCGTAGTCAATATTGGTAATCATGCGATTGCCCAGCGATGGAATGATGTAATCCTTAATCACCCGAATGTAGTCTCTATAAATCACTTTGCCTTTACCAGCAGACAATTCTTGCTCCATACGCTCAACTGCTAGCTTGGCGATATCCTTAAATCGACGAGTAACAACTGGCAGATTAGAGCGATTACGAATTTCTGCTTCAAAAAAGATCTCTTTTGCACGCTCTTTAGCCAACTCTAATTTGCGCTGCTTCGTAGAAGCTCTTTGCCAGACTCCAGCAACCTTATAGCGACATTGCCAGATACCACTACGCTCGCGGCGATAGATCACCAGCTCTCTAGGTAGCAGTTCATGGGTAGTTTCAACGATTTGCGGCATATAGTAACTTTAGTTTCTGATGGTGGCTTAGGACAACCGGTATTGGGCAAATTGCCTGGTCAATACATCCAAAGCAAACTGGCTGATTAATGGCAACTCTTGGAATCTCATGGAGATCTCTTGGCAATCGCAGCGTTACTTGAAGTAACGCTTGATCTATGCAAATACTCACTGAACCTCCGCATACATAATTCCGTGCTTTTCCAGTGCATCGCCAATAGCAGCCACTTCAATGCTAGAAAACACTGAATGCCCTAGTCTTTGCTGAAAATAGTCATTTACTGCAAATAACGCCCCCAAGTCGTCCATATCCAATTCATCACCAAGATTAATCTTGGCACTGGCATATGCTGACGTTTTTAAAGTGTCAAAAGAGATGGTTTGATTAACTGCAAGATTGCTTTGATCCATTTGCTCCTCCCGTATATATGGAGCTATCAATATCGATAACCCATATACGTACGATAGGCGTTTTGACCTACTTTTCGGATAAACAATCAATTCAAATCGAGTTTGTTAATGGCTTGCAGAGCTAAGCTAGGGCAACCTAATTGGATGAATTACTGGGGGCAATTTAGCCAAAAGAACTTGTGACTAAGAGTGGGGATTAATGGGGAGTTTGTGGGGATGAATGGAAGGTGTGAGCGTTACTTTAAGTAACGGTTGAAAACTTAAAACCCAATACTTCCAATGGACCGCTTAAATTAATTACAAGAACCGCCACAGCAAGATTTAGAGGCAAAGCTAGACTCAGAAGTTAGCAATTCGCTTGCCGCCTTCAAGCCCGCCTTTACGAATAATTCTTCAGGGATAGTTTCATGGGTATTTCCGTCAACTTCAAGCGTGCGGCAACTAGACCCCGTGCAAACCGAAGAGCAAGGGGTCATACCAACTTGGGCACCCAGCCACTCTTCTACTGGCTTGTCGGCAATCCATACTTCGTTTGATTTTGATGGATTGATTTTGAATTCTTCTTCGGTTAACTCTTTAGTCTCAAATGTGACCTCAACACCCAATGGCAGGAGTGAAGATTTCAATTTGACTACCGCCTTTTCAAGCTCTTGATGGGTTTCCCCGCAACGAACACAAGTCTCGCCTGCTTTTACAAGTCGATACCAAACTATTGGCATGATTTTCATATCAACATCCCTTCAGAAATATTCAACACTAGGTGCCTTTACCTCAACCTTAATATTCGGATAGCCCCACTAAGTACCAAGAAGCCAATGAGAAGTCCAATAATCCAATCTGGAATTGGGCTACTGAACCAAGCGACTAATACACCAGCAATAATCACACCTAAATTAGCCAAGACATCATTGGCAGAAAAGATGTAGCTTGCTCGCATATGAACCCCATCATTCTTGCGTTTAGATATTAAAAATAAGCAGGTCACATTGACCGCTAAAGCTAATACTGAAATCCAAATCATCGTATTGGCTTCAGGCTGTGCTCCAACATAGATTTGATAGCTAGCTCGCCAAAGAGCACCAGCCGCTAAAAATAATTCAACAACACCAGCCAGCTTTGCGACCTTCAGTTTATGAGATGCCACTTTGCCAACAGCATATAAAGCAACGCCATATACAGCCGCATCGGCAAACATATCTAGGGCATCAGCCATTAATCCAGCTGATTGAGCCAGCCAACCCATAATGATCTCGAGAAAGAACATGGCACCGTTGAGCACTAATAGCCAAATTAAGACTTGGCGTTCTTTGCTTTGCTCGGCGGGATCGGAAACGGCCGAGACTAGTATCGATTGGTCTATAGCTTTATTGCTCTGTATAACCGCCCCAAAATTTAATGGGATTAATTTAGCCAGCACTTCACTGGGATCCTCAGAGTGACAAATCACCACTTTCCGATTGGGAATATCAAAACTCATTGAATGAGTTATTAATGAACTCAAGGCCATGCGAATCATCTGTTCTTCAGATGGACAATCCATAGCCGGAACTAAGAAGGTGGTTTCAGTGATCACATCGGTTTTATGGTTTGGCATATATTGATACTTTAGCTGAACAAAAAAATACCAACCCGAAGGTTGGCATTTTCATTTCTGGTGGGCCCACCAGGACTTGAACCTGGGACCAAAGGATTCCGTGATTGTTAACTAATTTATGTAGTAGGCCTAGATCCCAGCAAGCCCTCAATCTTCTTTGCATAAGCCTCTAATACTGGAATTTTCTTTTGCAACTCAATCAAAGGAAGTCTTGCCGAGGCTGCGTGACAAACCAAAGCTGCAACTGGCTGTTCGCTTCGCTTTATACGAATTGGAACGGCTACCCCAACCATTCCAGCTATGAACTCCTCATTGTCCAAACCAATACCCAACTTATTGAGTCTAGCAAGTTCCAAGGACAACTCTTTTGGACTAATAATCGTGGCATTTGTACATTTCTTTAGCGTAAGAGTTGACATAAATCTTTCCAGCTCATCACGCCCCATTTGAGAAAGGAACATTTTTCCACCAGCAGTGCAGTGTAAAGGAGCTCGTGTGCCCGGCTCCAAATGCATGCGCAATGGCTCGATGGTTTCAATGCGCTCAATATACATTACGCAATCGCCATCTCGCGCAGTCAGATTACAAGTTTCTCCAAGATGGTGAACCGCCTCCCGAAGAACATTTTGACACTCTCTTCTGAATTGGCCATTGCCTAAAATTCTCAGAGCCATTTGTGCAGACTTAGGGCCCGGCACTAAACTCTTCCCACCAGGCAGTAGCGCCAAGTAACCCGAGCTGATTAATGGGCCAATAATTCTGGCTAGCGTTGCCTTGGGTATATCAGTTCGCTGAGATAACTGCGCAACAGAAACGGGAAGGATGGATTCACTAACGCACTCAATCACTCGCATTGTTCTTAACAAGCGAGCACTCTCATTTATATCGTTTTGTGAATCCATATCGCCACCAACCAATCAACTAGGTCCATGCACCTTTTTCAAGTCGCCAGCTAAAGATGCTGATTCAGCATATTCACCAGGCTCCAATACTCGAATCGTATGCGCTTCTGGGTCAACCTCAACCATAGCGCCATGAGGAATTTTCGAGGTGATGTCAGTATCAAATCCCGCCAACATCGTTACATCACCTAATGCTGCACCTTGGGCCAAAATAGTATTCACGGTATTGAATACTATTGCAGATGGGCACATATTCCTTGAGCGCATTTCATGCAGCATCCATGCTGTAGCCACACCACCCTTAGCGGTATCTAACACCAAAATCTTGTCAACGTAAGACTGTCCAACAAGTTTGTGAGATGGTCTAGAGAAGACGCCCTTAAGACGCTCTAAGTCGTACCTAGCAGAAAAGCCATCGTGCGCCACTAATGCCTGACCGATTACCTTATTACCCATTGCATGGCGTGATTTATATGCTGTGCTCATTTCAATTCTCCAGTTTCCGCTGCTTTTACGCATGCTTCCATTGAGGCAATCATTGGCACATAACCATAACCACCTAAAATATTCACTAACTTGGCGCTATTAGTTGCCAGCCTCTTCCAACCCTTTGCCACACTCATTTCACGTGCATAGGATTGATAGAAGCACATGCCAGACAACACAGTTCCACCTGCTTTCTCAATCTTTTCGGTATACCCAAAACGATCACAATCTGGCTTCACTTGAGGGCTAGTCACAGCTAAAAGTGGCTTCTTAAGAGATTTACCTTCACACAGTGCTGCAATATCCCTTAACTCAAAAATACTAAGTTGTGGCGCAGAGAAAACCACCACATCCACGCTCGTATCAACAGCATATCCACGCTTCAATGCTGCAATCTCTTCATTAGTGATCTTGTGTGCCACTTCCAGTTTGTCGCCACCAACTGCAGCAAGGCTATAAGCCTCTGGAGTAATGCCTACTAAATGGAATAAAGCTGTTGAACCAAAGCTAGCCATAGCTGCGCCAAAGTGCTTTAACTCATCAGAAGTTGGTGCGCCCTCCAGCCCCTCTAAAACAGGAACTTCCCAGTAATTGCCGCACAATTTACCAACCACGCCACCCAACGAACCCCAATCATCCAAGGTCTTCGGGGTCCAGTTCACAAGAATTCTTTTGGTTGCTTGTCTATGGCGGTCAAGGTGATATCCATATCTTGGAGTGCGGCCAGTGATGCCCGCTGATAAAGCAGAAGGTCCGCCTTCAAAGTTTGAACGAGCACCACCAATCGAGTTGGAGTAAATCACAACACCTGTATCCCCAAATGCAACGTGCTCACCTCTAGTGGCCGCTACAACTGTTTGGTAATTAATACAGGTATCGGTCATGCTGACGCCTAAACGAACAAACGCGTCTATGGCTCTATGCTCAAGCTCAACCATCCAGTCTGCCTGACCCAATAAAGTTGAATGCTTAAAGTCGGTGCCACGTGGGTCAGTAATCGTTGGAATACGAACACCGCCTTCGTTAGCATCAGCCAATTTTTCAAGCCACATTACACCTGCCTGACCTAAGCTCTCGGTATCAGCCATGATGTGGGCTTGTGTTACAGGTACAAAATCTTCAGCACCAAAAAACTTACCTACTTTAATTTGATGTTCAATTGCTGTTTTAGCTACAAATCCAGCCTCACCAGCAAGCATTGCCTTTTCTTCGTCATTTAGTCTCATCATTACTCCATGGTTATGCCAGCAGAGCGCACTGCTGCGCCCCACTTAGCGAGTTCTTTTTTCTGTAAATCAGCCAATGGCGTTTCTAAGGGCTGAACCCCTAAGGCTGACAAATTGGCATCAAACTCTGGTGATGCAATTGATTTGCTAATCGCGGCTTTCAATTTAGCAACCACGTCCTTAGGCATCCCCGCCGGACCATAAACAGCCCACCACGCAGTCATCGTAAAGTTTGGAACAAGCTCGCTAACTGTTGGTACATCCGGCAAAACTTTTGTCCTGCTTGCACTTGTCACACCCAATACTCTTAACTTGCCTGACTTAATATGAGGTAAAACCGACTGTAATGGGTCGAACATAATATCTATCTGACCGCCTAACAAATCAGTAACAGCAGGTGCGCTGCCTTTATAGGCAATATGTCTTAGCTTAATATCGGTAGCTGCGCAAAACATGGCTCCCGTTAAATGTCCCGGTGCTCCGTTGCCCGCTGTGCCATACGTATATTGGTCAGGGTTGGCTTTAGCTTTGGCTATTAAGTCTGCTAATGATGTAATGCCTGATGATGGGTTAACCACTACGGCTACTGGCGCACTAGCCACTGTTGCAATCGGAGTCAAGCTATTGATTGGATCGTAGGCCAATGATTTATACAGATGTGGATTGATTGCGCTTGTACCAACCGTTCCCATCAGTAAGGTGTACCCGTCTGGAGGACTAGAAGCTACTGCCACGACACCAACCGATCCTCCAGCGCCGCCTTTGTTATCTATAAAGACTTGTTGCCCAAGTTGGTCGCCCATTAATTTAGCCAATGGCCTTGCCACAATATCTGTGGGTCCACCAGCAGGAAAAGGCACAATCATTTTGATTGCTTTATTTGGGTAAGCGCTCTGCCCAAATACATGCATGGGCGAAACAATCCCACCAGCTACGAGGCTAGATAGGAATTTCAAAGTAAATCGTCTATTCATCTTCAATACACCGAACCTTTCATTAAGCTACGTACTTAAGCTAGGAACAACTGCTCTTGCTAACTGCATAGGACCCGAAACACTCATATTGAATGTGTATCGGTCGGGAACAATAGAAATTCTCATGTGTTCGCAAATCTCACCACTAGTGGAATAAGAGGTACGACGCATTAACAGTACGTGACCGTTTTTTGATAACTTGAGTTCTTTTGCAATTTGCGGGGTTGGATGTGAGCACTCGATCGCCACATCGGCCTTACCAATCCTCACGCCTAAATATTTTTGAAGGATGTCATACACCACCATTTTCTCTGCCAGCTTCTTACCTATTTCAGCCGCCTTACTAGGTAGAAAGGCCTCAACAACTGCAAACGCTTCTCCATCAACGGAATACTTACGCCTTAACAGAAGCGGAAGGTCTGCACCCTCTGGCAACTGCTTAGAGCTCAATCCACCTGTTGCATCAAAATTCAATAACTCAGTTTGGGGCTCCACGCCTTGAGATTTAAGTGCTTCATGGAACCCCTGCAAACTCGAAAGATCTTGTTGCAATGTTGTTCTTGCAACGAACGTACCCTTACCTCTTTTTGCAACCAACTGCCCAGACTTCACCAGCAGCTGAAGTGCTTGACGTACCGTTACCCGACTAATGCCGTAAGTCTCAGTTAACTCAGACTCGGAGGGAACTTGTTGGCCGGCCACCAACGTGCCATTAGTAATAGCCTGTACCAGTCTGTCGGCTAATTGCTGATACAAGGGGTCCGGGCTAGCGCCATCTAACCCAGTCTTTCCCAATGGAGGTGTTTTTACTTTGGATTTCATCTTGTATTAGATTGTATTATAAACAACTAAGTTGTATTAGAAATCGCTAAAATTACGAAAAATACGGGGTTAGAAGCGCAAAAAACGCCGTTAGCGATGCCAGCACCGTTACAAATGCCACAAAACGCATAACAAAAGCGGGGGGTACCAGCGAATGAATTCCTCTAGTCAACTTTGACTCCCTGAATTTGGCAAACCCAAAGGTAAAGAGACAGGCGGCGAATAGCGAAAGCGAAATTGCTATAACAGCAACTGACCCATCATGGAGGCCAATCCGCAACATCAATAGCGAATCTAACAATAGAACTACCGCTGTGCGAGTCCAAGCAAGCGCAGTCCTTTCAGGCTGCAAACCCGGATCATAGGCTCGACTCATAAATTAATGCGGAATAAGGATGAGTGCAGTTAATAAAATTCCTAGCAGCAAAACTACACCCACTAAAAAGATGATCGCCTTTGACATGGGCAGCGCTCGTTTATGTCGCATGGCTACTTCATAGTCTCTCCATTTGATATATGAGAGCACCGAAAGTATTGCGGCCACCAAACATAGACCCGCTGATACTAGAACCACAAATACTTGTGAGCCCAGTTTTACAGAGAACTGGTCAAGCAAAACGCCCGCCGCCAATATAGCCAATGCAGTTCTCATCCAAGCCAAAAATGTTCGTTCATTGGCCAGCGAAAATCGATAATCAGGGTCCTCTCCCTCAAGTCGCCACTTAGGTTCTTTGGGGTTTGTTGTCTTATTTCTTACAGAATTATCTGGGCTGTTCATACTTATCTCAAAAAAAATGGCAAGAGTAGATAGTATCCACCCTTGCCACAACTACGGCTTGCACATTTTTATGCTAGCGCATATTTATTTGCATTACGCTTCGCAATACCCCAAGCACACAGGGCGGATAAAGTTCCTGATCCAACAACATACCAGCATACAAGCCATGGGTCACCATCATTCATCTTCACTAATGCTGTAGCAATCAAAGCAGTCATGCCTGCAACAACGCTTGTCATCTGATACACGAATGAAATGCCTGTGTAACGCACTTTTGCCGTGAACAAATCGCATTGAAGGGCTGCCACGTTGCCATACACAAGTGAATACAAAATTCCATAAGGAACAATGATTGCAATCCACATCAATGTTGGGTTGCCAGCAGAGTGCTTGAGTGCATAAAACGCTGGGAACACGCTTGCTGTTGTAATAAACGTCCCGAATGCATATAGCTTTGCACGGGAAATTTTGTCAGACAGGTGTCCAGCAATTGGAATACAGATTGTTAATACTGCTGCACCAACCATCACTGCAGATAAGGCGTCTCCTCTTGATATACCAATTGTCGATACCAAATAGCTAATTGAGAAAACCGAGAAAATGTTGAAGAAAACGCCATCAACGTGACGAGCACCTAACCCCAACAATACGTTTGAGGTATTACCTTTGAACATTTCAACAATCGGCAACTTAGCTTCTTTATGAGTTTCTTTAACTTGGGCAAACTCAGGTGTCTCATGCAATCTGGTACGAATAAACATACCAAACAACACTAATACAAAAGATGCCAAGAAGCATACACGCCAGCCCCATGCCATAAAGCTCTCATTTGACATGCTTGCTGAAAGTAATGCCAAAGAACCGGAAGCCAATAGGATGCCAATTGACAGTCCCATTTGCGGAATGCTGGTGTAAAAACCACGCTTTGCTTCTGGTGCAGTTTCGTATGCCATTAATACAGCACCACCCCATTCACCGCCTAGACCAATACCTTGCAGCACTCGAATTAATAACAGCAAGGCTGGAGCCCAAAGCCCGATTTCCTGATATGTCGGTATACAACCTACCAAGAATGTTGAGACACCCATAATCATCAATGTAGCAACCAAAACACTTTTGCGCCCAACCTTATCACCTAGGTGGCCAAATACAATGCCCCCAAGCGGTCTGGTAACGAAGCCTACAGCAAAAGTAGCGTATGACAACATCAACGAAACTGTTGGGTCATCGGATGGAAAATACAACTTATTCAATACCACGCCGGCCATCACACCGAATAAAAAGAAGTCATACCATTCAATCGTTGCTCCGATCAGACTGGATATGACGGTTTGATTTAACGTCTTTTGATTTGTACTCACTTTGCCCCCTTTTTTTACTACAAATTAAACTTCTTACTTAATTACCTAACAACCTTGCCCTAACTTGACGCACTTCATCACCTAATCTAGTGAAGTGAAACTCCGGTAAATCTGGCTGCTCATTGCCCTTCTTCCACACACCCTGACTTTCCGGCTCGATAATCAATTCAACGAAAACAGGCCCTGATCCATTGAGGATTTCATCCAGAGAATTCTGTAACTGTTCAACAGTAGCTAAGCTGTAGACACGCTTATACCCAGCGCCCTTAGCAAGAGTTGGGAAATCCACATTGGTAGCGCCCGGAATTGGTAGATTGGCTAAGTTCTCAAACCAAACGCCGTTATTGAAAACAACATGAATAAAGTTGCGTGGAGCCACATCTGCCGCCATAACAAGTGATGGGAGCTGCATTAATAAGCTACCGTCCCCATCTAATGCAATAACATTTCGCTCTGGGCGAGCAATAGCAATTCCTACACCAAGGGCTGATGCTCCACCCATCAATGGCACACAAGCAACGTTGAGTCCATCTTTGTCGTATGTATCTAACCACTTAATTGCAGTCATTGTTGAGACGATAACTGCACTACTTCTCTTTTGAACAATAGCCTCTACGGCTTGTTGGCTCTTCATATTTATTTGCTCCACTGCATATTGCGATTGAATACTATTGCGACAGGTGTCATCTTTGCTTCTGCTGTTTCATACGCTTTTTTAATATTGCCAATGTCCTCGTTACTGTCGATGTACCAATAAGGGATTTCTAGTAAATCCAATAGAGGGTCCAACATCCGAACTATTCTGCGACGGGACCCCTTGGTATCGCTCCCACGGTTTTCTTGTTCACGACCAAACTGCCCAATGAGCATCACCAAGGGCAATTTCGCATCCAAGCCAATGCCACGTAAGGCATTCAATCCAGCGTAAAGACCTTGGTTTTGGATAACAATTGCAGATTTCTTGCCACCGCAATAAAGACCGCCTGCAACCATAAATGCCTCGTGCTCAGTGCAGCAATTAATTGTGCGAACTCGATCCTTCCTCTCTTCAAAAGCACGGTGCAGTGGAAGCTGAACCCAATCTGGAACAGTCACAATATGCGAAACACCCACACCCTCAAGAGAGTCCGCAATACTTTCACCTGTGACTTCACTTTGCTTCTCTACGTTCATCTACTTTCTCCAAGAATTAATTGAGCAGCCTTTTCGCCAATCATGGTCGACGGGATACTGGTATTTCCAGATACCAGCAAAGGCATGATTGATGCATCAGCGACCCTAAGATTTTCAATGCCATGAACTCGTAGGTTTGAGTCAACTACGGACATTTCGTCCGATCCCATCTTGCAAGTACCTACTGGATGGAAGATGGTCGCGCTGTATTCACGACAGAATTCACGAATTTCTTCGTCCGTTGACACCTTAGAGGCTGGGCGGTATGAAGACTCTGTGTAATCTTTCATCGCTGGCGCATACGCTAACTCTTGCGCATACTTAACTGCTGCTATTGCGCAACGCCAATCACCGTCCGTAGTTAAGTAGTTGGCCTTAATAAGCGGTGCATCAGCAGCCTTTGTGGATTGAATATGTATAGATCCACGGGATTCTGGTCGCAATTGGCACACGCTTAAAGTAAATCCGGGCCATGGATGTGGCTTATCAGCCACCTTATCTGCAGTTAATGCTGCCACATGGAACTGAATATCAGGCGTCTTTGATTCTGGTAGAACTTTTGCAAAAGCACCGACGTGATTAATACCAACAGCCATTGGGCCTGTTCTGTTAAACATATACTTCAAACCCATACCCATCATGCCTGTCCATGAACGCAATGTGTCATTGGTTGTGATTGGTTTTTTGCAACGATACATAAGACGGAATTGCAAATGGTCTTGCAGGTTTTCACCTACACCCGGCAATTCATGAAAGACATCAATGCCCAGAGGTTGTAAAACTTTAGAAGAACCAATGCCAGACAATTCCAATAATTGCGGAGATTGAATAGCGCCCGCAGCCAAAATAATTTCTTTATTGGCATGAACAGTTTTCAAGGCGCCCTGATGTTTAAACTGCACACCAATCGCCATAGTTTTCTTGAATAAGATTTTTTGGACTTGAGCTTCCGTCAGGATAGACAGGTTTGGTCTATTCTTGGCTGGGTTTAAGTAACTAACCGCCGTCGAAGACCTAAAACCATTTTTAGTTAATAACTGGAAGTACCCAATGCCCTCCTGAGTCTTGCCGTTGAAGTCATCGTTAGATGGGAGTCCAACTTGATTTCCAGCCTTGATGATGGCTTCCATCAATTCTGGGCGCTCATGAATATTTGAAATACCTAGAGGTCCTCCGCCACCGT
This sequence comes from Polynucleobacter sp. KF022, assembly GCF_027924105.1. Classification (NCBI taxonomy): domain Bacteria; kingdom Pseudomonadati; phylum Pseudomonadota; class Betaproteobacteria; order Burkholderiales; family Burkholderiaceae; genus Polynucleobacter; species Polynucleobacter sp. KF022. The sequence continues at coordinate 1,484,658 of NZ_AP026972.1, forward strand.
GATATTCGTCACATCCACGTTCATTGTTTTCAATCTTTCGGAATAGCGGTAAAACATTTTTCCAACCCCACCCTTGATTACCCAATCCCTCCCATAAATCATAATCTTCAGCCTGACCACGGATGTAAATTAATCCATTGATAGAACTAGAGCCGCCTAGAACCTTACCTCGTGGCTGGTAGATTCTTCTGCCGTTTAGCTCTTTCTCTGGCTCTGTGTAGAACCCCCAGTTGTACTTTGGATTAAACATGGTCTTGCCATAGCCAATTGGGATATGGATCCATGGTGATAAATCACGTGGACCAGCCTCCAACAATAAGACACTGTATTTGCCCGATTCGCTTAGTCGATTAGCTAACACGCAGCCTGCAGTTCCAGCACCAACAATTACGTAGTCAAACTCGTCCTGACTATTCACCAACGCCCCCATGCCTGTATTAAGATGTATTGAGGCATGTTAGGTGCTATTTAGGTGGGTTTTATCTGGACTACACAAATACACTCATTTTTGAGATAAAAATTATGAAAATTAATCCAAAAATGGATCGCACATTAGCAATTGATTTTTACTTTAAGCGTTACTTAAAGTAACGCCCAAAAGACAAACCCCCACCATTTCTGATGAGGGATTGCTTTTCTGGTGGACCCACTAGGGCTTGAACCTGTTTCCGGGAGCTTAGATAGGGCGCCCAAGCTTTACCACTGAATTCATTCAAAGCCAGACGCTCGAGCATCTGCAATGACATGTAGCTCACGGTTGGTGGGTGGTATATAAATATTCTGATAGTACACAGCATCACCCTCAGTAAGGTAAGCAATAGCCTTTAAACACAAGCATTGCGCTCCTTCTGATAGACCTAAAGCTTTTAACGCATCCTTTGGCGCTTCTGCTTGTCGCAAAAATAAATCAACTCGCTTTATTAACTGCCCAGACGCTCTAAATATAAGGTCCTTAAAGTTCTCACCATCTAATTCCCGCAAAGATAATTCAGAGAATATTGGCAAACGTAAAGCATCAACCACAAAAGAGCTGTAAACACTAAATTCTTTGCCAATAGAGATAACGCGAGTAATCTCCACCCCTTTGGCAGCACTTAAAGCAGCAGACCACAAACCTTTATCGCTTAACTGTTTACGCCCTGTAGTTTTGGGATAAACCTTGAGGTAATTTGCACCAGAATCATCTATAAATCGACAATGAAATGGATGTGACATTTCATCATTTGTTGTCCTGCCTGCAATAAATGAACCTTGGCCATGGCGTCGTTGCAACACCCCTTCATCCACCAATTGCCTTAAACCTCGCTGAATAGTACCCAAGCTAATAGGAAGAGCTTCAGCCAATTCTTGCTCATTAGGCAAACGATCCCCAGGAGCAAATTTTCCAGAAGCTACAGCATGAACCACTGCATCTCGTAGTGCCGTGTATTTTGGCAACCCAGGTCGAGAAAACTTATCAAGCATTCGCCCAATCTCTTTCGCTGAAACTGGCTCTGTAATCATTGACCCCACTTTTACCCTAGCTTTCTATACAAATTTTTATTATCCCAAGCTATTTTATGCTATGTTACTATATAACTATATAGTTTTAATAGAATCGGAGATAAAAATGCCAAAACCTAACAACCTCATCGTCATCATGTCCGACGAGCACAATCCAAAGGTAATGGGTTGCGCTGGGCATCCAGTGATCTCAACCCCAAACCTAGATGCATTAGCCGCTCGCGGAACACGCTTTACTTCTGCATATACAACAAGCCCAGTTTGTGTACCTGCCCGCGCTGCGTTCGCGATTGGCAAATATATTCATCAAATCGGTTTTTGGGATAACGCTGACGCATATGACGGTTCTATTCCAACTTGGCATCACCACATACGCAATAGAGGTCACAAAGTTGTCTCTGTCGGCAAATTGCACTTTCATACAGCCGAAGAAGATCATGGATTTACAGAAGAGATCATTCCTATGCATATTCTTCATGGCAAGGGCGACCTAATGGGCTTAGTACGTGATGATCTACCTAAACGTGGTGGCGCAAAGAAAATGATTGGAATGGCTGGCCCTGGTGAGTCAAGCTACACTTTGTACGACCGTGACATTGCCGCTCGCGCACAAGTATGGTTACGCGAAAACGCTGATAAACACCAAGATAAACCTTGGGTGTTATTTGTTTCCTTTGTAGCTCCGCACTTCCCTTTAACAGCACCCCCCGAACACTACTATCGTTACTTCAATCAAAAGTTACCGATGCCAAAGTTATATGCAAGGGAGCATCGTCCAAACCATCCTTACATTGAAGACTATCGCAATAGTTTTTGCTATGACGACTACTTTGAGTCAGAGCAGGATGTGCATAAAGCATTGTCTGGATACTTTGGCCTTGTTAGCTTCTTCGATGAACACCTTGGGAAGATCATGAAAACCCTTCAAGACATGGGCCTAGAAGGATCTACAGACATCATTTACACAAGTGATCATGGCGATAATCTTGGTTCAAGAGGTCTATGGGGTAAGTCAACTATGTATGACGAAATCGCTGGTGTACCTTTGATTTGTGCTGGTCCTAGCTTTCCAAAAGGCAAAGTGATTAACACTCCTGTTAGCCACGTAGATGTATGCCCTACCGTGATGGATATCGTAGGCGAATCATTTGATGAAGTACAAGATGATCATCCTGGCGTATCACTCATCGATCTTTCTGAGGGTGCCACCCCAGAAAGAACAGTAATTAGTGAATATCACGGAATGGGCTCAACCTCAGCAGCCTATATGATCCGCGTGGGCAAATACAAATACATTCACTACTCCAAGTATGCCCCCCAACTCTTTGACCTCGAAGCTGACCCAGATGAAATCAATGATCTAGCAAATGATTCCTCGATGTCTGCGGTACTAGAAGAGTGCAAGAAACGCTTGCATGACTTATTAGATCCAATGGAAGTAGATAAACGCGCTCGCGCAAGACAAAAAGAGCTTTTAGATGCTAATGGCGGTAGAGAAGCGGTTATAGCTAGAGGTGATTTAGGCTTCACGCCGGCACCTGGAGTAGCGGCTGACTTTAAGTAATGCTAATTTAGAGGAGACAATCATGTTACAAAAACTTATTATCAGCACCATACTCCTAGGCCTTCCATGGATTGCACCAAGTCTTGCGCAGGCTCAGGCATACCCAAACAATATGGTCAAAATTATTGTTCCATACCCAGCAGGAGGTGGGGTTGATTTTGTGGGCCGCACTGTTAGCCAGCGCCTTAGTGAGATTTGGGGGCAACCGGTAACCATTGAGAACAAATCTGGAGCCAGTGGGTCTATTGGGGCAGACTATGTCGCAAAATCAAAACCAGATGGGCTAACTCTAGTTCTTGCATCACCCGCTGAAGTACTGGTTGGACCAATTGCCGGCCAAAAGACTTCTTACGACCCACAAAAAGATTTAATCCCAGTTGTGCTAGTTGGGGAAACGCCGCTTGGGGTTGTTGCCCACCCATCTATCGCCGGCTCAAATTTAGGAGAGGCATTAGCAAATTCAAAGAAAAGTGGGAAAGAGTTAAGCTACGGCACTCCCGGCAATGGGAGCAGCATGCACTTTGCAGGGGAAGCAATTCAAGAAGGTACAAATACACCTTTAAATCACATTCCTTATCGTGGCGCGGCACCCGCAGTAAATGATGTACTTGGGAATCAAGTAAATATGGCTATTGTTGGGCTGCCACCTACAGTCGCACATATTAAAGCTGGCAATATGAAATTATTGGCGGTGACAACAATGAAGCGTAGTCCAGCATTCCCTGATGCTCCTTCAATTGCTGAAATACCTGGTTTGAAAGGTTATCGCTTTTCAAACTGGATGTTGCTACTAGCGCCAGCAGGCACTCCAAATACAATTGTTAATAAGATTGCTCAAGATACCAACAAGGTCTTGTCTGAACCTGATATTAAGAAAAAGCTTGAGGAAGCAGGCGTAGACGGTGTAGGACTTACAGGGGCAGACTTGAATAAATTTTTGGGCGAAGAACGTGCCAGATACACATCAATTGCAAAATCTGGAAAAATCAAATTTAGCGAATAGCACTATTTTCCCAACCGTTACTTAAAGTAACGCTCAAATAAAAAGCCACTCCGAAGAGTGGCTTTTTATTTCTGGTGGGCCCACCAGGACTTGAACCTGGGACCAAAGGATTCCGGTTTGTGTAGCTTTCACTACTCCCTGGACTATGCCTTCACCATATCGATTGCTCGACTTAGGTGGGGCGTCCAGTTTTTATCCTAAATTACTTTGAGCAGCCTTAATCATTTTTTTGACCTCTAGACCCTCATTAATAGAATGAATAGTAATTTGAGGATTTTGTTTTACAAAAACTCGAAATACTTCATCTGCGAATGCCTGACCAATTGACTCAACACCCTTAAAGTCCAATAACACTGTCTTAAAACGATCTACGCGATTTAGAATTCTTTTCGCTTGCGAACGCGAAATAAGCTGCCCGCCTTCGTACAGAGCTAGCTTAACTGGAACAATTGTTTTATTAAACGCGTAATCCTCCTCTTCCGTTCCGCTAAAACTATCAAATACTTCACGTAGTATTCTTTGGGAGTTGAGTGCGATTTTCATGACTACCCGCGTGCCTTTATGGCTCTTTTCGTTATGAAGTAAGAAGTCCATATCCGAGCCATCGGCATGTGTGAAAACTAAATCTCCAGAAAAAATAAAGAATTCATCAAAAGCACGAGATGAGAAAAAGATCCCCTGTCCACTGTGATTACTTGGATCAGTGGTCAACTTTCCTTTACTCAACTCTAAAATGGATTCACGCGGATCCTGCAACTTTAATAATCTGGCGATATGGTTAAAAATACCCTCACCATTATCGATAATTGAAATTGAAACAAAATCCGGCGTCCTCTCCACATGTATATAAACCTCAGTACCTTCCGAGTGGTCAATGGCATTGTTCAGTATTTCAGTAAAGCCGTAATGACAAATGTTGGCAATTTCCTTGGGCAAACCACTAAATATTTCACTAAAGTCACGAGAGTAAACTTCAGACTCCTCCAATCCCTTTAGCTTAAATAGGCCATCATGAAATCGCTTTGCACCCAATTGATAGGTGCGAGCCTTGGTGCTACCACTTGACGCCAAAAATCCATCTTTAACTAAAGCAGCAAAATGCGCATGAATAGCCTGCCTTGTCAGGCCAAACTTTTCTATTGCAGCATGAGCTAAGTCAGGCCTATTAGCCTTAACCCCATCCACCAAGTATTGACGTATTTCTTGAGAGCGCTTTGTATTGGCAAATTTCATGTCTATTTTTGTAAAGTTTTACAAGATTATTGTAAAGTTTTTATAAATTATTGTAAAGTTTTTGATCAATGATTGACAAGAAACTATAGATAAATAGTGCTCATGAGCACTCTGGGGCCCATTTAAGCCTTATCCACCGCCTAGTCAAACTGAGTCTCTTTAGCAGTAGCTCGTATCCACTTGTTATCCACCTTATAGCGACATTGCCACACGGCAAATGCTCGCGTTGATACAGGGTTAGGTTACGGTGTATGAGAGCAGACAGCCAAAGAAAACCCTTAGGATTAAGAGTTATAAATAAAAATGACTTAGGAATTTCTTCCTAAGTCATTTCATTTCTGGTGGGCCCACCAGGACTTGAAGCTGGGACCAAAGGATTTCCCCTAAACATAACATGGGCCATCAATTAGAGGGTGATCCTTTACAAAATCTAAATTAATTTTCATCCCAATTCCTACGCCATCATAAGGTTTCACATAACCCTCTGAATCGAGTTCATAGGCAGATTTATCCATCATCTCATCCCTAAAGGGATTCAAAGAAGTAACGTCCCCTTCAAAATAACCCGGATTATCAATGGCAGAAAGGAAATGGATTGTTGTCCCCATATTAATTGCGGTAGCAGAGGTGTGGGGATTAATTGTTAATTTATTAGCGCCGGCCATAGCAGCAATTCTCATGGACTCAGTCACACCGCCAGTCTTTGATAAATCCGGCTGAATAAACTGCACATCTCCATCATCTAAGAGCATTGAGAAATCATAGCGGGTATAGTGATTTTCACCGGCTGCAAATGGAACCCGACCCAAACTGCGTGCCATACGATATGCCTTTCGATCTTGGGGCGGGAATGGCTCCTCCAACCAACTCACACCAGCCTCATCAAATGCAGGCATTACCTTACGCACATCTGCTAAGGTGTAGTTAGTGTTGGCGTCAACCAATATATCAATTTCATCGCCTACCGCCTTACGAACTGCATGCACCCTGACGATATCTTTCTCAGCAGTATCTCCCACGCGCAACTTCAATGCTCGATATCCTGTTGCTACATGCTCTTGCGCTTCTTTAGCTAATGATGCTGGCTCTTGCCACCCTAAAGCGATTCCACCTGCGTAAGCCTTAATCTTTTTAGAGGCACCACCTAGCATCCGATATAAAGGTTGTTGCATGATTTGAGCACGTATATCCCATAATGCAATATCAATTCCACTTAAAGCCAAAACTGCTGCTGCGCCCATACCATGGCTAGAGATTTGCATCTTATAAACGCGCGCCCAAATGCCGTTGATATCCATTGCATCACTATTGAGTACAAGCTCCCGCATGGTTGTATCAATTAACTTTGCAATTGCACCTGGAGCGCGCCCATGGTGTGCTTCACCCCAGCCAACATGACCATCTTCCGTTTCAATGCGAACTAATACCGAGTCACGTTTTACGCACTTTCCAATCCCTAGACGAACCGACTTGTTCTCAGGAACGGGAAAGGAAATAGGAACCGCCTCTAACTTCACGATACGCATTGGATTACTGGTCATGTTTTACTCAATTAAAGAAACACTTCTGGGTTAACAATATTTTTGGGACGATTACCATTTAGGATAGCGAGTATTGTTGCTACAGATCCTTCGCTCATGCCTTTCATGCTGCTAGCTGTGATAGAGGCGATATGGGGCGTTAGCAATAAATTTGGGCAATCAAAAACCGCCTCCTGGCCAGACAGTGGCTGTTGATCATACACGTCCATTGCTGCACCAGCTATTGCACCTGACTTAAGTGCTTTTATAACTGCTTGCGTATCCACCACAGGTCCGCGAGCGATATTAATTAAAATGGCGTTGGGCTTCATTGCAGAAATCGCCGCTTGATCCACCAAACCCCGTGTTTCCTCGTTTAAAGGACAGCAGATGACAATCACATCTGATTGAGAAAAGAGCTCTATCTTAGTAACCGCCCGTACTCCACTCGCCAGAGCCTCTGGTCGCCTAGTCAGCGCAATAGTTTTCATTTGCAAGCCTACTGCAGCCTGCGCCAATTTACTACCAATTGCGCCAAACCCAATAATTCCTAAAGTCGTGTTAGCTATCTCTGCCGATGGGTCTGCTAACGGACGCGCTTTTGCCCAGCCCTCGCTTCTTAGTCGTGAATCAATCAAATCTAAACGGCGACGGAAATAAAAAATAGCGGCTAAGCAATATTCAACAACAGCATTAGTATTTGATCCAGGTAGGTTTGCTACAGGGATTCCTTTTTTGGTAGCAGCATCGACTGGAATAAAATCCAATCCCACGCCATGACGCACTACCGCCTTTAGTTGTTGAACCTGATCAAAAATATCTGGAGACAACTGACAACGAACAATTAACCCATCACAGTCTGAAATTAGCCCCTTTAAAGTCTCAGGCTTTATATCTGGGGCAACAACTACGTCGCACTCTTTTATTAATGCTTTATGGCAATCCGGATGTATGGGATTTGTTAAAAGCACTTTAAATCTTTTACTCAAGAAATGGCACTCCCTTTTCAATTGGGTTATTCAGTATTCCCAACCCTTCAAGCTCAACGCGCACCGTTTGTCCAGGCTCCAACCATGCTGTTGGCTGATGCATCATTGCCAATCCCGCCGGAGTGCCTGTTGCAATAATATCCCCAGGCTCAAGCGGCATTTTTTTGGAAATATAGGAAATTAACTCTGCAATCTTAAAAAGCATTGTGCCCGTTGTACCATCCTGCAATACCCTGCCGTCTACATCCAATTTAATTTCAATGTTGTATGGGTTGACCACTTCATCAGCGGTCACCAGAAAAGGTCCGAAAGGCGCAGAAGCTGGCATATTTTTTCCACGGACAAAATTACCGTTATCTTGCTTAATCATGCCGCTACCACTGACATCGTTATGCACCGTATAACCCACAATGTAGTCCATGGCATCTTTGGGCTCTATATACAGTGCCCGCTTGCCAATAATTACAGCTAACTCAGCTTCGTAACCCACGTTACCCACATCTGGTGGAATAAGGATAGGATCATTAGGCCCTATAACCGTATTTCCAGATCGAATGAAAATAACTGGCTCAGCTGGATAAGGCATTGAACGTTCATCCAAGGCATCTGTAAAATTGTATGCAGCACCAACAACCTTTCCGGGATTAGGAATCGGAGAGCATATTGAAATGGTCTGGATACTCACAACCGCACCCTGATCATACTGACCACTCTCAAGCTTGCTTGTAATTGACTTGGTCAGCGAGGGTAAGCCTGTTTTTACCATCTCAAGCAAGCTTGGGCATTGATTTCCCACAATGTCACTTAAGCTTTCATGAGAGAGATCGAGCACATGCAAGGAGTCACTTAATAACACGCCTACTTTAGGCGGTTGGCCATTTTCTGTAAAAGTTAAATATCGCATTAGTAGGGTCTACGCGACTCGATATTGATCAAGAATATGGCGGTTTATCTCAATACCAAGACCTGGCCCTTTTGGAACGCTTATCTTGCCATTACTCTGAACAATAGGATCAACTGATAACAAATCGCGGAATGGATTCTCGCATTGCTCAAATTCGAATAAAGGAGGGTTGCCTTTAAAGCTTGGCGGCTGGTCTGGAAGCGCTGCCAAGAAATGTAAAGTGGCAGCAACACCTATAACTGATCCCCACGCATGCGGAACACACTCTACGCCATGAGCACTAGCAAGGGTTGCAATCTTGCGACATTCGCTAATGCCCCCGGCCGCACAAACGTCTGGCTGAACAATGTCCATCGCCTTGCGTACCACAATATCTCTAAAGCCCCAGCGAGTAAATTCGTTCTCGCCACCAGCTACAGCCATATCTAAAGCCCGAGTCACCTCAACATAGCCATCTAAATCCTCAGGAGAAATTGGCTCTTCAAACCACTCAATATCTAACTTCTCGAGCTCTCGTCCAATCTTTATTGCCTGGGGAACGGTAAAACAATGATTAGCGTCTACCATCAGTCGCATGTCACCCCCCACCGCTTTTCTAACTGCCTCCACCCGTTTAATATCCAACTTTAAATCGCCTAGGCCAATCTTCATCTTGATGGCAGTAAAGCCATTTTGCTTAAATTCAATCGCCTCCTCTACCGCTTCCTCGATTAAGCGATCCATATCAATAAAATATAGGCCTGTCGCATAAGGCGTTACCTCATCTCGATAAGATCCGCCGATTAATTTGTGAATTGGTTTGCCGCAAGATTTGCCGATAATGTCCCATAAGGCGATATCAATTCCACTAATGGCGGAGATTGCCATGCCTGTAGTGCCGTAGTCCTTAATGCGGTTATATAGATCCTCCCAAATTACCTCTACATCAAATGGGTCTCTACCAATAACCCGAGGGCCGAATTGAGTATCAATAAATGCTTTTGCTACAGTCGATGGGCCATAACACTCGCCCCAACCTACTATTCCATCGTTTGTTTCAATTTCAACAATACAAGAACCTCTGGTTTTATAAATCCAACCTCTGGATGAAGTGAATGGCTTTTGTACAGGAGCAGAAACTACGTGACACGTTACTTTTTTAATTTGACTCATTAATCTTCTTTCAATTTCGGATGTTTATTTTTTCTCAGTAAATACTTTTTTACCAACTACAGCCAGGGTGTTTGTCACTGCTACGATTTCGTTGCCCAAGGCCTTTCCTGTCAAGCTATCTACTTTTGCGCCACCATCTTCAGACGCAGCTTTAAAGCGTGGATCTTGAATAGCCTTATTAAAAATCGCAATCAGTTTTTCTTGGATCTCTGGAGGAGTTTTAGCAGGAGCGGCAAGATATGCCATTTGCACTAAAGGGCCATATGGAAATACGTTGTACCCCTTCTCTTTAAATGTAGGAATATTGGGCATTGATTTGATGCGTTCATTTGCAAATACACCCAAAGGCATCACCATATTGGAGTCGATTTGGGCCTTACTTTCAGATGGCTTCAATACTGCGGCATCTATCTGCTTACCTGCAAGATCAATAATCACTTTTGATCCACCGGTATAAGGAACCGTAATGATCGATGAATCAACCACATTGCCGGTCATCACGGCAAAAATATGATTAAGATTATTACTACCAGGAGTGCCAATAGATATTTTTCCTGGATTTTTTTTAACCATTGCCTCAAAGCTATTCAAATCTTTGGCCGGACCATCCTTTGGAACAAGCAACAACAATTGATCTGTAGTAACGCGTGCTATGGGAGCAAATTGTTCATTTTTTAGAGGTGTTAATCCCTGGGCAATCATCGCCAAGGTAGAGCTAGTGCCCATTCCAATCGTGTAACCATCGGGTTCTGCATTAGCAACCTTAGTCATGCCAATAGTTCCGGTTGCTCCAGCGACGTTATCCACAACAACTGTAATTCCTTCGTCAGCAAGTATTTTTGAAATCAAACGGGCAGAAATATCATTTGACCCACCCACATTCCAGGGCACAATTAACTTTATCTCCTTGGTAGGAAAATCTGCAGCCAGCGCAGGATCTAGCGCCATGAGAATTGCCAAAATATAAGTTGTAATTGCACAAATAGTCTTTTTATACATGTTCATATCTCCTCCTATAGCAGCAAAGTATACCAATGTTATAACAAATAACATTCATTTGGTGAAGGGTTTGTTATTCCTAAACTACTATTGAGTCTTATTCCAACAAATTACAGATATCTGATCGAGCACTATCAATATCAGCACGTATAGCCCGAGCAACGCCAATACCATCCCCTTTTTTCAAGGCATTGAGCGCAGCCAAATGATATTTATGCCTTTTTTGGCCTGGTTTATATGCTGGCAGAGCAAGATTTAAAGTTGGCCCACAGCGAAGCCAAGCACCTTCAATTGCCTGAAGCAGTATTGACTGATCGGCCAGCTTGTAAATCCCAAAATGAAATTTGTAGTGGGCGTCCAGGTAAGAAGCCAGATTTCCAGTATTGGCCAAATCCCTCATCTGATCCAATAGTTTTGAAATTTCAGATATTTCAGTTTTGGTTGCATTATTAGCCGCAGCCTCAGCTGCCAACGGTTCCAAACTACTTCGTATAGACATCAATTGATCAAATTCGTGAGCATTCAATAGTGGCACCGAAGCTCCACCACCTTGCCCAACCCCGCCTCTCTCAAGAACATTTTCAGCTGCCAAACGATTAATGGCATCACGAACGGGGGTGAGGCTAATGCCCAGATCTTGAGCGACCTTCCTCAAAATAATTCGCTCGCCTGGTGCAAATTTGCCCGCCAACAATGCACTTTTCAGGGAAAAATATGCTTTATCCCAAAGGGTATCCTTATTAATTTGTTTAAGACCGCTTTTTGGGACACTGGGCATTGGGAGTTTTCAGGATATAGATATTAGGCCTAATATAAATCAAAAGTTAAGACAGGCTTTAAGTAACGCTTAAAAAATACCAACCCAAAGGTTGGTATTTTCAATCCTGGTGGACACGCTGGGAATTGAATCTGGGACCAATGGATTCCGGTTTATGTAATTTTCATTACCCCCTAGAATATGCCTTCAAACTATCTTCTTAGCGTTTGATGGACAAACTTTTCCAGACTCTCAAATAACTCATCCGAAGCTGTTTCAGCGGCTTTAGAGTCCCCTTTAGCGATTGCCAAAGCTAGGTTTGCGTGCAGTTTTCCAGATTCAGCATCATCCTGGCTTTGATGATAAACAAACCAAAATCTCCTTGATAAAGAATCCAAAGAATCCAATGCTCTCGATGCAAATTCATTTCTTACACAAATGGAAAAATGATCATGAAAAGCTTTATCGGCCTGCAAAAGTGCATGACCGTCTTTTGTTTTAACTGCACCCAAAAGCTGATCAGCAATTGCTTGCATTTGCTTACGCTCTTCATCACTCGAACGTCTGGCAGCAGATCCGGCGGCAAATCGAGATACTACACTTCTAAATTCCAAAAGCTTTAGCTGATCAGCAATATTGATTTCGGAGACAACAATTCCCCGACGCGGAAGGATGTTAACCAATCCCTCTCTAGATAATCGTTGAAGAGCCTCTCCAATCGGCGTTCTGCTGACTTGAAGCATCTCACCCAACTCTGACTCAGAAAGCATCTGCCCTGGCTTAAATTGAAGAGTGACGATCATTTCTTCAAGCTCAGCGTATACCTTATCCGCCAAGCTGATGTTGTCAGTCTTTTGTAGGGCTAATCGCCCATTCTTTCCAGTATTTTTTAATTCAGTATTTTTTAATTTCACAGCAGGATTTAGGTATTGAAAATAGTGAGGGTATTAAACCTCACTATTTTCGCTGAAACTAGGCTTTTTATAGCTTTATATCTACATTTTTTGTCTCTGGCAGAAATATCGCCCCAAAAATTACAGTTACTGCCGCAATAATTACTGGGTACCAGAGTCCATAGTAAATATCACCCTCTAAGGCCACTAGAGCAAAAGCTGTAGTAGGCATTAGGCCGCCAAACCAACCTGTACCGATATGGTATGGCAAGGAGAGCGAAGAATAACGAATTTTAGTTGGAAAAAGCTCAACCAATGCCGCTGCAGTAGGTCCGTAAGCCATGGTTACATAGATTACTAGCAAAAAAACCAAAAGGAAAACCATTAGCTTATTAATCTCATCAGGATTAGCTTTAGGAGGATAGCCTGCCTCTGCAATAGTTGCGCTTAATTCTTTTGCAAAATTATTCATTTTTAAGGTAGCGTCTTCTTTTGATAGACCTACGGAATCAAATGAATTAATAGTCTTATCGCCAACCTTCACACTAGCAACTGTACCCGGTATAGCATTTTCAACACGATAGTTAACTGACGCAGCTACTAGTTTTGCCTTAGCTATATCGCATGAAGAAGTAAACTTCTTAGTTCCAGTAGGATTAAATTGAAATTGACAATCCCCTGGATCTGCAACCACCACTACAGGGGAATTTTTTAATGCCATCTCTAGAGCAGGGTTCGCATAATGTGTCAGACCTTTAAATATTGGGAAATAGGTAAGCACAGCTAGCGCCATTCCAGTAAGAATAATTTTCTTTCTTCCAATTCGATCTGATAGCGTGCCAAATATCAAAAAGAATGGGGTAGCGAGTAAAAGCGCGCCAGCTACAATTAAATTCGCAGTAAAGCTATCTACCTTAAGTGTTTGCGTCAAGAAAAGCAGTACGTAAAATTGACCCGCATACCAAACGCATCCTAATCCAGCAGTGATGCCAAACAATGCAATTAGAACAATTTTTAAATTTTTCCAACGAAGAAAAGATTCAGTGAGCGGAGCCTTAGACTCGGTTCCCTCCTCTTTCATTTTGGCAAAAACTGGCGACTCACTCATAGACATGCGAATCCACACAGAGATTCCTAGCAAAATGATGGATACCAAAAACGGAATGCGCCAACCCCAATCACCAAAAGCTGCCTCACCCAAGAATAGTCTTGTTGATAAAATGACCAACAAAGATAGAAACAGGCCTAAAGTTGCGGTTGTCTGTATCCACGCCGTAAATTGCCCTCTTTGATTATGAGGTGCATGCTCTGCGACATAAACTGCTGCGCCACCATACTCTCCGCCAAGTGCAAGACCTTGCAACAACCTAAGCGAAATCAGAATAATCGGCGCTGCAATACCTATACTTTCATATGCAGGCAGTAAACCAACACCAAATGTCGATAAGCCCATAATGAGGATGGTCATTAAAAAGGTATATTTGCGACCGATCATGTCCCCCAGTCGACCAAACACAAGGGCTCCAAATGGACGAACGATAAAGCCTGCCGCAAATGCCAATAAAGCGAAAATGAGTCCTGTTGTTGGATCGGCCTTGGCAAAAAATTGCTTAGCTATTACAGCCGCCAAAGATCCATATAAAAAGAAGTCATACCACTCAAATACAGTACCCAGAGATGATGCAATTAGAATTCTTCTCTCATCTTCGGTAATTGATCTTTTATTATTTTTTACTTCACTTACATTTGTAGTTGCCATTTGAACACTCCACAAGTTTAGTTAACCAAGAATCCCGGGTATTTGCTCTATTGAGCTAAGCTCAATGTCAGGCGATAGACTCAATTCATCTGGTAAAGCAGAATTACGATTAATCCAAATAACTTGAAACCCAAAAGCTTTTGCACCAGCTACATCAAAATAATTTGATGTGACAAATCCAATTTCATGTCTTTGGAGATCGAACTTATCAGTTGCCAACTGATAAGTTCTTGGATGCGGCTTATAAACTTTGACCTCATCCACACTTAATAAGGCGTCAAATTGATCCGAAATTCCTGCGTTACCAACTAAATTTGTTAGTAATGATGGGGTTCCAACAGATAGGATTGCCCTCTTAACTCCATTCAATTTAGGAAGGGTTTGCCTAGCATCCTCAAAAGGGGATAATTTTTCGTAAGCATCCATCAAAGCCATTCTCTCGCTTGTACCTCCAGGCAACCCTAAATACTTCAATGCATATTTAAGACCAGCTTCTGTATTCTGGTTATGGGGTATGTATCTACCCATAATGGTTCTCAAAAACATGTATTCAATTTGTTTTGATCTCCAAAGCTGACTTAATTGATTGCCTTTCCCTGGGTACATCTTTTCAGCCAAAGTAACAACTGAATGAACATCAAACACCGTTCCATAAGCGTCAAACGCAAGAGCCTTAATTCCGTGCAATTTTTTCATACATTCCTTAATGAAGTTCAACTGGGATTTCAGTAGGATACTAGTAAATATGAGCAAAGTATCACCAATCAAACTAGTGAAAACCCTTGCTTGCAAAAACTTTTACATCGAACTGCTCGGTATCACCTTAAGAAGCGTTCAAAAGACAAAACCCCCACCATTGCTGATGAGGGTTTGCTTTTCTGGTGGGCCCACCAGGACTTGAACCTGGGACCAAAGGATTCCGGTTTGCGTTAGTTTCCTAACTCCCTGGACTATGCCTTCATCATATAAAGATTTACATCCTTACTTAGATGGGTGCCGTCTAGTCTCTACACCTTCAACAGCACTTTCATACTGAAGCTTGGCTCGGCGTTAGCGTATCTATTGCTAGACTTAGCTTTCTCCGAATTTGACACCATCCCTTATGCAGTTTCCACGCATAAGGCACAACTTTCGCTATGAGTCCTCTGCTCTAACCAACTGAGCTATGGGCCCTAAACTTACTCTTTTTAACCCGATAAAACTGGGCTAAAACTACTGCTTTACAACTTGCCTCGGTGTGTAAGCGGTGTGTAAGCAAACTTATCTACCCTTACCACGCTAAGACCCTTATGTTTACTAGGTTCTTAGCAAAATACAACGAGGTTATCTCTCTTATGAGTCCTCTGCTCTAACCAACTGAGCTATGGGCCCGTTAGTCTTGTATCAATCTTCTTCGAGGAAGGTCTTGAGTTTGTCGCTACGGCTTGGATGACGCATTTTGCGGAGAGCCTTAGCTTCAATCTGACGAATACGCTCACGAGTAACGTCAAACTGTTTGCCAACCTCTTCAAGAGTGTGATCAGTGCTCATCTCAACACCAAAGCGCATGCGCAATACTTTTGCTTCGCGTGGCGTCAATGAATCGAGAACGTCTTTCACAACATCGCGCATAGAGTCATGCAATGCTGCTTCTGCTGGAGCCAAGGTATTGCCGTCTTCAATGAAGTCGCCTAAATGAGAATCTTCATCGTCACCAATTGGTGTCTCCATGGAGATAGGCTCTTTAGCAATCTTCATGATCTTACGGATCTTGTCTTCTGGAATCTCCATCTTCAGTGCCAATGTTGCAGCATCTGGCTCGTGACCAGTCTCTTGCAAAATTTGACGGCTGATACGGTTCATCTTGTTGATCGTCTCAATCATGTGAACTGGGATACGGATCGTACGTGCTTGGTCAGCAATCGAACGAGTAATCGCCTGACGAATCCACCATGTTGCATAAGTAGAGAACTTATAACCACGACGGTATTCAAACTTATCCACCGCCTTCATCAAACCGATGTTGCCTTCTTGAATCAGATCCAAGAACTGCAAGCCACGGTTGGTGTATTTCTTAGCAATCGAGATTACCAAACGTAAGTTGGCTACAGTCATCTCACGCTTCGCTTCGCGGGCACGCTTCTCGCCGGCGATCATTTGCTTATTCACTTCTTTTAATTCTGGAAGTGGAATAACAACATTCTTCTGAATGTCAATCAACTTCTGTTGCAATTCTTGAATTGCTGGAACGTTACGCTGCAAGAGTGCGCTGTATGGCTTGTTCTCTTTGAGCAACTTGTCAGTCCAGGTCAAGTTCATAGACATCTTAGGAAAATCTTTTAGTACTTCACCACGATTAACGCCAACTTTGTCTACCAACAAGCTCACGATGCCACGCTCAAGCTTCCATACTTGGTCTACTTGTGAGCGCATGGTGTCGCATAACTTCTCTACACTTTTCGCTGTTAAACGGAAACCCAGTAATTCAGCACGAATGGCATCTTGCGCCTTCACGTATGCAGGACAGTTGTAACCGTCTTTATCAAACGCGCGACGCATCTTGTCAGCTTGTGTACGAACGATTGCAAACTTCTCTAAAGAAATCTGCTTTAACTCCTCTAATTGCTTAGCATTTGCCGTTGCAGCACCGCCGCCACCGCCGCCAGCATCATCCTCTTCACCCTCTTCGCCTTCTTCAGCATCTGGGTCTACCTCTGGCTCTTCAGGTCCGAGCTTAATATCTTCCGCATTTGGATCGACCAAACCATCCACAAACTGGTCAATCTCCATCTCACCGCTAGCGATCTTGTCAACGTTAGTCAAAATCTCAGCAATGGTTACAGGACAAGCAGCCAAAGCCATCACCATGTCTTTGAGACCAGCTTCAATCTTCTTCGCAATGACGATCTCGCCCTCGCGAGTCAGCAAATCAACCGTACCCATCTCACGCATATACATACGTACTGGGTCAGTGGTACGTCCGAACTCGGAATCAACAGTAGATAAAGCGGCTTCAGCCTCTTCTTCAGCCTCTTCTTCAGAAGCTGCAGCAGCTGTATTGTCAGAAAGAATTAATGTTTCTGCGTCTGGTGCTTGTTCGTAAACAGTAATACCGATGTCATTAAGCAAGCTAATCAAAGTTTCCAATGCGTCCGCATCAGATAACTCATCAGACATCACGTCATTCATCTCGCCATGGGTTAAGTAACCCTTGGACATACCCATCTTGATCAAAGTCTTCAAGCGAGCACGACGTAACTCTTGTTGCTCTTCAGTTCCTAACTGTTGAGCAGCAAACTCTTTTAAGAGCGCCTTTTCTTTCGCCTTACGCTCGCGCGCTTTTTGACGATCCGTTAATACCGGCTCAGCATTATCCGCAGGTGCTTCTGCTTTCGCTTTGCGGCCACGCTTCTTTTCTTCTTCAACAACTACAGGTGCTTCTAGTTCTGCAGTCTTAGCTTTTTTGCCTTTGACTTCTTTTGCGCCTTTAGTTTCTTTTGCTGCTTTTGTTTCTTTAAATGGCTCAGCCTTAGGTGCTGCTACTGCTTTACCTTTTTTGGCCAGCTCAACTTTGATTTCTGCTTTAGCGGATTTCGCAGGAGCTTTAACAGCCGGTTTAGCCGGAGCTGGTTTTGCTGCGGCCTTTGCTGGTTTAGCGGCTGGCTTTGCAGCTGCCTTTACTGGCTTAGTCGGAGCTTTTACTTTAGCAACTGGCTTAGCTGGAGTCTTTGTTTTGGCAACTGGCTTTGCAGCTGCCTTTACTGGCTTAGCTGGAGCTTTTACTTTAGCAACTGGCTTAGCTGGAGTCTTTGTTTTGGCAACTGGCTTTGCAGCTGCCTTTACTGG
Source organism: Polynucleobacter sp. KF022 (assembly GCF_027924105.1). Lineage (NCBI taxonomy): Bacteria > Pseudomonadati > Pseudomonadota > Betaproteobacteria > Burkholderiales > Burkholderiaceae > Polynucleobacter > Polynucleobacter sp. KF022. The sequence goes on from NZ_AP026972.1 coordinate 1,502,759, forward strand.
CTTAGCTGGAGCTTTTGCTTTAGCTGCAGGTTTAGGAGCAGCCTTTACTGGCTTAGCAGGAGCTTTTGCTTTAGCTGCAGGTTTTGCAACTACCTTTACTGGCTTAGCAGGTGTTTTCGCTTTTGGAGCTGGTTTTTTGGTCTTGGTATTCGGCATTTATTAGCACTTACTCACATTACTGTTGTTGATATCGACTGATGAAACACAGCCCCGCGTTACTCACTTACCCACTTACCCCAAATTTCATCAAAATAAAGCGCAAGTGGCTGAATTAAATCGGTTTTTTCTTGGGAACAGAGGATTATAGTCGATTGCGACTTTTTGACCCTCTTCTTACCTAAAAATATGGGGTAATTTCAGAGGATTTCTAGGGGTGTTTTCAGAAATTCTTAGGAGAATTTCAGCTTTTCGCCCAATTCCCGATATCGGGCCCGATCTTGCTCGGTAGCGGTACTTCCGGCGATCTTTTGCGCAATTTCCGTCATTTCTTGCTTGAGGTGGGTTAATTCCAGTTTTTTGAACGCTCCATCCAAATCTGCAGCAGCGCCATCGAGCTCTAGATCGGAGCCCATCACACGATTTCTGAGTACCTCATACAGCGGGGCCAACTCACTTCGAGAAAGTTGATCTTGGAACATCGCAAATGCTCCCGCACCTGCAGTAGCTGGTTTACCACCTTCACCTGGAATCAACTCAACCAAGTCACACTGCGCTAAAAGATCTTTCATCAAAGCATGGGCTTTTTCAGATCTCTGCTCAGCAGCCTTTAATGCAAGCGCGCGTTTATTTGCATCTAAGGCTTTTCCCAAATGTGGAAACTGAATAATCACACGCAACATTTGCTCCGCTAAATCCGTTGGTGCTTTTGGAGGCTCAATGTTTTGAGTGGCAACACGTTTTGCAGACCCCTTAGATGCTTGCCAAGGTGCGCCTTGACGATTGCCATTGCCTGAAAAAGTATTCTGATTATTTTGATTGCCTTGACCACCTGGAGTTCTTGCTTGCATCGGCTGGTAAGTAGTTTGGCGCACGGGTGCAGGCGCTACTGTCAAACCACAAAATGCTTCAAGCTCAGCGGGAGTGGTGTTGGTGCGAATAGCTAGCTCACGCAAAATTTGGGTGCGCAATGCGATCGGCGGCATCGACAATAAAAGGGGCTTGGCAGCATGATGAGTATGGGCCCTACCCTCCGGAGTAGTTAACTCATGATCTTCGCTCACCACTTTAAAGAAGAAGCTAGAAATAGACATAGCCTCTTTAATAACCTTTTCAAAAGCTGGTGCTCCATAAGCGCGCACATAACTATCTGGGTCATGCTCTGTCGGCAAAAATAAGAAACGAATTTCTTTGTCGTCTGACATTAAAGGCAAACAAGCTTCGAGTGCTCGCTGAGCTGCACGTTGACCAGCAGAGTCGCCATCGAATGAGAACACCACCTTATCGGTTTGACGCAATAACATACGAACGTGATTAGCAGTGCAGGCAGTTCCTAAAGTGGCAACAGCATTTGGAAACCCTAGTTGCGCTAGTGCCACTACATCCATATAGCCTTCACAAACAAGAACATATTCTTGCGAACGAATCGCTTGTCTTGCCTCAAACAAACCATAAAGCGTGTTGCCTTTAGAAAACAGCGGCGTCTCAGGAGAATTTAAATATTTAGGCTCGCCCTGATCCAAGATGCGCCCACCAAAGCCAATCGTTTGGCCTTTTGGATTACGAATAGGGAACATGATGCGATCACGGAAACGGTCATAGCGCTTTACATTCCCGCCTTCAGATTGCTCGCCTTGAATCAGTAGGCCGCCCTCCAACAAAGTTTTGGCCACTTCATCATTGAAATAGGCTCCAAAGACCGCCTCTAAACCTTGCCAGCCATCAGGTGCATATCCCAGGGCATAGCGTTTAGCAATCTCACCAGTCAGACCTCGACCTTTGAGGTAGTCAACGGCTCGAGTGTTGCCCTTAAGTTGCTGGCGATACCAATCTGCAGCAGCGCTCATCACCTCACTCAGCGCCATGGCTTGCTGCTGACGAGCAACGTCATTTGCCGTGCGCTCTTCTCGAGGAACATCTAATCCAGCAGAACGCGCTAGATCTTCAATAGCGTCTACATATCCAAGACCGGAATACTCCATTAAGAAGCTAATGGCAGATCCGTGCGCGCCACAGCCAAAGCAGTGATAAAACTGCTTGGTTGATGATACTGAAAATGAAGGAGACTTTTCCGAATGAAAAGGGCACAAACCCTGAAAGTTCGCACCCGCTTTTTTTAGCTTTACGTGCTGCCCAACCACATCAACGATGTCTACCCGATTTAAAAGATCGGCAATAAAGGATTGTGGGATGAGTGCCATAAGGCGAGTATGAAACTGTTTCTCGTATTTAGATACTTACTTGGCAAGTGCGGCTTTTACCAAGCCAGAAACTTTACCCATATCTGCTTTGCCCGCTAATTGGCCTTTGAGAACGCCAATCACCTTACCCATATCCTGGGGGCCAGCAGCGCCAGTAGAAGCAACGGCAGCAACTACTGCAGCCTCTACTTCAGCATCAGATAGTTGCGCTGGCAAGTACGCCTGCAAGATCACCATCTCAGCAGCCTCAACCGCTACCAAATCATCACGCCCTGCTTTTTCAAACTGCGAGATTGAGTCTTTACGTTGCTTAATCATTTTTTCAACGGTAGCAATGACGCCAGCATCATCAACCACGATACGCTCGTCTACTTCACGTTGCTTAATGGCTGCCAACAAAAGACGAATGGTTCCTAGGCGCTCAACTTCTTTTGCGCGCATAGCATTTTTCATATCTTCGGTAATTTGATCTTTTAGAGTCATGGCTTTATTCCTGGGTGTTGAATATATTTTGCTGCACAGCTTTTGGCAATTCAAAAAGCAAAAACCCGCTGCGTTTCACCGTCAGCGGGTTTCAAAGCTTCTCGGTGAAGAGAGCTTTTAAATTCTATTAGTAAAGCTTCTTAGGCAACATTTGGCTGCGAATACGCTTGTAATGGCGCTTAGCAGCTGCAGCCTTCTTACGCTTACGCTCAGCCGTTGGCTTCTCGTAGAACTCGCGTGCACGCAAGTCTGTCAAAAGGCCATTCTTTTCAATGGTGCGCTTGAAACGGCGCAATGCCACTTCAAATGGTTCGTTTTCGCGGAGGCGGACTGTAGTCATACTTGTTTAACTCGTATATGCTCGAAAAATATCGAAAAATTAACTGAATTGCGATTCTAGCACGACCAAGCGAAAAAATGATTGTTTTAGGAATAGAAACTTCTTGTGACGAGACCGGGGTGGCTTTATACAACACCGCCCCTTGGGAGGAGGGTAAACCGGCCTTCCAAGGCATACTGGGCCAGGGTTTGCACTCCCAGATCGCCATGCACCGGGACTATGGGGGTGTTGTCCCAGAATTAGCCTCCCGTGACCATATTCGCCGTGTTTTACCCCTTTTAGACCAGTCTTTAGTCCAATCTGGTCTCAAGCTGACCGATATTGATGCCGTTGCCTTTACGCAAGGTCCAGGGCTGGCAGGCGCCCTTCTCGTGGGCAGTGCTTTTGCCAAATCCCTGGCCCAAGGCCTCAATTTGCCTTCAATTGGGGTTCATCACCTGGAAGGACACCTGCTTTCACCACTTTTAGGTCAAACAGCCCCTCAATTTCCCTTTATTGCCCTTCTGGTTTCCGGCGGCCATACCCAACTTATGAAAGTCTCTGGCATTGGGCAATATGAGCTTCTGGGCGAAACCTTAGATGATGCAGCAGGCGAAGCTTTTGATAAGACCGCCAAATTACTCGGACTCGACTACCCAGGTGGCGCTGCGATTTCTAAATTAGCCAAGCAAGGACGCTCCGGTATTTTTGACTTACCAAAGCCGATGTTGCATTCAGGTGATTTGGATTTTTCTTTTTCCGGATTAAAGACTGCAGTTCTCAATCAAGTTAAAAAGTTTGAGGATAAAAAGATTGTCGACACATCTGAAGTGGCGCAGTTTCATGCGGACCTCGCTAGATCTTTTGTTGATGCGATTGTTGCAGTGTTGGTGAGTAAATCTGAAAAAGCACTAAAGCAAACTGGTTGCAAACATCTAGTGCTTGCTGGTGGAGTCGGCGCCAATTTGCAACTGCGCAGTGCGTTAAATGAAAAAGCTGCGCGAAATGGTTTTGAAGTGCACTACCCGCCACTAGAGTTATGTACTGATAATGGCGTGATGATTGCATTTGCTGGAGCACTGCGAATGTTAGCTAAAAATAATGGCTCCACAACATCTGGAGCCTTTGATATCAAACCCCGTTGGGATTTGCAAAGCAATAATTTGGCTTAAGTATTTAGCCTGCTGAGTTGCTACTTATTTCTGATGGCTGATACGGGCAAAAGCACTGTGATTGTGAATAGACTCAAAGTTCTCAGCCTCTACTACAAAGGACTGGATACGCTGATCCGCCTTGAGATTACCGGCCACATCGCGCACCAGGTCTTCTACAAATTTAGGATTACTGTAAGAACGCTCAGTGACCCACTTCTCGTCAGGGCGCTTGAGCAGACCCCATAACTCGCTGGATGCCTCACTCTCAGCAGCAGTGACCAAATCCTCTACTGTCATTTTTGTTTCGGCATCGAGCACTACAGACATCGTTACATGAGAACGTTGGTTGTGTGCACCGAAATCAGAAATCTCTTTTGAACAAGGGCACAAACTCATCACCGGGACCTGAGCACGCAAACCCAACTCCACATCAGTACCGCCCTTGGAATTTTGTTTGGCAGTAGCCATCCAAGTCACTTCGTAGTCCATCAAACTCTCAACGCCGGATACTGGCGCTGCTTTTTTTACAAAGTGAGTGTAAGTAAATTGCACATGCCCCTCTTTAGCATCAAGCAATGGCAACATTTCACGAACCATTGCGACGACTGAAGTGCTATCAACAGCAATTTCTTGCTTTTGTAACAGGGCCATAAAACGGGACATATGGGTGCCCTTCACATGCGCAGGTAAGGCGACATCCATTTCAAAGGTGCCCACTGATGGAAAGTTACCAGTCTTACTGCGAATATTGAGTGGATGACGCACACCACGAATACCAACCTGCTCAATTGGCAAAGCGCGCTCATCCAAAGTGGATTGCACGTCAGGCATTGCGCTAGGCTTTAAAAAAGCAGGATTCATGTCATTCATGGCTCTATTTTCAGGCAAAACAGGCTTATTTGCCTACAAGCGCAGAATTTTGGGTCAATATCGCTGGAAAACGCTGTTTGATGGAGTTAACAATGCCCTCTACATCTAGGCCACACTTGGTCATTAGCAGACTGTAGTCACCATGCTCAATAAACTCATCAGGAAGACCTAATTGCAAGAGGGGCTTATGAAAACCAAGATTTGATAAAGCTTCTAAACAAGCACTACCAGCACCGCCAGCAATCGCGCCATCTTCAATCGTCACGAAATAATCATGATCAGCCGCCAGGGACTGAATCAAATCGACATCTAGCGGTTTTACAAAACGCATATTGGCAACAGTGGCATTAATACCTTCTGCTACCTCTAGGGCTGGGTATAGCAATGTGCCAAAAGCTAATATCGCTAAACGTTGTCCGGATGGCGCAGTAGATTTACGACGAATCTCACCCTTACCCAACGGCAAGGTGCGCAACTCTTTAGATGGGATAGCGCCAATGCCTGATCCACGTGGGTAACGAACTGCACTTGGATGCGGCTGATGGAAAGCAGTCGTTAATAAATCACGACACTCTGCCTCATCTGCTGGAGTCATCACCAACATATTTGGGATGCAACGCAAGAATGGAGTGTCGTATGCACCGGCATGTGTAGCGCCATCGGCACCCACTAAGCCCGCACGATCCAGTGCAAATAACACTGGTAAATCCTGTAAAGCGACGTCATGAATTAACTGATCGTAGGCGCGCTGTAAGAATGTCGAATAGATTGCCACCACTGGCTTCATGCCTTCACAAGCCATGCCAGCTGCAAAAGTTACTGCATGCTGTTCAGCAATGCCGACGTCGTAGTAGCGCTTCGGAAAATTCTTTTCAAATTCAACTAAGCCAGAGCCTTCACGCATCGCTGGAGTAATACCAACCAATAATGGATCAGCATGCGCCATATCGCATAACCATTCACCAAATACTTGGGTAAAGGTTTTCTTACTGACAGCAGGCTTTTTAACACCCTCTTCCGGATTGAATTTGCTTGGCCCGTGATACAACACTGGATCTGCCTCAGCCAACTCATAGCCCTGACCTTTTTTGGTCACTACATGCAAGAACTGAGGGCCGCGCCCTTCAAGCGCCAGACGACGTACGTTCTGCAGCATTGGAATCAATGCATCCAAATCATGGCCATCAATTGGGCCAAAGTAATTGAAACCAAACTCTTGAAAGATGGTAGATGGAGACACCATGCCTTTAGCATGATCCTCAAGACGTTTAGCGAACTCTCGTAAAGGTGGCGCAATAGATAAAACACTATCAATGCCTTTTTTAGTCGCTGAATAAATATTTCCGCTGAGCACTCTAGCTAGATGACGGTTAAGCGCACCCACAGCTGGAGAGATCGACATATCGTTGTCATTCAAAATCACGACGAGGGGTAGGTCGTCATACACACCTGCATTGTTCATCGCCTCGAAAGCCATGCCCCCTGTCATCGCACTATCACCAATGACGGCTACAGCTACATGTCTTTCGCCTTTAGTTTGAAACGCGCGTGCCATACCCATCGCAGCAGAAATACTAGTAGATGAATGACCGGTACCAAAAGCATCGAATTCACTTTCAGCACGATGTGGGAAACCCGACAAACCTTTGTACTGACGTAAGGTGTTCATACGCTCACGACGGCCCGTCAAGATTTTGTGGGGATAGCTTTGATGACCCACATCCCACACAATGCGATCTTCTGGTGTATCAAAGACGTAATGCAAGGCAATTGATAGCTCTACCGTTCCCAAATTAGAGGACAGATGTCCCCCCGTTTTTGATACTGAATCCAACACAAACTCACGCAACTCATCCGCCAAGGCGGGAAGCTCTTCGCGTGAGAGTTTTTTGAGATCGTCAGGTGAGTTAATGGAATGTAAAGTCATTGAATCTAAATAATCTATACCGATGTATTTCTCTCGTATTTCTATTGTTTCTTTCTTACTTGCCGCGATTGACAACCAAGAGAGCCAAATCTTTTAATGCCTGCGCTGATGCGCCAAAACTATCTAAGCTGGCGATAGCTACCTCTTGTAGCTCTTTAGCCTGCGTCTGCGCATAGTCTAAACCCATCAAGGTCACATAGGTGGGCTTATTGGCCGCAGCGTCTTTGCCAGCGGTCTTGCCCAATGTTTGACTATCCGCAGTGGCATCCAATACATCATCCACAATCTGAAATGCTAATCCCAGGGCTTTTGCATAACTGGCTAGATGAGCCATTTGCTCGGGACTGAGGTACGCACAAATACCCCCTAATTCCACTGCGCATGACAACAAAGCGCCCGTCTTCATGGCATGCATTTGCTTAAGACCTGGGAGGTCCAACTTTCTACCAACGCTCTCCAAATCAATTGCCTGACCACCAGCCATACCTCGTGATCCACTGGCAGCCGCTAAAGCGGCAATCATTTTTAGGCGTACCTGCGCATCGCAGTTTGCATTAGCAAGGATTTCAAAAGCGCGGGTTTGCAATGCATCCCCAACTAATAATGCAGTTGCTTCGTCAAAAGCTTTGTGAACCGTTGGACGACCACGACGCAAATCATCATCATCCATACAAGGTAAATCATCATGAACTAATGAGTAAGCATGAATAGATTCGATCGCAACAGCAGCCGCATCCAAAGACTCTGCGTGTGCGTCATCCGTCTGATTTCCCAGTTGACCCGCCGCATAAACCAATAATGGTCGAATACGTTTGCCGCCCCCTTGCGCCGCATAGCGCATTGCCTCATGCAAACGATGAGGAGTAGTTTGAGCAGAATCAAGTAAGCAATCTAACGCTAACTCAGCTCGCTTAGAGTGCGAACTGACCCACTCCTGAAATTGAAAAGCAGTATTCATTAAGCCTCGAACACTCGCACCTGTTGCTCAACTTGAGCCAACATAGTCTGACAATGTTTTAGTAAAGCCGCGCCGCGTTGATAAGCGAGCAAGGTTTCTTCTAGAGAAAATTTTCCAGATTCCATGTCAGAAATGAGCTTTTCGAGCTCTTTTACTGCCTGCTCGTAGCGCAGATCTGGGTCAACTTGGACCTCTAGACCGGGTTTTTGACTCTCAGACTTCTTGGTTGCCATAAGCTCGTTTCCTTCGTATTTCCCACACGGATAGCCCTACATATTAAAGCGAGAAGCCCCTCAGATGGGTATAATCCACCCCTTCCTTTCCAATATCGATCCGTCGATGGTTGGATTGGTTATTCCGCTTAGCTTCGGCTGACGTTTTCGGGGGTGGGGAGAATGACTAATCTGGCTACCGCGCAGAAGCTTGCGCCGTCCAATCTACAACTGCCGGTTTCGGCATATTTTGACGCTGACTTGTATCAGCGGGAAATTGAACTGCTTTTCAAGCAGGGTCCTGGCTATGTTGGCCACGAACTCATGGTGCCTGAAGTTGGCTCCTATCAAACTTTAAGCGCAGAAAACGAGGGGCGCATCCTCGTTCGCAATGAAGCTGGCGTAGAACTACTTTCAAATGTTTGCCGTCATCGTCAAGCACTCATGCTTAATGGTCGCGGCAAAGCAGACAATATTGTTTGCCCCTTGCATCGCTGGACCTATGATTTAAACGGTAACTTATTAGGCGCACCACACTTTGAAGATAAGCCTTGTTTAAATCTTGGCAAATCTCCTTTGCAAAATTGGCAAGGCTTACTATTTGAGGGCCCACGCGATGTACGAGCTGATCTTGCCAAACTCGGTGTTGCTGACGATCTCAAATTTGATGGCTATGTGCTTGATCATATTGAAGTGCATGACTGCAAATACAACTGGAAAACTTTCATCGAGGTGTATCTCGAGGACTATCACGTTGTGCCATTTCATCCAGGCTTAGGCAAGTTTGTTTCATGCGAAGATCTACATTGGGAGTTTGGCGATTGGCATAGCGTACAAACTGTTGGCATACACAAAGATCTTAAGACGCCAGGCTCGCCAACCTATCGCAATTGGCACGAAGCAGTACTACGTCAATTTGACGGCAAAGCCCCACGCCACGGTGCTATCTGGCTTACCTACTATCCTAATGTGATGGTGGAGTGGTATCCAGGAGTGCTATGTGTATCCACACTGCACCCCATGGGGCCAGGTAAAACTCGCAACATTGTGGAGTTCTACTATCCAGAAGAAATTGCACTGTTTGAGCGCGAATTTGTTGAAGCTGAACGTGCCGCCTATATGGAAACCTGCGTAGAAGACGATGAAATTGGTGAGCGCATGGATCAAGGTCGCGCTGCACTGTATGCACGCGGCATTAATGAAGTGGGTCCATACCAAAGCCCAATGGAAGATGGCATGCAACATTTTCATGAATGGTATCGCCGCGTCATGAATTTTGATGGCGCATAATCTAATCAGGTTTTATAGTTTCATCCAATACTCTCGCCACTAAAGATAGGAAGCATCATGACTCCTCTGATCTCAGCTAACCAGTTAGAAGAAATCATTAACAGTGGTGAGAATGTCTTGCTCTGTGATTGCCGTTTTGATTTAGTTGATCCTTTGATCGGCAAAAAATCGTACGAAGAAAGTCACATTCCAGGGGCAATCTATGTCGATTTAGATAAAGATTTATCTGGGAATAAAACTGGTAGTAATGGACGCCACCCCCTTCCTAGTCCAGAAGCCTGGGCTCAAACAAAAACTCGTCTGGGCATCAGTCCAAACACACTGGTAGTTGCCTATGACAAACAAGGCTCCGTGTATGCAAGCCGCTTATGGTGGATGCTTAAAGCAACAGGGCACGCCAATGTTCGCGTACTAGATGGTGGCTTAGATGCCTGGAATGGCCCTATGGGATCGATTCCTAGAGAGCCCATTCCTTGCGCCCAAGCGATCGCGCCTATGCCCTATGCGGGGCTGGTTTTAGTCGATGAGGTTATCGCCAACCTGGAATCAAAGAAAAACAAAATCATTGATGCCAGAGGTGAGGATCGTTTCCGCGGTCAAAACGAAACACTAGATCCAGTTGGTGGGCATATCCCTGGCGCAATGAATCGTTTTTTTAAAAACAATCTCAATGCGACTGCATTTAAAACCCCAGAACAATTGTTTAAAGAATTTTCAGAATGTCTCGGCCCCATTAAAGCTTCTGAGGTGATTCACCAATGCGGATCTGGAGTAACTGCTTGCCATAATCTGCTAGCTATGGAACTGGCAGGATTTAAAGGTTCACGCCTTTACGCAGGCAGTTGGAGTGAATGGTGTGCTGACCCCAAGAGGCCAGTTGAGCTCTAAACGTATTTTTCGTTAATGCAGCAGCGAGAGCAGGACAACAATACCTACGCCGCAGGCAATCAAAATCGTCTGACGTAAAGATTCCGCCCAATGCGGACGACGGTGCATTTGCGGAATGAGATCGCTGACTGCAATATAAATAAAACTACTGGAAGCGATCACCAATAAATATGGCATTGCCGCGTGAGCTCTTTCCAAAAAGAAATAAGCCAACACACCACCAACAACTGCGGATAAGCCGCAAATAAAGTTATAAAGTAAAGCGCGTGCTCGCGAGAACCCGGCATTGAGCAAAACGATGAAATCGCCAATCTCTTGTGGAATCTCATGGGCAATGATGGCGATTGCAGTAAAGATACCGACTTGATAATCCGCCATAAAAGCCGCAGCAATCAAGATGCCATCCACAAAATTATGAATACCATCGCCCACTAAGATCATCCAGCCACTACGACCAGCGTTTTCGGCATCATGGCCATGGTGGTGGTGGTGACCATCCCCTTCATGGTGATGGTCATGACGCAATAAAGCAATTTTCTCGAGCAGGAAAAATCCTAATAAGCCCGCTAGCAAAGTAGCGAAAAGTAGCTGAGGGCTCACGCCCTCCATACTAAAAGCTTCTGGTAATGAATGCAGTAAAGCGGTAGCCAATAAAATACCTACCGACAAGCTCACCATATTGTTGACCATCTTGGACAACATTGATAAAGAACAGCTAGCGGCTACCAAGACGCTAGCTGTTCCTGCTAAGGCAGTAACCAAGAGAATACTTTGTAAAACTGACATGCTAATTAAGCTACTCCGTTTTTCTTAAACCAAGCAAGGCACTTTTCCCAACCATCTTTTGCTGGACCTTCACGATAGGTAGCGCGATAGTCTGCATGAAAAGCGTGCGGAGCATCTGGATACACTTCAATCATTGATGCTTTGGCAGCGGGATTTTTTGGTGCTGCTTGTGCCAATGCGGCGCGCATTTGCTCAACACTCTCTAAGGAAATGCCAGTATCAGCACCGCCGTATAAACCAAGCACTGGCGCCTTTAAGTCGGCAGCAATGTCTACTGGATGACGTGGGCTATTTTCCGTCTTCTCACCAATCACTCGACCATACCAGGCCACACCCGCACGCACCTGCGGCAAAGTAGCTGAGAGCCAAGTAATACGGCCGCCCCAACAGAAGCCAGTCACGCCAACACGCTTAAGATCACCACCATTTTTACCCGCCCAAACTAATGCGGCCTGCAAGTCATTCAAAATCTGTGAGTCCGGAGTTTTAGCAACAATATTTTGCTGAATTTCCGCTACTGTTCCATAGGTATTAGGATCACCAGCGCGAGTAAAAAATTCTGGGGCAATCGCAAGGTAACCCATTTTTGCAAAACGTCTTGTGACGTCAGCAATATACTCATGCACACCAAAAATCTCGCTCACCACGATCACGATAGGTAGAGCACCCTTTGCATTTTCAGGACGAGATACATAGGCAGGCATTTGAAAGCTACCCACTGGAATCATCTGCTCGCCTACTTTAAGCCCCTTGAAATCAGTCTCAATGGCAGCTGCCATGACTGGCTCAGATGCCGCCACAAATCCTACGCCGATTGCAGTAGCTCCAATGGCTGATGTCTTCATAAAATTGCGTCGACTATTTTGAATTTCTTTACTCATTTTTTGTCTCCTCGCTTGAATGTTTATTACGATTCTTAATGCGCTTCTTCCCAATTATCGCCAATCCCGATACTAACCACCAAAGGTACCTTCAATTGAGCCACATGACACATTAAATCGGGTAACTTGGCCTGCAGCAGGTCAATCTCATCTAAAGGTACGTCAAATACCAATTCATCATGTACCTGAAGCAGCATTTTTGTTTTTAACTGCTCTTTTTCAAGCCAATCTTCTACAGCAATCATGGCTAACTTGATGAGGTCTGCAGCAGTACCTTGCATTGGGGCATTAATAGCTGCGCGTTCGGCACCCTGGCGACGGGGGCCATTGGAGCCCTTAATCTCAGGCAGCCAAAGACGGCGCCCAAAGACAGTTTCAACGTATCCATTCTCTCTAGCCTCGAGACGAGTACGTTCCATGTATTGAGCAACTCCAGGATAGCGATCAAAGTATTTGGCAATATAGTTTTGCGCAGCAGAACGTTCAATACCTAAATTACCCGCCAAACCAAAAGCACTCATGCCATAAATCAGACCAAAGTTAATCACCTTGGCATAGCGACGTTGCTCAGAATTCACATCACCCAAAGCAACGCCAAAGATTTCTGCTGCAGTAGCTTGGTGCACATCCTTACCATCTCTAAAAGCGGCTAAAAGATTTTCATCTTCAGCAATGTGCGCCATGATGCGTAACTCAATCTGAGAATAGTCAGCTGACAATAATTTGCAGCCTTCCGCAGGAATAAATGCTTCCCGAATACGCCTACCCTCTTCAGTGCGAACAGGAATGTTTTGCAGGTTTGGATCGCTTGAGGCCAAGCGGCCAGTAACGGCCGTAGCTTGAGAAAAATTCGTATGCACGCGCCCCGTCTTAGGATCTGCCATACGAGGCAACTTCTCAATATAGGTCGACATCAACTTCGCCAAACTACGATAGTCCAAGATGCGTGCAGGTAGAGGGTAATCCTCTGCGAGCTTCTGCAGAACTTCTTCGTCGGTTGATGGCGCGCCCGATGGAGTCTTTTTAATCACCGGCAGCTCAAGCTGTCCAAACAAAATTTCTGCAATTTGTTTTGGTGACTGAATATTGAAAGGTTGGCCTGCCAACTTGTGGATTTCTCCCTCAAGCTCCAAAAGACGTATACCCACCTGCTGGCCCTGCTTAGCAAGCAGCTCAGAGTCAATCCGAATGCCATTGCGCTCCATGATGCCCAGCACTCGCATGGCAGGCATCTCTACCTTCTCATAAATGTAGAGCAGGCCTTGGCTCTCCTGAATTTGAGGCCAGAGCTCCAGGTGAAGACGCAATGTAATGTCCGCATCTTCAGCCGCATAGTCGGTTGCAATCTTCAGATCTACCTGATCAAAGCCAATCTGATGAACGCCTTTGCCACAAACCTCTTCATAGCGAATAGTCTTCATACCCAGATGGCGTTCAGCCAAGCTGTCCATATTGTGTGGCAGATGGGACTCGAGTACATATGATTCGAGCAAAGTATCGAATGCAACACCTTTTAATGTGATGCCGTAATTAGCGAAGATATGAGCGTCGTACTTGAGGTTTTGCCCAACCTTTAAATGAGTCTCACTTTCTAGCCAAGATTTCATGCGCGCTAACACCAAATCACGATCGAGTTGCACCTCACCATTGCGATGTGCAACCGGAATGTAGCAAGCCTCCCCCGGCTTCACTGACAAAGAAATGCCCACAAGCTCTGCTGCAAGCGCATCAAGACTAGTAGTTTCTGTGTCCACCGCAGTCAATGCAGAAGACTCAATCTTTTTTAACCACTTCTCTAAACCCGCCTCATCGACAATACATTCATAATGGCGCTCGATTGCATCTTGCGAGTCACGAGTTTCTTGTGACAAATCTTTGGTTGGTGCGCTCGCAATCACGCGTGTCTTTTTTTCTTGCTCTGCTCCGTTTTCTAGGGCAGAAATAGGGCTGCCTGCCAAATCAAAAGTCACTGTATCGCCCTTATTTTCCGGGCTTGTAAGTTGCTTTTCTACATCACGCAACCAAGTCTTAAATGCATAGCGCTCAAATAACTCCCGCAGCAAAGGCGCATCTTCAGACTTCGCATGCAAATCATCTAGACCAGGCAAGTGAGGGGATAAATCACAATCTGTTTTTACGGTAATAAGTTGACGAGCTTGCGGCAACCAATCGAGTGAAGCGCGAAGATTTTCGCCAACAACGCCTTTCACCTGATCAGCGTTGGCCATCAAGTTATCGAGATTACCAAATTCTGACAACCATTTGTTTGCTGTTTTAGGACCAGCTTTGGGCACACCTGGTACGTTATCAACGGTATCGCCAATGATAGATAAATAATCAACGATCAATTCAGGAGGAACGCCAAACTTTTCTTTAACGCCATCAATATCCAACTTTTCATTCGTCATCGTATTGATCAGAGTGACAGAAGGATTTACCAATTGCGCTAAATCTTTATCTCCAGTGGAAATAATAGTTTCCCAGCCGGCTTGCGTCGCTTGACAAGCTAACGTACCAATTACGTCATCCGCCTCGACTCCGCTTACCATGAGGACGGGCCAACCTAATGCTTTGACCATGGCATGAATAGGCTCTATCTGCTTGACCAAGTCTTCCGGCATAGGTGAGCGATGGGCCTTGTACTCGGAGTACATTTCATCGCGAAAAGTTTTGCCCTTGGCATCAAAAACACAGGCTATATGGTCAGCCTTGAGCTCAGAACGGGCTCGGCGCATCATATTGACCATGCCATATATAGCCCCAGTAGGCTCTCCAGCCCCATTTCTAAGGTCTGGCATAGCATGGAAGGCGCGATAGAGGTAGCTAGAACCGTCTACCAACAAGAGTCTATGTTTAGTCATACCGCAATCGTACAATCTAGTTGTGAAATGCCTACAGGTCTGGTTAGGGAACCGTCCGAGAGTAGGCTTAAAAAGGTGAAAAAATGCATTATTTAACGAACTTAGTGAGTCACTCCTTGAGCCAAACCATTGCAACTGCAGGCTTTTTGGTGGTTTTTGGAATTTTTAGCACCACTTCAGCTCAAGCTCAGAATAACAGCCAGGCACTAAGCCCATCAGAATTAAACCGCATCAACAATCAACCGCTTGCACCAACCGTTAGCCCAGCTGGCGCTCTGAATTCTCCTGAGCAACGCAAGCCCAACTTTGAGTACAGGGATACAAACGGCACCACCGTTACCGAATATAAAGATGTCAATGCCCCGACCCAAGTTGATGTCAAAACTCGATTTACAAGCTATGAAATGGCCCCACCTACTTCAGTAATGCCTGGCCCACCAAAAGAAACGGATCTGATTAGCGTTCCAAGCATTAGCATCCCTCTTAAATAAAAATCATTTAGCTTAGTTAATTAATCTAGTTTATGGCCGTATTTACTCCAATCGCGCTTGAGGATATTTCTCAATGGATTGATCAAGATTTCGATATTGGCCAGGCCACTGAAATACGCGGTATTCATGGCGGTATTGAGAACTCAAATTTTTTCCTAGACACCGCCAAAGATGGTAAGAAGCAAGAATATGTTTTAACCATCTTTGAGAGATTGTCAGCAGAGCAGCTTCCTTTTTACTTGGAGCTCATGCGCCACCTAGCAAACAAAAACGTCCCGGTTCCTAGGCCGATTGAAAACAATCAGGGCAACATCCTCTTTGCCTTAAAAGGTAAGCCAGCAGCTATTGTTACCAAGCTTCCAGGTCTTTCTAGACTGCACCCCGAAGCCAATCATTGCGCGCTAGTAGGTGAGATGTTGGCAAAGATGCATCTCGCTGGAAAAGATTTTCCAAAGAGCCAAGAAAATCTTCGTAGTCTTGCTTGGTGGCAAAAGACCATCCCTTCAGTACTGCCCCATTTAAATACTTCTCAAAAAGAATTGATTATTCATGAGCTCAAAACTCAAGAAGAATTCTTTTCTTCAGGCGCCTATGATGGTTTGCCACAAGGCGCCAGTCATTGCGACCTCTTTCGTGACAATGTTCTCTTTGATCCTAAGGGATCAAATGCATCTCAAGATCAATTGGGCGGCTTTTTTGATTTTTACTTTGCTGGCACTGATAAATGGTTATTTGATATTGCCGTCACCGCCAACGATTGGTGTCTTGCCGACAACAAACAAGATTTGGATCCTGCACGCTTAGATGCATTTATGAAGGCCTACCAATCTGTTCGCCCTCTGACTAAGGAAGAGCAAACGAGCTGGCCTCTCATGCTACGTGCAGCAGCATTACGCTTCTGGGTTTCTAGATTGTGGGATTTCTATTTACCTCGCGACGCTCAAATGCTGACACCACATGATCCCATGCACTTTGAACGCATTCTTTTAAGTCGTCGATCCCTATGAAACTAAATTATGTAGCTCCAAAAGAAGGCTATACCTGGATTAGACAGGGTATTTGGCTTTTCAAACAGAACCCTTTGGGATTCTTAATGCTCGTATTTATGTATGTATTCGCCGCTCAGCTGGCAGTCATCATCCCAGTCATTGGTGTGTTTGCAGTGTTACTGCTGACGCCGACCTTATCGGTAGGATTCATGACAGCTTGCCGCCAAGCCATTCAAAAAGAGCGCATTAAACCTTCGGTTTACATAGTCGCCTTAAAGTCAGGGCAAATGATTCGTAAAAGAATTTTGCAACTAGGCTTAGTGTATGCGGCCATGATTGTTTTACTGAGCTTTATCTTAAGTCTCCTAGTTGACTTTGAGCTGCTACTTCCACTGATGACTACTGATAAACCCATTACTCCAGAAGCACTCCGTCAGGTTTACTTAGTACTCTTCTTTGGCGCGATGCTATATGTACCAGTGGCAATGCTAATGTGGTTTTCACCAGTATTGGTTGCATGGGAAGACATGTCAGTACCTCAAGCTCTATTTTCAAGCGCCTTAGCCTGCTGGTCTAACAAAGCCGCATTCTTTTTGTACCTGTCAATTTGGAGCGCAATTCTGATTGCTATTCCACTAACCATTGGCATGATATTTGATGCCATTAATTTGGGGCAAGTAGCCTCGTACATCATTGCGCCCATCTCTATGGCGGGACTCACTGTGATGCACTGCTCTTTTTATGCGACCTGGAAAGCTTGCTTCACTGACAATGAAGTTGTAATGCCTGTCTAACTGACTTTTCAGTCAATCGCAGCAAGCTTCGCAATACTTAGCTGTAGCCATTTAATGCCATGACGCTTGAAATTCACTTGCGCTCTTGCATCAGCATCAACACCTTCTAAGCCCGTAACACGCCCCTCACCAAACTTAGTGTGGAACACATTTTGTCCGATAGTGAATGGGTAATTTCCACGCGGAGGTGAGGCCAATCTTTTCACTTCCATTGAAGCAGAGCCAACACGCTTAGCAGGTCTCTGACGTTCAGACCCAGAATCAAAGAAGTCATTGGATTCGTATTCGCGTTGACGGGTATATCCATCTTGCCAAGTAGATCCAGTTCTGGAATTGCCTCCACCCCAGCGAGCGTCTCTTGCCTTAGGGGTGAGCCACTTCAATGAATCAGAAGGAAGCTCTTCAAGGAAGCGAGAAGGCATGTTGTAGCGAACCTGCCCATGCAACATACGTGATTGGGTATGTGACAAGTACAGACGCTCTTTGGCACGGGTAATCGCCACATACATCAAGCGACGCTCTTCCTCTAAGCCATTTTGTTCGTTTACGCTGTTCTCGTGGGGAAATAAACCCTCTTCTAGGCCGGTAATAAAGACAGAGGTGAACTCTAAGCCTTTAGCCGAATGCACTGTCATCAGCTGGACTGCATCCTGACCTGCTTGAGCCTGGTTATCCCCAGCCTCTAATGAGGCATGGGATAGGAACGCAGCCAGTGGAGAGACCTCCACAACACCAGGAGCATTCTCACCTGGCAACATTGCAGCAGCCGCATCTTGGCCATAGCCTTCTTCGGCAATAAATGCCGTTGCTGCATTGATCAGTTCCTGTAAGTTTTCTACACGGTCTTGGCCTTCGCGCTCTGAGAGGTAGTGCTGAATCAAGCCGCTATGCTGAATCACAAATTCAACAGTTTCTGGCAAGGTATTGTGACGCGTTGCTTCACGCATGTGATCCACTAAGCGTACAAAACCACCAAGCGCTGCACCCGCCTTACCTTCTAGAGAGGAGGCTGCTAAGTACAAGGAGCATTGCTGCGCTCTGGCAGCATCTTGCAATGCCTCAATTGAGCGCGCACCAATTCCACGGGTTGGGAAATTCACCACTCGTGAGAAAGAGGTATCGTCATTTGGATTCTCAAGCAAACGGAGATAGGCAAGCGCATGTTTAATTTCAGCGCGCTCAAAGAAGCGTAAACCACCATACACACGATACGGAATGCCCGCAGAAAATAAAGCGTGCTCAATGATGCGTGACTGAGCGTTACTACGATAGAGCAAAGCTACTTCAGTACGTTTAATGCCGCTATTTACTAAAGCCTTGATCTCATCTACCAACCAAGCAGCCTCGGCATGATCACTAGGAGCCTCATAAATTCGGACCGGCTCGCCATGACCAGCATCGGTGCGTAGGTTTTTACCAAGGCGCTCTGAGTTGTTAGCAATCAAATGATTTGCAGTATCCAGAATATGGCCGTGTGAACGATAGTTCTGCTCTAGCTTCACCATGAGCGGGTGGTATTGCTTTTCGTAGAGGCGCATGTTTTCTACATCTGCGCCGCGGAAAGCATAAATACTTTGATCATCATCACCTACAGCAAATACGGAGCTGCTGCCCATACCACTCACATTGATGCGGCTAGTATCATGACCTGACAATAATTTAAGCCATGCATATTGCAAGGCATTGGTATCTTGGAACTCATCAATCAGAATATGACGGAAGCGCTCTTGGTAATGCGTACGAATAGCTTCACTATGTTTAAGCAATTCATAACTACGCAATAAGAGTTCAGCAAAATCCACTACACCTTCACGTTGGCATTGCTCATCGTAAGCAGCATAGAGTTGCGCCATCTTGGCTTGAAAGTCATCGCCTACTGATAAATCTTTTGCACGTTGACCGCGCTCTTTGGCATGAGCAATAAAGTATTGCAGCTGCTTAGCGGGATACTTCTCATCATCGACTTTTAAGCCCTTTAAAAGACGCTTAATCGCAGAGAGTTGATCCTGGGTATCCAGAATCTGAAAAGTGGATGGCAAACCCGCTTCTTTGTGATGAGCCCTCAATAATCGGTTACATAAGCCGTGAAAGGTGCCAATCCACATGCCACGGGTATTAATCGGCAACATGGCGCTTAAGCGCAACATCATCTCTTTGGCAGCCTTATTGGTAAAGGTCACCGCTAGGACGCCAATAGGGGATACCTGGCCGGTCTGAATCAACCACGCTATACGGGTGGTGAGTACGCGGGTCTTACCGCTCCCTGCCCCAGCCAAAATCAAGGCAGATTGGGCTTGGCCATTTTCATTTACGGGCGGGAGGGTCACTGCCTCGCGCTGTTCTGGATTGAGGTTCGCGAGCAAGTCTGAGTACATCAGCCCAATTATAATTTGCCTCTTATGCCAAACGCCTCAAATACCCCTAATTCACCAGCGGCCAGCTCTGCGGACGAGCTCGCTAAATCCTATGAACCCGCCCCGATAGAGGCCTACTGGGGTCCAGAGTGGGAGCGTCGCGGTATTGCCGATGCCACGATGGATGAGGGTAAGGGTGATTTTTCGATTCAGCTACCCCCGCCAAACGTCACTGGCACCCTGCACATGGGTCACGCTTTTAACCAAACCATCATGGATGGCTTGGTACGCCACGCACGCATGTCTGGCAAAAATACTTTATGGGTACCAGGCACTGATCATGCAGGTATTGCCACTCAAATTGTTGTTGAACGCCAACTCGATGCCCAAAAAGTATCTCGTCATGATTTAGGCCGTGAGAAATTTTTAGAAAAAGTATGGGAGTGGAAAGAAACTTCTGGCAATACAATTACTAGACAAATTCGTCGTCTCGGGGCGTCGATTGATTGGGGCAAAGAATATTTCACAATGGACAGCAAAATGTCCAAGGCAGTAGTTGAGGTATTTGTCCGCCTACACGAACAAGGCTTGATTTATCGCGGCAAACGTTTGGTGAACTGGGATCCAGTTTTAGGCACCGCAGTTTCCGATCTGGAAGTGGTGAGCGAAGAAGAAGATGGCTCAATGTGGCATATCCGCTACCCATTGACCGACGGCTCAGGCCATCTCACTGTTGCTACCACTCGCCCTGAAACCTTGCTGGGCGACGTTGCCGTCATGGTGAACCCAGAAGACGAGCGTTATAAACACCTCATTGGCAAGTCCGTTAACCTGCCATTGTGTGATCGTGAAATTCCGATCATTGCAGATGACTACGTTGATTTGAACTTTGGTACTGGCGTTGTAAAGGTGACTCCTGCACACGACTTTAATGACTATGCAGTAGGTCAACGTCATCAATTGCCGATGATCAACATCCTCACTTTGGATGCGAAGATTAATGAGAATGCTCCTGCCGCTTACCAAGGCATGGAACGTTTTGCAGCACGCAAACAAGTAGTTGCTGATTTGGAGTCTGCTGGCTTATTAGAAAAAGTGCAGCCGCATAAGTTGATGGTGCCACGTGGTGACCGTACCCAAACCATCATTGAGCCAATGTTGACTGACCAGTGGTTTGTGGCAATGTCCAAACCAAGTCCGGACAACAAATATCAACCCGGCTCATCCATTGCTGGCGCAGCCTTAGATGCTGTCACTAAGGGCGACATCAAACTTGTGCCAGAAAATTGGATTAATACCTATACCCAGTGGTTAGCTAATATTCAAGACTGGTGTATCTCTCGTCAACTCTGGTGGGGCCATCAAATCCCCGCTTGGTATGGCGATGACGGGCAGATTTTTGTAGGACGTTCTGAGGAGGAAGCTAAGGCTAAGGCTGCAGCAGCGGGCTACACCGGCAAACTGA
Source organism: Polynucleobacter sp. KF022 (assembly GCF_027924105.1). Classification (NCBI taxonomy): domain Bacteria; kingdom Pseudomonadati; phylum Pseudomonadota; class Betaproteobacteria; order Burkholderiales; family Burkholderiaceae; genus Polynucleobacter; species Polynucleobacter sp. KF022. The sequence continues at coordinate 1,523,838 of NZ_AP026972.1, forward strand.
GCCGCGATCCCGATGTTCTGGATACCTGGTTTAGCTCTGCGCTTGTGCCATTCAGCTCATTAGGCTGGCCCGATGAAACACCTGCTTTGAATCACTTCCTACCTTCATCTGTCCTGGTTACCGGCTTTGACATCATCTTCTTCTGGGTGGCGCGCATGGTCATGATGACCTGCCACTTCACCGGAAAGGTGCCGTTCCATACCGTCTATGTTCATGGCTTGGTTCGTGATGCTGAAGGTCAGAAAATGAGTAAGTCCAAAGGCAATACTTTGGATCCAATTGATTTGATTGACGGTATTCAGATTGAAGAGTTGGTAGGCAAGAGAACTACCGGACTCATGAATCCTAAGCAAGCTGAGAGCATCAGCAAGAAGACTAAGAAAGAATTTCCGGATGGTATTCCGGCATTTGGTACAGACGCCTTACGCTTTACATTTGCTTCTTTAGCCTCGCTGGGCCGAAATATCAACTTCGATCAAAAGCGTTGCGAAGGCTATCGCAATTTCTGTAACAAACTTTGGAATGCCACGCGCTTTGTTCTCATGAACTGCTCCGGCAATGATGAGGACAATGGTCTAGCGCCGTGTGACAACCAATGCGGCCCAGAGGGGTATCTAGATTTTTCAGCCGCCGATAAATGGATTGTTTCCCAACTCCAAAGAACTGAGGCTGATGTAGCCAAGGGCTTTGAAAACTATCGCTTTGACAATATTGCGAGCAGCATTTACCAATTCGTATGGGATGAGTACTGCGATTGGTATTTGGAACTCGCCAAGGTGCAGCTACAAACGGGTACGCCCGCTCAGCAGCGCGCTACGCGTCGCACCCTGTTGCGCGTTCTGGAAACGATCTTGCGCATGGCGCATCCATTGATCCCATTTATCACCGAGACACTTTGGCAAACCGTTGGGCCGAAGTCCGGTAAAGAATTGGCCAAGCAAGCTAAGCAGACCATTGCACTCCAACCCTACCCTGTTGCTCAGCCTGAGAAGATTGATGAGCAAAGCGAAGCTTGGGTTGCACAAATTAAAGCGATTGTGGATGCCTGCAGAAATCTACGTGGTGAAATGCAAGTTCCGCCAGGTCAAAAAGTACCACTTTGGATTTATGGTCCAGAAGCATTCTTAGCCAAGGCTACGCCTTACCTCTTGGCACTTGCCAAGCTCACTGAGGTTAAGATCTACAGCGATGAATCCGCTTTAGAAAAAGATGCTCCAGGCGCCCCTATTGCCCTAGTGGGCGATATCAAGCTCCTTCTCAAGATTGAGGTGGATATTGCTGCCGAACGCAATCGTCTTGGTAAAGAGATCGAGCGCTTGGCGAATGAAATCAACAAAGCCAAGGGCAAACTAACCAACGAAAGCTTTGTCGCTCGCGCACCAGCTGACGTGGTTGCTCAGGAAAAGCAACGTCTTGCTGGTTTTGAGCAAAATCACGAGAAACTTGTAGCACAATTAGAGCGTCTGAAATAATCAGCAGCTAAATAAAGTGATTGGAAGCCATATGCCGTTAAGCACCAAAGCCGTCACCAAAGCAGTCTTTCCTGTTGCGGGCTTGGGTACCCGCTTTTTACCAGCAACGAAAGCTAGCCCGAAAGAAATGTTGAATGTGGTGGATAAGCCCCTCATTCAATATGCCGTGGAAGAGGCAATTGCTGCAGGTATTACTGAAATGATTTTCGTGACCGGTCGCAGCAAACGTGCCATTGAAGATCACTTTGACAAAGCATATGAGCTCGAAGCTGAATTAGAGGCTAAAAATAAGCAGACTCTTCTCGATATCGTTCGTAGTGTTAAGCCTAGCCACGTAGATTGCGTATATGTTCGCCAACCTGAGGCGCTTGGATTGGGTCATGCGGTTTTGTGTGCAGAGAAGTTGGTGCGTGATGAGCCATTTGCCATCATCTTGGCGGACGACTTGTTAGATGGTCAACCTCCGGTTCTCAAGCAAATGCTAAAAGTTTTTGAAGAACAAAATGGATCTGTAGTAGCGGTTGAAAAGATTGATCCTGCCAAGAGCAGCTCTTATGGAATCGTTTCTGGCGCCGAAGTCGCCAAAGGCATCTATCGCCTGAACGGCATTGTGGAAAAGCCACAACCAAAGGACGCGCCTTCTAATTTGGCAGTAGTAGGACGTTATGTTCTCTCATCCGATATCTTTACTCATATTCGCAATCTCAAGCCTGGTGCAGGTGGCGAGATTCAGCTGACCGATGCGATTGCCTCTTTACTCAAAGAAGAGCCAGTATTTGCTTATGAATACGATGGCGTGCGCTATGACTGCGGCAGCAAGCTGGGCTACCTCAAAGCATCTGTCGAGTTTGCCCTGCGCCACCCCGAAGTCTCTGCTGACTTTGCTGCTTACCTTAAGAGCCGTTCATTGACTTAAATTTTTCTTGGCCGAATTAAAAAAGGCAGAGATCTCTCTGCCTTTTTTATTGTGATTGAAAGCTACTACCTGCGCTTCATGAAAAACACCAACACATCACCTTCAGTAGTACTGGCAATTAGCTCGTTTCCAGTTTGTTTAGCAAAAGCCGGAAAGTCGTGAGCAGCACCAGCATCGGTTGCCTTGATCTTTAAGACTTCGCCAGACTGCATGGTTGCCAAAGCTTTCTTGGTGCGCAGGATGGGCAATGGACAGTTCATACCAATGGCATCTACTTCTGCATTAAAGGCGATATTTAGAGCATCACTCATTTACTTGCTACCCAATCTTTAACGCCTGCCAAAGCAGCGCCTAACTTACTAGGATCAGTACCGCCGGCCATCGCCATCTCAGGCTTGCCGCCACCCTTGCCACCGACTTGCTGAGCTACAAAGTTCACGAGGTCGCCTGCTTTCACTTTGCCAATCGAATCAGCTGTTACACCAGCAATCAAACTCACTTTATCGCCCTGAACTGATGCCAACACAATGGCGGCGGTCTTGAGCTTAGCTTTGAGAGCATCCATAGTTTCACGAAGCACACCCGCATCTGCGCCATCCAGACGAGCAGCAAGCACTTTGATGCCATTGACGTCAATTGCTTGTCCAGCCAACTCATCACCCTGGCTTGCGGCTAGTTTGGAGTTCACTTTTTCTAACTCACGCTCAGCTTGGCGCAGACTTTCCTGGAGCTGTGCCACACGATTCACTAAATCACCCGGATGGGTTTTCAGAATCGCTGCAGCTTCATTAATTTTGTCTTCCAAGCCTTGCAAGAACTGCAATGCATTATTGCCAGTCACTGCCTCAACGCGACGAATGCCAGCAGCAACACCGCCTTCAGAAACAATCTTTAAGCTACCAATATCTCCGGTACGTGATACGTGCGTGCCACCACAGAGCTCTTTAGAAGAGCCGATCTCGAGCACGCGCACCTCATCACCGTACTTCTCCCCAAAGAGCATCATGGCGCCTGTCTTTTGCGCATCATCCAAAGACATAACCTTGCCTAAAGTTGCTGTATTTTCCAAAATCTCTTGGTTAACAATATCTTCAATGCGGCGGATTTGCTCTGCAGTTATCGGTGCGTTGTGCGTAAAGTCAAAACGGGTCTTATTGGCGTCCACCAAAGAACCTTTTTGCTGAACATGATCGCCCAATACTTCACGTAATGCTTTATGCAAGATATGTGTCGCACTGTGATTGCGCATCGTATCGGTTCTGTGTTGGGTATCCACGATTGCATTGAGTACATCACCCACTTTGAGCTCGCCCTCCAGTACCTCGCCCTGATGACCAAATACATCCGCTTGAATCTTGAAAGTATCTTCTACGGCAAAACGGATGCTTTCATTGCGGAGTTCGCCTTTGTCGCCAACCTGACCACCAGATTCTGCGTAAAAAGGAGTGTTATCTAAAACAATCACGGCTGCATCACCCGCTTTAACGGATGACACTGCTGAACCATCCACATAAAGGGCAGTTACTTTTGCGCCGTCATGTTTTAAGGTGTCGTAACCATGAAATTGGGTTGGCGTGCCTTTATAATCTAAGCCTTGAGCCACCTTGAACTTACCGGCTGCTCTAGCTTGGTCGCGCTGCTTTTGCATCGCTACTTCAAAGCCCTCACTATCCACCGTCACACCACGCTCACGACAAACGTCAGCAGTTAAGTCCAATGGGAAACCAAAAGTATCATGCAAGCGGAATGCAGTTTCACCATCAACCACTTTTGCACCGCCAGCTAGAGCACCATCCAAAATTTCCATGCCGTTAGCAATAGTTTGGAAGAAGCGCTCTTCTTCTTGCTTGATAACTTCACTCACTTTATCTTGTGCAGCGCGCAACTCTGGATAAGCATCACCCATCTCTTTTACAAGCGCAGGAACTAATTGATAGAAGAATGGTTTGCGTGCGCCCAACTTATAGCCATGTCGTATTGCCCGACGCGCAATACGACGCAAGACATAACCGCGCCCTGCATTACCAGGAATGACACCGTCTACCACGATAAAGCTACACGCACGAATATGGTCAGCAATCACTTTGAGTGAAGGACTGTCTGCATCACAATTTTCACCGCCAGCAGCATCTACCGCTTCCTTCGAAGCCTTGAGAAGATTGACAAAGAGGTCAATTTCATAATTGGAGTGAACATGCTGCAACACTGCAGCAATACGCTCAAGACCCATACCCGTATCAACACTTGGCTTAGGCAGCGGATGCATCACGCCTGCTTCATCTCGGTTGAACTGCATGAAAACGTTATTCCAAATTTCGATATAACGATCACCATCTTCATCCGGGCTTCCAGGAGGGCCGCCAGCAATATGATCGCCGTGATCGTAAAAAATCTCAGTGCATGGTCCGCATGGGCCTGTATCACCCATCATCCAAAAATTATCTGATGCGTAACGCCCGCCCTTGTTGTCACCAATGCGAATGATGCGATCGACTGGAATGCCAATCTGCTTATTCCAAATCTCAAAAGCTTCATCGTCTTCTGCGTAGACGGTAACCAAGAGTTTTTCTTTGGGCAATTTAAAAGTCTGGGTCAATAAGTCCCAGGCAAATTGAATGGCTTCCTTCTTGAAATAGTCCCCAAATGAGAAATTTCCCAGCATTTCAAAAAAGGTGTGATGGCGGGCGGTATAGCCCACGTTATCCAAGTCATTATGTTTACCGCCTGCCCGGATGCACTTTTGAGCAGTCGTAGCGCGGTTATAAGGGCGCTTATCGAACCCTAAAAACACGTCCTTGAACTGGTTCATACCCGCATTGGTAAATAGCAGGGTTGGGTCATCCCCCGGCACTACCGGGCTGGACGGGACGATTTGGTGGCCTTTTTGGGAGAAGAAATCCAGGTACGCCTGGCGAATTTGGGAGACTTTCATGCCGATAATTATCGCATTGGCACTAGCCTAGGGCAAACGCTAGGTAAGAAGCCCCAAACCTGCCTTACAATCCCACAACATCAATAAAAATCGGCAGTTAAGTCGACAACAAGGAGAGCAACTTGAAAATTCGCAATCAACGGGATTTTGGGGCCGGGATCATGTATATGGTCATTGGCCTCTTCTTCGCCATCATGGCCACAAACTACCCAATGGGAACTGCTGCCAAAATGGGTCCAGGCTATTTCCCGTTCTATTTAGGCATCTTAATGTTCCTATTAGGCCTTTTAGTGGCAGTTAAGGCCTTTGGTGCCAAAGCAGCGATTGAATCCATCCCTAAATTTAATTGGCGCATCATGGCGCAAATTACTGGCGCAGTAGTGCTTTATGGCTTATTGCTTCCACGCATGGGATTCTTGGTTGCCATAGTCGTATTGGTTTTTGTTGCCGCTAGCGCCAGCAGAGAATTTACCTGGAAGGGCACTGCGATTAATGCAGCCTTCTTGGTGACATTTACTTATTCAGTGTTTGTGTTGGGCCTGAAACTTCAGTTCCCACTCCTGCCTGTATTCCTACAACAATAACGAACCGGGACTCTGAAAAATGGATTTATTCACTAACTTAGCTCTCGGTTTCGATACCGCGTTCACATTACAAAACCTAATGTACTGCCTAATCGGCTGTATCTTGGGAACCTTGATTGGAGTATTGCCAGGTCTTGGCCCAATCGCAACAATTGCGATGTTATTGCCAGCAACCTATGCATTACCTCCGATCGCTGCCTTGATTATGTTGGCTGGTATTTATTACGGCTCACAGTACGGTGGTTCCACCACAGCGATTTTACTCAACATTCCAGGGGAGACGTCGTCGGTGGTGACGGCGATCGATGGCTACCAAATGGCCCGCAATGGCCGAGCTGGTGTTGCATTGTTTACCGCTGGCATGGGTTCATTCTTCGCTGGTTGCGTAGCAACTTTAGTATTGGCTGCTTTTGCTGCACCACTATCTCAACTCGCATTTAAGTTTGGCCCCGCCGAATACTTCTCGTTAATGGTCTTGGGCTTAATTGGTGCGGTGGTACTGGCATCCGGCTCTTTGATCAAAGCGATTGGCATGATCATCTTGGGTCTCTTGATGGGCTTGATTGGCACTGACGTGAACTCAGGTGTATCACGTTATGCGTTTGACATTCCTGAGCTCAGCGATGGTATCGGCTTCGTAGCTGTAGCGATGGGTGTATTCGGCTTTGCTGAGATCATGGGTAACCTTGAAAAGACTGGTGACGACGAAGGCTTCCTCAATAAACTCACCAGCATGGTGCCCACCAAGAATGATGTGAAGCGCATGATTCCTTCTATCTTGCGCGGTACAACTATTGGTTCTATCTTGGGCATTCTGCCGGGCGGCGGCGCAGCTTTAGCAGCATTTGGCGCTTACTCTGTTGAGAAGAAATCATCCAAGTACAGCCATGAATTCGGCAAAGGCGCGATTGAGGGTGTTGCTGGTCCTGAGGCAGCAAACAATGCTGCTGCTCAAACCTCATTCATTCCATTATTGACTTTGGGTATTCCACCAAATGCTGTGATGGCGTTGATGGTTGGCGCAATGACCATTCATAACATTCAACCAGGTCCACAAGTAATGACCAGCAACCCAGCGCTGTTCTGGGGTCTGATCGCCTCCATGTGGATTGGTAACGTGATGTTGATTCTCTTGAACTTACCTTTGATTGGTATCTGGGTAAAGCTCTTGAAGATTCCTTATCGCTTCCTCTACCCAGCGATTTTGGTGTTCTGCTGTATCGGCGTATACACCGTGAATAACACTGTGTTTGACGTATATGTAACTGCGGGCTTTGGCTTGATTGGTTACTTGTTCTTCAAGCTCGGTTGCGAACCTCCTCCATTGCTATTGGGCTTCGTGCTCGGGCCAATGATGGAAGAGAACTTCCGTCGCGCCCTATTGTTATCTCGCGGCGACTTCACAACCTTCGTAACCCGCCCGCTTTCCTTGGGATTGCTGATTGCAGCTGCCCTTTTGGTAGTGATCGTGGCTCTACCAGCGGTGAAGAAGACTCGCGAAGAGGCATTCGTGGAAGATTAATTCTCGCCACCTCTCCAGAAACAAGCCCGCAGCAATTTGCGGGCTTTTTCTTTATGGGCCAAGGGTTTTCTCTACAATGTGGCTATGTCCCAAGATAGCAAACCCTCCAAAGCCAATAACGGCGTAATAGCCGAACCGTCTAATTTCTTACGCCAGATCATTGATCATGATTTGGCAAGCGGAGCTTTTTCACAGCGCACTAATTTGGCGGGCGAAGCTATTCCATCGATCATTACCCGTTTTCCGCCTGAGCCGAATGGCTATTTACACATTGGTCACGCTAAAAGCATTTGTTTGAACTTTGGCTTAGCGGCTGATTACAACAATCAAGCTGGTGGCGCGCGCTGCAATATGCGCCTGGACGATACCAATCCAGTCAAAGAAGATGTTGAGTACGCCGATAGTATTTTGGATGCGGTGAAGTGGTTAGGCTTTAATTGGGGAACCCATCTTTATCATGCAAGCGATTACTTTGATCGCCTCTATGAGTTTGCTGAGATTTTGATTCAAAATGGCAAAGCGTATGTTGATAGCCAGAGCGCTGATGATATCCATACCAATCGCGGCAACTTTGGGCAAGTAGGAAAAAACAGCCCTTATCGCGATCGTAGCCCAGAAGAAAATCTTGTCCTCTTTCGCGAGATGCGCGATGGCAAATTTAAAGACGGTGAACATGTACTGCGCCTAAAGATTGATATGACGCATCCGAATATCGTGATGCGCGATCCTGTTGTTTATCGCATTCGCCATACCGACCACCATCGTACGGGCAACAAATGGTGCATCTACCCTTTATACGACTTCACTCACTGCATCTCTGATGCACTTGAAAATGTCTCCCATTCCATATGCACATTGGAGTTCGAGAACAACCGCCCACTGTATGACTGGATTGTGAATTCCCTAAAAGAATTGGGCGTATTTAAAGATCCAGTACCGCATCAGTATGAATTCGCTCGCCTCAATCTGACCTATACCATCACCAGCAAACGCAAGTTATTGCAACTGGTGGAAGAAAAGCATGTTGAAGGCTGGGATGATCCGCGTATGCCAACCATCGTAGGCATCCGTCGTCGCGGCTACACCCCAGAAAGTATTCGTTTGTTCTGTGAACGCATTGGCGTTTCTAAGGCAGACAGCTGGATTGATATGAGCACTCTTGATCAAGCGCTTCGCGATGATCTTGAAGTCAGAGCGCCACGCGCTACTGCAGTACTGAAACCACTCAGGCTTGTAGTGGAAAACTTTGATACCTCAGCAAAAGAGGCATGCTCTGCACCACGTCATCCCAATCATCCAGAATGGGGCAATCGTGAGTTTAATTTCACACGCGAGTTGTGGATTGAAGCAGATGACTTTATGCAAGAACCAATCAAGGGATTCTTCAGACTCTACCCACCAATTGGCGATCAACCTGGCAGTCGTGTGCGCTTACGCCATGGCTTTGTAGTTGAGTGCACAGGCTTTGAAACTGATGCTCAAGGTAATGTGACGCAAGTAAACGTTACCCACTTCCCAGACAGCAAGAGCGGGACGCCAGGCTCCAATAATTACAAGGTCAAAGGCAATATCCATTGGATTAGCGCTGCCGAGGCTATACCTGCAGAAGTACGTCTATATGACCACCTCTTTAGCGACCCTCATCCAGACAGCGGTGATAAGAATTTCTTGGATGCAATTAATTCAAACTCCAAACAAACTATTGCCGCCTATTTAGAACCCTGCATGAAGGATGCTAAAGCAGAAGATCGCTTTCAGTTTGAGCGCCATGGATATTTTGTTGCCGATCAAAAAGATTCTCTGCCCGGCAAACCAGTATTTAACCGAACAGTTGGACTTAAGGATTCTTGGAAATAGTTTTCAAAAAATCTCTTACGCTGGGATAGCGTAGGGGAGTTTTCAGCTCGGGCAAACGAGCATTAGTTACCCTTCGAGATTCGCGCATAAATGACCACAGCATCGGACTAACAATTTTCTGCAATTCATTACCAGGCAATCGAGTCGGTCTTTCTAGCCCAAATGCATCTGCGACTTCATCAAAGTAATCGCCCATCTTCGTTTCGCCACCATCGCAGGCATTAATGATGCGCTGAGGTTTCCCGTGATACACCGCCGCACAAACCAATCTGGCTAAATCATCACTGTGAATATGATTGGAGTAAGCATCTTCCTCAGGGAGCAACGCCGGAGTTTGAGATTCCAAGCGCTCTATTGGCAAACGATCAGCGGCATAAATACCAGGGACACGCAAAATCGTTACCGCTACACCATTTGCAGGTCCCCACAAGCGAATTGCTTGCTCAGCATCCACCCTTCTTTTGGCACGCTCGCTTTGGGGGTTTACTGGTGTGATTTCAGTCACCTTAGCACCCCGATGATCCCCATAGACGCCGGTAGTACTGATATAGATCAGGCGCCTGACGGCATTAGAGCCTTGGGCTAAAATTCGAATTAGGTTGCGGGTTCGGCAATCGCGATTTCCACTATTTTGAGGTGGTGCCAAATGAATCACGGTTTGCGCTAAACCGGCCAGGCGCCATAAAGACTCTGGTTTATCCAGGTTACCCAAAATAGGAGTCGCGCCCACCTCCCTCAGCTCCTGAAAGCGTCTCTGCTGAGAAGTAAGTGCAAAAACACGATGGCTTCGCGAGAGCTGCTTGGCTACCCGAAGACCAATATCTCCGCAGCCAATAATCAGGATTGAAGGTTTACCAAAAGATTGCATAAGTGACATCGTAACGATTTATTGAAAGGAATGAGAGTGTCTTATCAAGTCACGCTCAAAACGAGCGGCAAACAATTTACCGTCAATCCAGATGAGAATGTCCTGGAGGCCGCTCTACGTCAAGGAATCAATTTACCCTATGGCTGTAAAAATGGTGCCTGTGGCTCCTGCAAAGGCAAAGTCGTAGAAGGTCAAGTGACCCACGGACAGCATAGCGAAAGTGCTCTTAGCAAGGCTGACGAAACCGCTGGTGGGATTTTGTTTTGCTGCTCCCACCCTCAATCC